>JBBIRP010000051.1:0-11043 GCA_037441745.1 Ignavibacteriales bacterium
TAATATATGATTTTCGATATCGATGTCAAAATGAAGCCCCGAGGTCAAAGATAAATTCACCCTGGCGGATTTCATTCCATGCGTAATCGGTACGTAAAACCATACTGTATGGTAATAAGAAATGAATACCAAAGCCGTAGCCGCGGGCAAATTTATTTATTGCGAACTTTTGTCCTCGAAACCATACAGTACCAGCATCAGCAAATATTGCTGCAACAACACCAAACTTTATAATACTAAACTCGGCGGGTAGGAAATGCAATTGGATAA
Source organism: Ignavibacteriales bacterium (assembly GCA_037441745.1). GTDB lineage: Bacteria > Bacteroidota > Ignavibacteria > UBA10030 > SZUA-254 > JACQYX01. The sequence continues at coordinate 271 of JBBIRP010000051.1, forward strand.
AAATTGGCTCGAAAAGTGGATAGTGTAATTCCGAAGAGACACCAAATAAATTTTCGCCCTCAATCACTTCTTTGAAATGACCTCTGATTCTATCTGTATATCCGAAGTATACACGATTGTAACTTGGAGTTTGACCACCGAAAGCATTATTTGTAAACAACCTTCCTGCCAATATCAACTTTGAATTTAAATGTAGATATTGTCGGAAATCTGTGGCATACCTAACAACATCGATACCTTTTGTAAGTAGACCATATTTTGTTATAGCTAATCTGACGAATGAACCCTGGGCTGGATATTCCACCAAATCACGAGTATCGTAAGTATAACTTATATTTGCAAAGGGAAATTTGTCTATACCACTGGAAGAGATCGTTCTACCAACAATATACTCTGAAACTTTTACATACTCGTAACCGAGAGTCAACCAAAATGAATGATGTATTCCGATTCGCCTACCAATTCCAACAGATCCATAAACATGTTGTTCCGAAAAATTAGTTGATCCACTTTGTGCAATCAGACTTTTGTTTTGAATTTTGCTGTATGCAATTTTAGCATCGAGACTGTACGAGCCATTTTCACTCAAAAAAGGGTTATTGTACCATACTTCCGCAGATGGATCATAACCAAAAACGAAAACCATATAAAGTTTTTCGTTTCTCCCTCGAAAATTCGAATGAAGGAGCCCAGCTCCATAAAAAAATTTTTTCCAATCCCTATCTTTGATCCCAACGACAGGAAATGGAAAAATGTACCACCTTTCACTTACTTCAACAACGATATTTGCTTTTTCTTCATTCGTTGGAATGACTGTAATCACGACGTGATTGAATAGTCCAAGACTATAAATTCGAGATCGATCATATTCTAACAATTGTTTGGTAATCTTTGTTCCGGGCTGGAGCGACATTTCACGCTGAATCACAAAAGATTTTGTGTATTCGTTACCGATAATTACAATCCTATCAACTTTTAATAGACTATCAGTAGTCGTAAGTGAAGTATCTTGAAATAGATCTTTAGGCAGGGTGAGAGATGTAAGTGCAAAATTTAAGATTAGCAACCAATTTAAACGAACAAGATTCATTCAATTAAACATGCATTAGTGTACGGTGCTCGACCATAATGCATCGGTTCATGACTACTTTTAATCCTGCACGCAATGCGAGTTGTGCAGCTTCTTCATTTTGGACACCAATTTGCATCCAAACAGTTTTCGCATTGATGATAGCGGCATCTTGAACTATTGGTAAAACATCTTCAGAACGGCGGAAGATATCCACTATGTCTATTGGTTCTTCGATTTGTCGTAAATCAGGATAGCAATTTCTTCCAAGTATTTGTGGGTAGGAGGGATTTACGGGAATCACATTATAACCAGCTTCAATCAGGTATTGCATAACCCGATAGCTATCGCGTTCTGGTTTGTTCGATGCACCAACTACTGCAACGGATTTTGATTCTGTCAAAATTTTTTTTATTTCCTGGCTTGCTGGATTTTTCATGATTGATTTTCCTTTACAATCAAATTTTTTAATGCTTGTTCAGCAGCAGCTTGTTCTGCAACTTTTTTGTTTTTACCTATCCCAATACCGTAAGATTTCTTTCCAAGAAAAACCTCAACAGTGAAAGTTCGATCATGATCTGGACCAGTCTCACCGATTGTAACATATCGAGGAATTCCAAGTCCGACTGATTGAGATTGTTCGAGAAGTTGACTTTTATAATTTTCATCTTCTAATTTAATTAACTTTTTCTCTAAAGCAGATAACAACTGCTCTTCGATGAATATTTTTGCTTCTTGAAAGTTACTATCAAGGTAAATTGCACCAACGAGAGCTTCGAATGCATCAGATAGAACAGTTTCTCTACCACGCTCTGATAATTGCTGTGCATCTGGACTCATCAATAGGAACTCAGAGATATGCAAGTAGTTTGCAATTACAGAAAGTGCTTTTCGGTTAACCAAACGAGCACGAAGTTTTGTTAAGTCTCCCTCCTTAGCATCAGGGAGATTTCGGAATAAGAATTCACCGACAACTAAATTTAATACAGAATCTCCTAAGAATTCGAGACGTTCGTTAGTGACATTGTATTTATCTCCGCTTACTTGAAGATATGAACGATGAGAGAGTGCTTCTGTGAAAAGATTTTTGTTTTTTATAGAATATTGAAGAACTTCTTCAAGTTTTTTGAAATTGATTTTAAATTGGTCAGAATATTCGTTAGCGCCAACGAGTTTACCGAGTGAACGAAAAAATCGGCGCAATATTTTCATAAAAATTTATTAGCTTATCTGAACTTTTCTGAATAATAATGTCGCATTATGACCGCCAAAACCGAATGTGTTGCTTATAGCTACATTAACGTTCTTAGGAATAGGTTTGTTGGGGACATAATTTAGGTCACATTCTGGATCGGGAAATTCATAATTTATAGTTGGTGGGAGCATATTTCTTTCCATTGCTAAGATTGTAAAAATTGCTTCAATAGCTCCTGCAGCACCGAGTAGATGGCCCGTCATTGACTTTGTTGAACTTACATGAAGTTTGTAGGCATGTTCACCAAAGACTGTCTTTATTGCCTGTGTTTCCATTCTATCATTATAAAGTGTGGATGTTCCATGAGCATTTATATAATCAATATCTTCTGGTCTGAGTCCAGCATCCTTGATACACAACCTCATTGAACGAACAGCACCTTCTCCACCGGGAGCGGGAGCTGTAATATGATATGCATCCGCCGTAAGTCCAATACCTGCGAGCTCTACATAGATTTTGGCACCACGCTTTAGTGCGAATTCCATTTCTTCGAGTATTAAAACACCTCCTCCTTCACCCATAACAAATCCATCTCGTTGTGCATCGAAAGGCCTACTGGCTTTTTGTGGTTCGTCATTTCGAGTAGATAGAGCTTTCATAGCATTGAAACCACCAACACCCATTGGAGTGATTGCGGCTTCGGCACCACCAGTAAACATAATGTCGGCATCACCACGCTGAATAATCATGTAAGAATCTGCAATCGCATGTGCCGATGTTGCACATGCTGATGTAGTCGCATAATTAGGTCCTTTAAGTTTATAGCGCATTGAGATATGGCCAGCAGCAATATCAGAAATCATCATTGGAACAAAGAAAGGACTTATTCGTTCCGGACCGCCGGCATCGTAATAATTTTGCATCTGTTTATGCCATGTGAGCATACCACCGATACCAGAACCAAAGACGACTCCTGCTCTGTCATGATCAATGCTGTCCAAATTTAATCCAGAGTCTTTCAAAGCCATGTCGGCTGATGCCATTCCGTATTGTGTGAACGGATCCATCCGATTAACTTCTTTCTTATCAAGAAAATCGAGTGGATTAAATCCTTTTAACTCAGCTGCAATTTTTGTGTCGTATTTTGCTGCATCAAAATAGGTAATCTTCCCAACACCGCTTTTCCCAGCAAGAGCGTTTTGCCAAATTTCATTTATGTTCAAACCAATTGGCGTGACAGCTCCAATTCCGGTCACAACAACACGACGCTTTTTATAATTCTGGATATTCATAGACACTCCGCCATATCTCTCACTTTTCTTTGTGGTGATTTAATTGAGAAAATGAAATAAGAGATCAAATAATTTGATTCATTTTACTTTTGATGATAGATAATTGATCGCATCACCAACAGTTGCAATTTTTTCTGCATCTTCATCAGGAATCGAGAGATTAAATGCTTTTTCGAATTCCATAACCAATTCAACAGTATCTAGAGAATCAGCACCTAAATCATTTGTGAATGATGCAGTCGGTGTAATTTGAGAAGCTTCAACACCAAGTTTGTTCATTATGATCTCTTTAACCTTTGCTTCTATATCTGCCATTTGATTTATTCCTTATATTGTTTTAAAAATATTATTGATTAATTAAAAAATATTTTCTTAACGCATAAACATTCCGCCATCAACGCCAATGACTTGTCCTGTTATATAACCAGCTTCTTCCGAAGATAGAAACAATACAGCATTAGCAACATCCATTGGTGTACCAAAGCGATTTAACGGAATGGCTTTAATATAACTCTCTTTCACTTTATCTTGCAATTTCGCAGTCATGGGTGTTTCTATAAATCCCGGTGCTACAGCATTACATGTAATATTTCGGGATGCAAACTCTTTTGCTACGGACTTTGTCAATGCAATTAAACCGCCCTTTGAGGCAGCATAATTTGATTGTCCCGCATTGCCCATCAAACCTACTACTGAGGCGATATTCACTATTCTGCCATATCTTTTTCTCATCATCACCTGAGTGATCGCTTTTGTAACCAAGAATGGACCTTTCAAATTCACAGACAATACTAAATCCCAATCTTTTTCATCTAACCGCATCATCAAATTGTCTCTTGTTATGCCAGCATTGTTCACTAATATATCAATTGATGGAAATTCTGCCAACGTTTTCTGGACCAAAATATTGACATCATTTGCATCTGCAACATTGCATTTAATTCCAATCGATTTTACACCAAGTGTTTCTACTTCTTTTCGAGTTTGTTCGACGCCATCTTCGTTCATATCAACAACTACTACATTTGCACCATTAGCTGCAAATAACATAACAATAGCTTTTCCGATTCCTTGTCCTCCACCTGTGACTACCGCAACTCTATTTTTAAAATCTAACATGATTTGTGTTCCTCATTGAATTTTATAACCTCATCAAATCTATCAATCCCTTGAGTTGTTACATTACGATCAATTTTCTTTACTAATCCCTGTAGAACTTTCCCCGGTCCGATCTCGACGAATACTTTTGCACCATCTGAAATCATTTGTTTTATGGATTGTTCCCAAAGAACTGGATTAGTCAATTGTTCAATAAGTAATGTACGAATTTCATTTGCCTTTTGTACTTGCTTTCCTGTAACGTTAGCATAAACCGGAATTTTAGCATCTTGAATTTTTACTGAAGATAATACGGCTTTAAAACTTTCACGTGCACTTGCCATCAATGGCGAATGAAACGCACCGCTAACAACTAATACTTTTGCCATTTTCGCCCCGGAACTTTTTGCAATCTCAACTGCTTTATTAACACCTTCGACCGAACCACTGATTACAATCTGATCTGGTGAATTAAAATTAGCACATTGGACTACTCCAACGCTCGAGGCTTTATTGCAAATATCGACCACACTACTAATACTCAAACCAACAATTGCTGCCATAGTTCCTTTTTCCATCTCCCCAGCTCTTTGCATTAGTTCACCGCGAAGTCTTACTAATCTCAATCCATCTTCAAACGATAAAGCACCTGCAAATACAAGTGAAGTGTATTCACCAAGTGAATGTCCTGCAACCATTGAAACATTGACATTATTCATTAATTTCGTTATAATAAAACTGTGCAAAAAAATTGCAGGTTGAGTGTTGATTGTTTGTTTTAGTAAATCTTCAGGCCCCTCAAAACAAATTTTACTGAGTGATGTCCCAAGGATATTATCTGCCTGATTGAAAATATTTCGTGCGGTTGAACTATTCTCGTACAGATCTTTTCCCATACCAACGTATTGGGAACCCTGACCGGGGAATATATAAGCGCATAAAGTCATTGCTTTTTTAATATTGTGGAGGATTAATTGACCATTTCAATAAAATTGAACCCCATGTATAACCAGCCCCAAAGCTTGAAAGTACGAGTGTATTTCCGGGTTTCAATTTACCTGCTTGCCACCATTCTGATAAACAAAGTGGTATTGTTGCAGCAGTTGTGTTTCCATATTTATCAATATTAATCATAACCTTCGAGGGATCTAAACCCATTCGTTTACGACACGCATCAATTATCCGTAAATTTGCTTGATGCGGTACGAGATAATCAACATCGGCATCTTTAAGATTGTTCCTTTCCATAATCTCTACAGAAACCTCTGCCATTCCAATTACTGCTACTTTAAAAACAGCTTTACCATCTTGATAAATGTAATGCCATTTTTTATCAATAGTTTCGTGAGTTGGTGGATTTAAGCTACCGCCACCTCTCATGTGAAGATATTTTTCTCCCGAGCCATCGCAGTAGAGTCGGTGGTCAATAATGCCAAGATTGGGATCAGGGCTTGGTTCAAGTAAAACCGCAGCAGCTGCATCTCCAAATAGAATACAAGTATTTCTATCTGTGTAATCGGTTATCGAACTCATTTTATCGGTACCTACGACAATAACTTTTTTATACGACCCATTTTGAACAAATTGCGCTGCTGTGACCAAGGCAAATACGAAACCAGAGCACGCTGCTGAGAGATCGAAGCCCCATGCATTTTTTGCACCGATCTTTTCTTGAATAATACATGCAGTTGGCGGAAACAACATATCCGGTGTTACAGTTGCAACAATAATTAATTCGATCTCTTCTGGTCCAATTCCTCTATTTTTGAGCATAGCTTGAATTGCTTTAGCACCCATATCAGAACTAGCACCATTTTCAAGTATGTGTCTTTCTCTAATACCAGTACGGGTTACTATCCATTCATCATTAGTATCGACCATTTTCTCGAGATCTTTGTTGGTTAATATTTTCTCTGGAACATAATGTCCAACTGCAGTAATTGCAGCCGTGTTCTTTATTTCATTCTTATTCATTATTTTTAACTAACAATTCTTCTTGGATACGTCTATTAATATTCTTACGAGCCATTTCTTCTGCTTTAAGTATCATGTTCTTAATTGCCTTTGGTGTTGATTTGCCATGCCCAATAATGACAACACCGTTTACACCAAGAACGGGGACACCACCATATTCTTCATAATCCATACTTTTAAGAGCATTTCGTAATGTGTTTCTAATAACCAATCCCATTAATTTAAATAAAATATTCCTTTCTGCAACTTGTTTTACCCTATATTTTAGAAAACTTGGAATACTCTCCCCGAACTTCAATATAACATTACCGATGAAACCATCACAAACAACAACATCTGCTTTCCCTGAAAGGATATCTCGTCCTTCAACATTACCTATAAAATTTAATTTAGTTTGTTTCAGCAATTTATGTGTTTCTTTAACAGCTTCATTCCCTTTTGATTCTTCTTCACCAATGCTTAAAAGTCCAACTTTAGGATTTTCGATTTGGAACATTTCTCTCGTGTAGATGCTGCCCATTAGTGCAAACTCGAAAAGATGTTGGGATTTACAATCCACATTCGCACCTGCATCAACAAGCAAACAAACACCAGTACTTGTTGGGAAAAAAGCACCAATTGTTGGTCTGCTGATTCCCTCAATACGACCAAGGATTAAGGTTGCAGTTGACATAACAGCTCCTGAGTGTCCCGCACTTACAAATGCATCCGCTTGACTACGATGTTGCAAATCGATACCAACACTAATTGAGGAATCACGTTTCTGTTTTACACCGGCGGTAGCTATATCGTGCATATCAATAACTTGCGACGCATCAGCAACTTGAAACTTTAAATTGGCTGTGTCGAGATGTGCTAATTTTTCTTTTATGAGTTTTTCAGGTCCTGTAAAAATTATCTCAAACCGATTTTTTGTTTCCTTTAAAGCATCAACTGCTCCTAAAAGTACATTTTGCGGAGCAAAGTCGCCCCCCATTGCGTCAACAACGATTTTCATTTTTTACATTCAACTTATAATGATTTTATTTAGCAACTTAAATTTTAAGTGCTTTTGATAAATTGTTGATATTGGAATTGCAGATCTATGCTTCCTTAGGAATAATAACTGATCTTCCGTTGTAGTAGCCGCAATTGGGACATGCACGATGCAGAAGTTTCTGTTCATGACAATTTGGGCACTCTGCAAATGATGGTTTGGTTGCTTTATAATGAGTGCGACGCTTTGCACCACGAGATTTTGAATGACGACGTTTTGGATTTGGCATCTTTATTTTCCTTTTTAATTTTAATGATTTAAAAAATCTTTCAATCCCTGCCAGCGAGGATCTAGTTCATCCTGCTTACAGTTACAGGCTCCATGATTCCAGTTTGCTCCACAATGAGGACACAATCCTTTGCAATCTTCATTGCATAATAATTTTAACGGAACAGAAAGAAGAACCATCTGCCGGATATCATCTGTAAGGTCTAATAAAACTGTGTCAGGACTAATAACTTGCAATTCTTCTGGCGATATCTTTTCACCATCAACTTCATTGAAGACATAACATAGATTGAATGAAGTTGAAATAGGTTGAATAAATTCATCGAGGCATCGATCACACTCAAACACACCCGTTGTAACGATCTCTGTTTTTAATAAAATCTGACGCGACGCCTTTTCTAGTTCAGCGTGTATACGAACAACATCATGAAAATTTCCATCTAATCCCACCGATGCAGGTTGCACAGAAAAATTATACTCGTGTTTACCATTGGGGAGTCCTGCTATTCGAATTACAACTTCACTATATTGATTCGCTCTATTTATCATTAGTCCCATCCCCTTATAAATTTACATAATCACGCTAATTTATTAAAAAAACATTAATAATATAGAAAATAATCTTCTTATAAACAAGGAAAGTAAAAAAAACTCTTAATTAAAAACCCTTTTCCTACAAGCCAAGCTTATTCATTAAATAATTCCATCTCCCCTTCCATCCTAAATGATAACCAAAACGACTTGTAGTACCGCGGCCTTGATGTATTATGTATTTTTCGATAGGGAAGTCAATTAATCTATACCCCTGACGAACAGCCTCTTTCATATTTCCAAGACATGGAGTGCCATGCTTTTCAAATTTGGGTAACTTTAAATAAATTTCTCTTTTTAATAACATACATATTGGGCGTATGTATTCGATGGCATCACCATCATTTTTATACACATCAAAGCCACGGTTGTTCATATAAACTTTTTTCCCAACGACATAATTCTGGTCGGACCCACTCAAGAGGCTCAACATTAATTCAACAAAACCACCCTTTCGAATTTCACAATCAGAATCTACAAATAAGAGATATTCCGATGATGTACGTTCAATCGCTTGATGCATCGCAGGTCCATGATGAACATTCTTCTTGTTGATAATTAATTCTGTTGGTGTAGTTGAAGCCTTGACCAACATTTCGAAATTAAACGTGCTATCATCTTTTGAACCATTATCTATCAAAAGAAGTGGAATTTCTGGGTAATATCTGCGAAACGATTTTATCGCACGATGTGTTAAATCAAATGTCTGGAAATTGATTATAACAGCAGTCACATTTTTTTGATGTGACATTTTTAACCTTTACCCTTGGTTGTCGGTAGTTTGCTGATTTTGAACCAGCAATTTTTTCTCAACATGGTTGACTGTTTCGGTTAGAGCATCAATGAACTTATGGAAATCTTCTTTGTAAAGAAATAATCTCTGTCTCTCATATTTCTGCTCTTCTTTACTATGGCGACTTTCTGTCATGACGATGTAAAAATCTTTAGACGACTTTGTCATCTTAACATCGAAGAAGTATGTTCGTTTTCCCGCGCTAATTCGCTTGGAAAAAATATTTTTTTGGTTCGTTTCAATCTGTTCCATTTTTTTTAATATTTGTTAATTTTACAATTTACTTTTTTCAATTTCTTCCTAAATAAAATTATTTTCTTATCACAGCTAATTTCCCCACACCTACTTCAGTACCATCCTCTGCATATGCAACTATAAAATATATACCAGTGGATACAAACTCACTTTTTTCATTTTTACCATCCCAGAACCCTACTCTACCGCAAGGGCATTGTATATTTTTCACCAAATCACCACTTGCCGCCAGAACTTTTATTGAGGATGCATATACTAATCCATCAACCGTTAATGAAGTACTCGATGGTATATAAAAAGGATTTGGTATAAAAAGTAGTTCATCAAAATTTTGTTTGGGAGTAATCATGGATGTTGTATACGTCGATAATCCTTTTTCGGTTCCAAAATATACTTTCCCACTCTTATGATCTATTGCAATTGAAGCGACATCATTATCTAGCAGTTTTCCATCTGTATTTTCAACGGTAAAATGTTCTAAGATAGATGTTCCGTCAGGAGAAAGAACAAAAACTCCCTGCTGCGTAGCAATCCATTTATTATCACAAGCATCGGGAACTATCGCCTGTATAGTTTGATCACTTAGTGGATGATATATAGCTATCGAGTTATTTGGATCTGTTGTGTTGAAAATGATGTTAACCCCCTGATCAGTACCAACCCATAATTCACCATTTCTATCAATTGCCAACGAGTAAATTTGATTACTCGTTTGAAAATTTATAATGTTCCAACCTTTATTAACTCCCGGTGGTACAGCAATATCATTATAAAATAAAAAACCCCGGTTGGATTCATGATTAAAACGACCGTAATTTGCAAACCATTTAGTATCGTTATTATCGATAACTAAGTCTGTAAAAATCGTAAGTGGTTCACGCATACTCAACTTAACATGGTAATCAAATGTAGAATCGGGTAGAAAAAGAACGACTGCGGTGCTATCTGGAGCAGTTCGATTGGTTATCCAGGTGACTCCATTTCTATCAACCGCAACTCCACCAACCACTATATACGTTGGATTGCCTGCAATACTGGGAGGTAAACCATTCGTGGTATTAAAAACTTTCTGAAGTTTTCCCATATCATCTAATAATGCGATACCCTCTCCCCAATTACTAATCCATTTCGAGTTATCCTTTCCGATGCTTACTTTGTAATAATTATTTGTTCCAAGTCGCGGCTCTTTCTCGGCTGTATATGATTTCCATTCGATTCCATTAAAACTCATGAATCCATCTC
>JBBIRP010000052.1:0-6222 GCA_037441745.1 Ignavibacteriales bacterium
CGTGAAGCCCTCCATCTGGAATATTACTATTAACAGTCACTTTTATATTTTCCTTAACATTCGATATTACCGCTACGGGTTCTTTTCCTTTTTTCTTGCTTTCTCGATAAACTGTGATGACTGCATCTGGACATACAAGCGCACAATTAATACAACCAGTGCAGTTATCTTTTACAATAACAGCATAGTGATAACCTTTATTATTTATTTCTTTCGACATTTCGAGACTATCTTGAGGGCAAGATTCAACACAAAGTTCGCACCCCTTGCAAGTCTCAATGTCGATTTTTACAGTTCCATGTATTGCCATTTTTTATCCTTCAATTTTATTGATAATAATTTTAAACTATTTGTCAGATAATTGTGCTTCTTGAACTGCCATTGCAGTTATGTTTACAATATCTGCAACATCATTACCAGGTATTAAGAGGTACACGGGTTTTCTGATGCCAATAAGTATCGGTCCAATTGCTGTCGCACCACCAAGCCGAGCCAGAAGCTTGTACGCAATGTTGGCAGATGTTAGTCCCGGACAAATGAGTACATTTGCTCCACCTTTTAAAGTACTAAACGGATATATCTCATTTATAATCTCTGGAACAACGGCGGTATCTGCTTGCATTTCTCCATCAATCATCAATTTTGGCATCCGCTGTTTTACTATTTCAACAGCTTGCCTTACCTTCTCAGTGAATGGATGTTGCGTACTTCCAAAATTACTAAAAGATAACATCGCAACTTTTGGCTCAACGTCGAATTGACGAACTTTTTCTGCAGTTAAAATGGCGATCTGAGCAAGTTCCTCAGCGTTGGGATCGATGTTTATTGTAGCATCAGCTATAAAAATGATCTGATTTTTGAATATCATCATGTAAAGTCCAGCTACAACATTTGTCCGTTCTTTCCGACCAATAATCTGGAGTGCGGGTCGAACAGTATCAGGATAATGTTGAGTCAGTCCGGAAATCAAGCCATCTGCATTTCCTTCTCGTACCATCATCATACCATAATAGTTATTGATTTTCATTAAACGCTCAGCATCAAAGCGTGTTATACCTTTACGCTTACGAAGATCATAGAAATCTTGAACATATTTTTTATACTTTGGTGATGTTGGGGGATCAATTATTTCAATTCCTTCAACATCAATACCCAATTCTTCAGCTTTTTGTTTTATTACTTTGGCATCACCAAGTAATATTGGATGCGCAATTTTTTCCTCTAGTATAATTTGTGCTGCACGTAGGATTTTTGATTCTTCTCCTTCTGGGAAGACAATATTCTTTGGAGATTTCCGAGCTTTATGGATAAACACTCTCATAACTTCACGAGATTTTCCAAGTCGAGCTTCTAACTGATCTTTATATTCCTCAAAATCTTTTATTTGAACTCGTGCCACACCAGTTTCTATCGCAGCTTTTGCAACAGCTGGAGCTTCCCACAACAATACACGCGGATCAAGCGGCTTCGGGATAATATATTCCTTACCAAATTCAATTCTCTTCCCTCCATAAGCACGAATTACTGAATCAGGAACATCTTCTTTTGCGAGTGCGGCTAATGCTTTCGAAGCTGCTACTTTCATTTGATCATTTATTTGGCTCGCGCGAACATCAAGTGCACCGCGAAAGATAAACGGAAAACCAAGTACATTGTTAACTTGATTTGGATAGTCTGAGCGACCTGTTCCCATAATTATATCAGGCCTTGCAGCAATTGCGTCGTGGTAGGTAATTTCCGGGTCTGGATTTGCCATCGCAAATACAATTGGATTATCAGTCATTGACCTTACCATCTCTTTCGTAACAAGGTCTTTGACAGAAACACCACAAAACACATCTGCCCCTTTCATTGCATCTGCAAGAGTTCTTTCTTCTGTTTCGACGGCAAAATACTCTTTATACTTATTCATTCCTTCTTTTCTTCCTTTATACACCACACCTTTTGTATCGATGAGTCGAATATTACTGTGCTTGACTCCTAAAGTTTCGTAAAATTTTGCACATGCGATGCCCGCAGCACCAGCTCCACTGAAAACGACTTTTACTTCATTTATTTTTTTGCCGGCAAGTTCTAACGCATTCAGCAAACCTGCTCCACTTATGATTGCAGTTCCATGTTGGTCATCATGAAATACTGGAATATTCATAATCTTTTTAAGTTCCTCTTCAATCTCAAAACATTCAGGAGCTTTTATATCTTCGAGATTGATTCCACCAAATGTCGGTTCTAATAATTTGACGGTCCTGATAATTTCTTTAGGGTCATGAGAATCTATTTCAATATCGAACACATCAACATCTGCAAACTTTTTGAAAAGAACACCTTTACCTTCCATAACCGGTTTACCAGCAAGAGCTCCAATATCTCCCAAGCCCAAGACGGCAGTACCATTACTTACAACTGCCACTAAGTTTCCTTTAGCAGTATAAATATAAGCATCCTCGGGATTTTTCTCTATTTCGAGGCATGGTTCTGCAACGCCTGGTGTATATGCTAAAGCTAAATCTCTCTGTGTTAAACAAGGTTTAGTTGGTATAACTTCAATCTTTCCACGACGGCCTTGGGAGTGATAGTCGAGTGAATCTTGTTTTCGTATCATATTCTTAACCTCTATTGTTTGTTAATATCTTTTCTCTTTGTTCCTTAACATTAAACGAAAATGTCGGAGGAATATATTTTTGCTCACGTGCATGACGTTCCAATTCTTCACGGAATGCAGGATGCGCAATGTTAATTAAAGCCTTCACGCGTTGACCGAGATTCTTTCCATGCAAATATGCGACTCCAAATTCTGTAACAACATAATGAATATCTGCACGGGTAGTCACAACACCTGCACCTGTTTTTAAAACTGTAACAATGCGTGAAATTGAATTATTCTTCGCGGTAGCTGGAAGAGCGATAATTGGTTTACCGCCCTTTGAATGAGCAGCACCACGAATAAAATCAAGTTGACCACCGAATCCACTATAAATTTTTGAACCTATCGAATCTGAGCACACCTGGCCTGTTATATCAACTTCAATTGCTGAATTTATAGCTACCATTTTCTCATTCCTAGAAATAATAAATGGATCATTTGTATAATCTGCAGGATGTAATTCAAAATAAGGATTATTATCAACATAGGAATATAATTGGTGTGAACCAAAAATAAAAGTTGCGATAATTTTACCGGGATGTAGGGTCTTTTTAAGATTTGTAATGATACCTAATTCTATCAATTTTATTATTCCATCAGATACCATCTCAGTATGAACACCTAAATCGCGTTTTCCACTTAATGATTGAAGAACAGCATCGGGGATTCCACCAATTCCTAACTGAAGTGTCGAACCATCCTCGACTAAATCAGCGATGAATTGTCCAATTTTTATTTCCACCTCAGAAGGCAAATCCTTTGACAATTCTGGTAACTCGGTTTGATGCTCAACTATTTTGTTAACACGTGATACATGGATAAAAGAATCGCCAAGCGTTCGAGGCATATTGGCATTGACTTGAGCTATTACGAATTTTGCACTTTCAGCTGCAGCTTTTGTTGCAAGGCATTCAACACCATAACTCATAAAACCATGTTCATCGGGAGGTGAGACTTGAATAATTGCTGCATCTAACGGAATAAGTTTATTTATGAATAAGGCAGGAATTTCGAATAAAAATACGGGAACATAATCTGACCGACCGTCTTGAATAGCTTTCCTATCCGCAGGACCAACGAATAATGAGTTATGTCGGAAATGTTCCTCCATTCCAACTCTTGATAATGGATCTTCACCAACCAATAGTACATGGTTTACTTCTACTCCATATAATTCATCCTTACGTGCGGCAAGTGCATCAATAAGAACAAATGGTGTAGCCGCATTTCCACTAATGAAAATTTTATCGCCTGATTTAATAATTGATACAGCCTCTTCGGGAGTTGTTAATTTTTGTTTGTATTGCGTTATCCAATTCATATAAAAATTATTTTTCTATTTCATTAAATTAATCAAGCAAGTAATTCTTGGAGTTTAAATGAATTGATACCAAAACGTTTTGCAATTACATCGTTAGTACATTTTCCATCGTAAGTACAAACTCCGCGAGCAAGTCCAATATTATCTCGCAAGGTTTGTTTTACACCCTTTTGAGAAATTTCTAATAAATATGGTAATAATGAATTCGTCAAGCTGTAAGTGGCTGTACGAGCAACATTGGCAGGCATATTTGGTACACAATAATGTATAACATTATGCAAAATATAAGTTGGATTTTCCAAAGTCGTGGGACGGCTCGTTTCTATGCAACCACCTTGATCAATAGAGACGTCTACAATAATAGAACCGGGTTTCATCTGTTTCACCATATCTTCAGTGATGACATGTGGAGCTTTTTCTGCTTTAATTAACACCGCACCTATAACAACATCAGCGGATTTTAAAGCTTCTCTAATGTTATACTCATTTGCTATAGCAGTTGCGATGCGATAATTGAACTGACCAGATAACTGTCGCAAACGGCTGAAATCTTTATCAAGTACTATGACCTCAGCCCCGAGTCCTAATGCTACGCGTGCAGCTGCTCTACCGACAGTTCCAGCACCTATAATTAAAACAGTTGCGGGGGGAATCCCTGTGATTCCTCCCATAACGATACCACGCCCGTTATGGCTACTCTCAAGATATCGTGCAGCCGCCTGAATTGCCATCTGACCAGCAATTTCACTCATCCCCAACAAGATCGGTAAATCACCATTTTGATCTTCTATTAATTCATATCCAATTGCAGTAATTTTTTTCATTAATAATCTGTTCATCACTTCACTGCGAGCAATTACAAGGTGAAGAGCAGCAAATAGTACTTGAGAATCTAGAAGTCGGTTACAATCAATGGGTGTTAGTGGTGAAATTTTTAAGATAACTTCTGAGCGGCCGAATACTTCATCAATCGTATAAACAATTTTTCCTCCGACGGCTTCGTATTGTTCGTTTGAAAAATGTGAAGCTATGCCTGCATCCTTTTCAATAAATACTTGATTACCAGTACTTATCAACGATTGCACGCCTGCGGGAGTTAATGGTATTCGTCTTTCATGCGCAGGATCTTCTTTTAATATGCCAAAATTCATTTTATCACCAAATTAAAATTATGACCTCTAGAACAATTTTGTATTATGAACAATTTGAAATACGTCAATTTATATGCCAAATATTAAATAAGCAATAAAATAATAAACAATGCTTTCACTCACTAGCATTAATATAAAATTTCATGTATGATAATATTAAAGATAATATTTTTCATACTTGATAGATGGTCATAGAATAGATTTTAACGAAATAAATTTTAATTCGTGTTGCGATCATGGCAAGTACTGAATATATCCCTTAAATAATAATGCAACTTAGATCACACCCAACCACGTAGCTTACAAGATTCGGCAACGCGCGCAACTCCGACGATCATTGCAGCAAGGCGGGGATGAACGTTTTTATCTCTTATCGCTTCCTGAACACGGTGGTATGCTTTTGTTAATTTTTGATCCAGTTGCTGATGTACTACTTCCTCATCCCAAAAATAAAAATAACTATCCTGTACCATTTCAAAATATGAGACAGTCACACCACCCGCACTTGCCAGAATATCGGGTATAACATGAACATTATTTCGGTATAGTATTTCATCTGCTTCGGGTGTAGTCGGACCGTTGGCAAGTTCACAGATTATTTTTGCTTTAATTTTTGTTGCATTTCTATCGCTGATTGAATTCTCCAATGCTGCAGGATAAAGCACATCGACATCAGCTTCAAGCACCTCATCATGTGAGATTTCAGTTGCTCCGGGAAATCCAATAACCGAACCAGTTGTTAATTTGTGCGTGACCAGATCTTTTGGATTAAATCCTTTGGGATTATAAATTGCACCTCGCGAGTCACTGACCGCCACAAGTTTTCCACCACCAAGTATTTCCTGATGAAGCAGTGCGGCACGTTGTCCCGCAGTCCCGAATCCCTGTATTGCGTATTTGCCGCGAGCATCAACTCGGAACGTCTTGCATGCTTCACGCACGGTTACTACGCCGCCTCGTGCTGTTGCATCCCTTCGGCCTTCTGTTCCACCCATTTGAAGAGGTTTGTCAGTAAGAATGCCGGGTTGATGACGATGCATAATTATTTCGTATTCATCCATCATCCAGACCATTGTTTGAGGGTTTGTGTAAACATCAGGTGCGGA
>JBBIRP010000052.1:6280-10937 GCA_037441745.1 Ignavibacteriales bacterium
TCTAGTTCCCTGATAGACATTGTTTTGGGATCACAAATTACTCCACCCTTACCACCACCAAGCGGCAGGTCAACAACAGCTGTTTTCCAGGTCATCCAGCATGCAAGTGCACGGATGGTATCTACCGTTTCGTTGGGATGAAATCGGATACCACCTTTAGCAGGTCCTCGTGCTGTATTGTACTGAATGCGCCATGCATGAAAAATTTTCACGCTGTCATTATCCATTCTTACCGGAATTGTGAACATAATTTCACGCTGGGGCCAGGTAAGGAGATCAATTGTTGCACGGTCAAGATTTAAATATTTTGCTGCCTCAAAAATTTGCTTCTGTGCTACTTTAAAAGAATTGTATGATTCCATATTGTCATCCTTTTGTTTCTTTATTTGCTCCCTCTTTTTGATCCCGATTTTCATCAGGTTTTATATCCATTAAAATTCTATACCAGCAATGCCTGCATGTAAGAACACGGTCTACGCTCAGGAGTACTTGCTCCCAGGGACTTAAAGATTGACCACAGTGCGGGCATTTTGTATACGACTTTTGCTGCCGATCATTCGCGCCTTTTTTACTCACGATTTACCTCCGGTTTTAATATTATTCCTTTTGACTGATGACCGTTAATTTGCACAATTATATGTCTTTCACAATGTACATGCTTGGTATAATTCAGTGAACTGCACGCTTCTTTATTTAATAGCCAATCCCAGTCTAGGTATCCCTGTTCCAGATGGGGATTGACTGTAAAATATCCAACCATAAATGATGTTATATTCTGAAAGAAATGCGAGCCCTGCGAAGGCGTTACCATCATGTCTTTCATCCCCGCTTCGATAATAACACGGGCGCCGGCAATCTGTTCCCATGTGACCGGTATTCCCAGCCAGGGATCTAGAGTTCCCCATCTTCCGACTCCAACCAACAGGTATGAGCGTCGGAGAGCGAGTAATTCTGTGTTAAACTGACTTACCTCTCTTGCAACTTCTCTGCTCTTTGTCCTCTCAAATTTATTATAATCTACTATAACAATATCCTGTATGTCGTCAATTATACCATTACCGAGCACCTGATCACTTCGGCATATCAATTGAGATTCGTCTTTAACATAAATCTCCAGTTGTTCCGGTTCACGATGAATTACCAACGGCCTCATCTGTAGCAAACCAAACTCGCGTGTTCCATTCTTCGATGGATTAAGAGTTGCTGCAAATTCAATTTCGACAGGTGTTCCCATACCCCAGGTCCCCATATCGAGTAAAAGTTCCAGGATTGCAGGGAGGGCAAATAGTTTACCTTTTAATATAGGAGCGAAAGTCACAACTCTGGATCCCTGTCGACTCAAACCTTCAACAATAGAATCACTTTCCGGAGAGTAAGTAGAACCCACGTAGTGTAACGTGCCATCATTTTCCGCAATTTCAAGTGGAAATTTTTGAACCAGCATGTCATGTGTTTCGTACCCAAAATCCGAACTTGTGTCCAGTTTCAAGGCATAGAAATCATGCTGTGTTGTATTCAATGTTTCCTTAACCGAATAAAATTGTATAATATCTTCGGGATATTTCGGGCAGAAACGGACTGTATTGCCTCCATCAACTACGGTTTTTCCCAACCCAAGTGCAACCGAAACCGTACCATCGGATGCCTTTTGTGTTGGAAGCGGATAAAAATTAAAAGATTTTGCAACTCCCGAAATATCGGGGTAAAATCTTTCGCCATGTGCCCTCCCGACCAGTTTCTGCACAATGACCGCCATCTTCTCTTCTTCAAGCCGGTACGACGTAACTTTTATATATTCCTTTGCGCTCTGATAGAAAGTTGAAGCATAAACCCTTTTAATGCTGTTAAGTAAATCATTCAGCCGGACTAACGGGTTAGGATGGCCGTTTGGAATCATATAAGTTTCGTACACACCTGCGAACGGGTGATATTGCGAGTCCTCAAGTAAACTTGAAGAACGGACGGCAAGAGGAGTCCTCACGATATCCAGAAATGCTGCAAGTTCACCCAAAATGTTTTCGGGAAATTTGGGAGCTTCAAGAAAACGTTTTGTAATTTCGCGGTCATCATTACAGTTAAACGCAAAATCGCGCAAGTTATTTTCTTCCAAAAATTCATCAAAAACATCTGTACCAATGACAACCGCCGCTGGCACGGAAATCGTAACGCCATCGAAACGATTGCGAACATTATAATCATTAATCAATGTATTTACAAATCCCAATCCTCTGGCCTTACCGCCAAGAGAGCCACCTCCAATTCGCGCCACGCTCGTATCGGGATCAAAACTTTCTTTTACAAAATCTGTAATGATACCCCTCTGACGGATGGATCTGTATGTTTTTAATGAATAAATTAAATCTTTGCGCAAATCCTCAATGGAAGGATAATCACTGACTCTGCGCGGGCGAAGATGATGAGCAAGCCAGAATTCCGTCCGGGCCTTTAACCAATTTGAGAAATCGTTCCTTTCACCATGATATTTTAAACTTTCCTCCGGAACAGTTTCGATCTGCTCTTCCAGACTTTTGAGATCATGAGCTCGACCGACCTCAACTCCTGCCGGTGTACGAAATATAAAATCACCGAAACTGAAATACTTATTCATGAACTTACGTAGATCATTAAGAAGATGAGGAGAATCTTTTACGACAAAAGATGCTCCAACCTCATCTGCAAGTGATTTGTTACCCAATTCGTTGGATAAAAGCAGGATTGGGATGTCTGATTCTCTTTTTATCAATCGGGCAAATTCAATGCCTGCTGTCGGATCCTGCTTACCTCCACGGGGAAAATCAATATCAGAAATAATGCCAAGCATGTACTCTTTATATTTCTCGTAATAAGACATTGCCTCTTCAAAAGTAGAGCACAATAATATTTTGGGCCGGGCCCTCATCCGGAGAAATTTGTGCGTTAAATTAATCCCTTCTGAAATCAATCTCTGCGATTGCTTAAGAATTTCCGTATAAATCAGTGGAAGAAACGATGAGTAATACCGGATATTATCTTCAACGACTATGAGTGTCTGAACACCAACTATATGCGTATCATGTTCGACATTCATTCTATCTTCCAGATATTTTATAATTGCAATAATTATTCGAAAATCCCCCTGCCAGATAAAGATCTTATCAAAGACTGAAGTATCATGATGAAGAAGGAGATATTTTAATTCGCGGTTGTCATGTGCAAGCAGGATAACGGGTAGATCAAGTCCAGAGGCCTTCACCAATTTTGCAAAATCTATGGCATGCATGTCATCTATGTGGAGAGTTGTAACTATCAGATCAAATCGTTTCTCTTCCTTCGCAAGAGCGATGGCTTCGTACCCGCTTGATACTCTTGTTAATTCAGGCGAATGGCTCAGATTGAATCCCTGATACTCGTGGCGGATTAATTCGTAAAGTCTTCCGTCTTCCTCGAACAAGTACAGATCATACAGACTCGATACAAGTAGGACATCGCGGATTCGCAGTCGCATGAGATTCTGGAATCCCTGGAATCTGTTGCCGTATCCATGTTCCACCCACAAAGCATCGAGCGGTGTAGCTTTTTCTTCAAGTTTGTTTTTCATGACTCAAATTTAAACATAGCCTTATAAAACTTTTCTCCAGCCGGTTTAAAACATAAAAATCAAAAGGTAGAGACAGTAAACAACTGTCCCTACCCGTAATATTATTTTTAAGAGACTAAACAATCCCTTGATCCATCATGGCATCTGCGACTTTCAGGAAACCACCGATATTTGCGCCATTTACGTAATTACCAGGGGTCCCAAATCTTTCTGCTATCGTCACACAAGTCTTGTGAATACTCTTCATAATATTTTGTAACTTACTATCAACTTCTTCCCTTGACCAAGACATTCTCATACTATTTTGTGACATTTCTAACCCCGATGTAGCCACCCCACCTGCATTAGCAGCTTTGCCAGGGCCATAAAGTATTTTAGCATCTAAGAATATATTGACTCCCTCTATGGTCGTTGGCATATTTGCACCTTCACTAACACAAAAAACACCATTCTTCAATAGATTCGCAGCATCTTTTCCATTGATTTCATTTTGAGTCGCGCTCGGAAATGCACAATCTGCTTTATGATTCCACAATGGATTAGCGTCTTCTTTGCCAGTGAAAGGAGTGTATACTGCTGATTTATATTTATCTGCATATTCTTTTATTCTGCCACGTCTAACGTTCTTTAATTCCATTACAAAGGCCAATTTCTCTGGAGTAATTCCAGCTTCATCATAAATATAACCATTGGAGTCTGATAAAGTTAGTACCTTCCCACCAAGTTGATTGATCTTCTCGACTGTATATTGAGCAACATTTCCACTACCAGATACTAAACATTTCTTCCCTTCTAATGTTTGCCTACGTGTAGCTAACATTTCAGCTGCAAAATATACACATCCATAACCTGTCGCTTCTGGACGAATCAATGAACCGCCCCAGTTTAATCCTTTTCCTGTTAACACTCCCGTGAATTCGTTCCTCAATTTTTTATATTGACCGAACAGAAATCCAATTTCACGACCTCCAACACCGATATCGCCAGCGGGCACGTCGGTATCCGGACCGATATGACGAAAGAGTTCATTCATAAATGCCTGACAGAAACGCATGACATCGAGGTCGCTCTTTCCTTTCG
>JBBIRP010000053.1:0-10811 GCA_037441745.1 Ignavibacteriales bacterium
CAAAAAATATCTTGATAAGCAAGCGAAACGTACAGTAATACTAAAACAACGTTATCGTGAGATCGCCGAACTTTACCTCCAACGCGCTCAAGAGATATATTCGAAAGTCAATGAACATTTCATGAACGGAAATCTATCGGATAAAGTTATTGACCAATTGATTGTAGCGTTCCGTTTATTTTCTGAGCTTGGAATTCATAAATCTGCAGTATCAGTCGCATATATGACAGCATTAGGATATGCACAACGCGGAATCGATAAAGAAGTCCATTCGATGGAAGACTTAAGTGATCTCGTCGCAGCTAGACAATGGTTTATGCGTTTGGGTGCAAAAGAATGGGAAGCTGCAATCAATCTCCATATTGGTGAAAAAGCAATGTCAGCGATGAGCAGCGAACCAGGTACACTCCAAACATTAATGCAGGTTGCAATTTGGCATTTGTATAAAGCACGAGACTATTACTTCCAGAATCACACCACAAAGATGGTCGAACGCATTCAATTCGACATTGAACGAACTACTAACTTACTTACCTCGTATACTCAAAGATTGTCGCAAATTGAAGCAGCCGAAATAACAGCTAAATCAAATGTTGAGTACGGAATCCATATTCGGAAAGGTTTAGAATCCTTTGGTAAATCGATGCAATATGGTTTAACAGCTCTCGGTGAACATATTGAAAATTGCGGTGGTAGTCTAAGCCGCGCAATGCAAGTTTCTTCTCAGTCGTTAAGTCAGAACATCACAAATGCAATGTATACAATTGCATCTTCATCAAAATTGCGCGGTAGGTCACTTGATAGAAGAATGTCTGAGGTTGGTCAGCTCATATCTAGAAGTTCACGCGAGGTACCAGAAGGATACTTTAAACCAGTTAAAGAATTAGGAACTCAATTTGCCCTTTCAGCAGGTGGAAGTAAGAAAGATATCACAAACGAACCTTCTGTTGTGAAGCTCAGTGAAACAGTTTCACCAGAATTGAAAAGTTCTGCAGAAAGTATGAAACACTTAGATGAACCTACTATTAAACTAACAGGCACACTTCTGGATACACTTGTCTCTAAAGGATTAGGAAAAGTAATAGAACAAATCCAGAATGCAGAAACAGCAGAAAAAAAATCTTAAATTTACAATACGACGATTTAGAAAGGGAGACGAAAAAAAATTTCTTTCTCTCGTGAACGCATTAGCAGATTACGAAAAATTAGAACGTCCAAATGCATTAGCGCGCAAAAGATTAATTATAGACGGCTTCGGGAAAAGAAAACGTTTTAAGGGATTTCTTGCTCTAATGAACGAGAAAGCTGTTGGCTATGCCATTATTTTCGAAACATATTCCTCTTTTCTCGCTTTACCAACATTATATCTCGAAGATATCTTCATATTACCACAATTTCGGTCAAAAGGTATTGGAATGAAATTATTTAAAAGATGTTTGCTTGAAGCAGTTAAACGAGGTTGCGGAAGAATGGAATGGGTTGTTTTAGACTGGAATAAAAATGCAATAAGATTCTATGAGAAACTCAAAGCCCGGCAAATGAATGAATGGTTGACATATCGCATTGTTAAAAAAGATTTTAAAAGCATTCTTAAGAAGTTAGATGCTTAATTTACAATTTTAATATTAATCAATACTTAGTTGTAATTTAAAATTATTTACCGCCATACAATTTATCACCGACAAGTTTTGTTAACTCTAAAATTAATTCACTCTCATCGGGTACTATGTGACCGCTTTGATTCTTAATCCATTCCTTGGGCTCTTTTGCATGTTCATACAGTGATTGAACAGATGAATGTGGAAACAATAAATCAGATTCACCGCTAACTATCAATAATGGACGTGGTGAAAATCTTTCAATGTAATAATTTGGTTCAAATGGTGACAAAATAATTGCTCCCAACCATCCCACAATCCAATTCGGCAATGAGAATCCAAGCCGCTCAGCATTTGCTTTCAAAATTAAATATAAATCACCACCACCTTGTACAACAACAAGTCTATCTATACGTTTATCTAATACTGCTGCTGGAACAGCGGTGAAAACACCAAAGCTTACAGCTATCATCGTAATATCATTTGTGTCTACTTCTCTCAACGAAGAAAGCCAATCATTACACAAAAGAATTCTCGAGATAGTTTCATTTCCCATCTGTCTTAACACCATCGCAGTTCTAAAACCCTTCCATCCCGAAAAATCCATATCACATATAAAAGGATAATCCATACCAAAAACTATAACATCATCGAATCCTTCGATCATATCAACCACATTTTTCCCCGTCTCTATTCCTACCATCAGAAATGCGGCAGGATATAATTTAGATTTATCTTTAGGATAACGAATTCTACCATAAATCACTCGAGGGGAGGAAATCGTATCTTTCCTTTCTTCAATTAACAGTACATCATAAGTGACAGTATACGATGTTGAATCGACTGGGAAAAGTTGAACGTTTACAATTTTTCCATTCCGACTTAACAGTTCTTTATCTTGTAGATGAGCGTACTGTAGAATTTGGAAGTCAACGAAAAGAACAGATAATAAAAAAATTTTTCTAACCATGATCGAATATAAACAGAATTTCTAAAATTGGAAAAAGGTCCGTTTTTCTTTATCTTTGATGCAAGAATCCAATTAAATTTTGAAAAATCAACATTTTTTGTGACACTTGCACTCATCAACATCAATCAGCTCGTAACCGTTTCTGACCAACAAAAAAAAGTCAAAACCGGTAAAGACATGCAAAACATCGGCGTAATCGAAAACGCTGCAGTACTCATAGAGAATGATATAATCGTATGGCTTGGACCGATGGAAGAACTATCCATGAGCGATTTGAAGGAAGCCGACGTGCTTGATTGCATTGGTAAAGTAGTAATGCCCGGCTTTGTTGATTCACATACTCATCTCCTTTTTGCAGGAAGTAGAGAAAATGAGTTTGCTATGAGATGTTCGGGCGCCACATATCAAGAGATTGCCTTAAAAGGAGGAGGAATTTTAAACACAGTTAATTATGTACGAGCCGCAACAAAAAAAGAATTGAAGAAAATATCACGCAAGTATCTTAACTCGATGATGAAACATGGAACAACAACCGTTGAAATCAAAAGTGGTTACGGTTTAGATATGGATAACGAAGTCAAAATGTTGGAATCGATAAACGAACTCAACAACGAAGAGGTAATTAGTATAATCCCAACATTTCTTGGTGCTCACGCAGTCCCACCCGAATATTCTAATCGTAAGGGAGACTATGTTCAAGAGATTACAGAAAAAATGATACCCTACATCGGTAAAAAAAAGCTGGCTGAGTTCTGCGACGTTTTTTATGAAAATGGATATTTCAATAGAGACGAATGTTTTCAGATTCTAACAACAGGAAAAAAACACAATTTATTTCCAAAACTTCATGGTGACGAGCTTTCACCAATAGGTGGAGCAGAGCTTGCCGCAGAAGTTGGAGCCGTTTCAGTTGACCATCTTGAACACATCAGTGAGCTTGGAATAAGAGCATTAGCAAAAACAGGTGTGATCGCAACATTACTTCCCGGAGCATCTTTTTTTCTAAATCATCAATATGCACCTGCAAGGAAAATGATAGATGCCGGAGTAGTTGTTGCACTTTCCACCGATTTTAACCCTGGCTCGTGTATGTCTTACAGTATGCCGATGATGATGACAATTGCCTGTACTCAAATGAAAATGTCCCCCGAAGAAGTAATAGTCGCTTCTACTTTAAATGCAGCAGCGGCTCTAAAACTTTCGCACGAGATAGGAAGTATTGAAGTCGGTAAAAAAGCAGACATAGCAGTACTCGATATTCCAAATTATAAATTCCTTCCATATCACTTCGGAGAAAATCATGTTTGGCGAGTTATCAAGAATGGTGTCGTATTAGAATTTTAAAATATAAAAATATCAAATCTAATTGAGGAACTCAATGAAAAGGTTAGTCGAATGTGTACCAAATTTTAGTGAAGGTAAAGATTCAAAAATCATAAATGAAATTGCTGAAAGTATAAAGAAAGTAAAAGATGTTAAACTGCTTAGCGTCGAACCTGACAAAGATTATAATCGTTGTGTTGTAACATTTGTCGGTGAACCTGAATCAGTTAAGGAAGCAGCTTTCGAATCAGCAAGGAAAGCATGCGAACTTATCGACATGACAAAACATAAAGGTGAACATCCTCGTATTGGTGCGGTTGATGTAGTACCTTTTATACCCGTAAGTGGTGTCACGATGCAAGATTGTGTAAAGATCGCAAACGAATTTGGTAAACAAGCAGCCGAAGAATTAAAAATACCAGTCTATCTTTACGAAGAAGCTGCAAGAATTCCCGAACGTAAAAATCTCGCTAACATAAGAAAAGGAGAGTATGAAGGACTTCCACAAAAATTGAAAGACCCAAACTGGAAACCAGATTATGGTGAACCAATATTCAATCAAAAATCTGGCGCGACTGTTACAGGTGCAAGATTTTTCTTAATTGCATACAACGTCAACCTTACAACGAACAATAAAGATATTGCTCACGAAATCGCATTGAGGATCCGGGAGAGCGGACGTACTATAAAAAGGAATGGGTTAGAAAATGTGAAAATCCCCGGCTCACTAAAATCAGTAAAAGCTATGGGAGTACTGTTAGAAAGGTTCGACATCGCACAAGTTTCAATTAATCTTACGAACTTCAACATAACTCCACCACATGTTGCATTCGAAGAAGTAAGAAAGGAAGCACAAAAATTAGGGGTCAATGTTACAGGAAGTGAAGTGGTTGGTTTAATTCCTAAAGAGGCACTTGTTATGGCAGGGAAATTTTATATTGGTAATTATCCTAATGTTAAGGAAGAAGAATACATTTCGAAGGCAATAGAAGCACTGGGACTAAGTCAACTTGAACGATTTGATCCTACCAAAAAGATAATAGAGTATATGATTTGAAAATACCAACGAGGATCCATTATTAAAATAAATGAAGCTTTTAATATTTAAGAATGTTGAATATGAAATAAATATAATACGAATTATGCTGCAATTTTTACAGCCTAACGAAGAATGACACAGGAGAATTTTATGTTATGTGAAAAAACAATTTACCAATTTATTGACGAACTTGCATCAAACTCACCTGCACCAGGCGGGGGAAGTGTTGCAGCACTTGCTGGTGCACTCGGCACCGCACTTATTTCTATGGTCTCGAATTTGACTATCGGCAAAAAGAAATATGCAAACGTTGAGTTGGAAATGAAAAATATCTTAACTAAATCCGAAGAATTAAGAATAAATTTTGCATCGCTAATAGACAAAGACACCGAAGCTTTCAATAAAGTTATGGAAGCATACAACCTACCGAAAGATACTGAGGATCAGAGAGTATTAAGAGGCGCAGCAATTCAGGAAGCGACTAAAGAGGCGGCACTCGTTCCTCTCCGTGTGATGAAATTAGTGGTGGATGCACTCGCACTCACGAAAGTTATTGCTGAAAAAGGTAATTCGAATTCAATAACGGACGCAGGTGTTGGGGCATTAATGCTTCACGCAGCCGCAGAAGGCGCAGCTTTGAATGTCCTGATTAACCTTAACAGCATCAACGATCAAGAGTTTGTCGGATGGCATATCGAGGAGGTAGCTTCTATCCAAAGAACTTGTAGGTCGAAAGCAGAAGAGGTTATGAATATAGTTCACGGTAAAGTGAATCCAGGTTAATTATCATGTGCGAGCACTTTTTTATATGCTTCATTTCTTGAAGTGAGTCGCACCTACTCAGTTCAAAATTCCTTCTTCATTGAACTCAGCCAGACCATTTACCGTACCTATCCATAAATTTTCTGATCTATCAAAAACAAGAGAGGTAATTATATTACTTGGAAGTAATGAATTAGAAGTATCCCAAGTTTTCCATGAAGTACCTTTCATTTTTGTAATGCCTCGATTAGTTCCAAACCAAATATCACCGTTTTTAGTTATTGCAATTGCATTAACAAAATAATCTGGTAAACCCCCTCCGTGGGAAGAATCTGAGTATTGAATCCATTCAGATGTTGCAATATTGTACTTATAAGCCCAATCAGCATAGGTTCCAAACCAGATTGTATTACCATAGGTAAAACCCATCGAAACTATTGGCAGTGGGAAGTCTGAAGGTGCGCTGATATTCCAGTCCAAATCAACATCGTATGATACAACACCCCAACTATAAGTTCCAAACCAGACTGTATTATCAGTCGGATTCACACCCACACACATAATCGGTTCATCAGGAACCAGGCTATTCTCTGAAGTATATTTATACAATCTTGCGGTATTTGATTCTACCGTTCCAGGAACACAACGTGTAACACCACTTGCTGTTCCTATCCATATATCACCCATATTGTCTGTTTGAAGGCTATAAACCATATCCGATGTAAGTGTGGGTGCTCTGTACTCAACCCAAATTCTACCAGATACCGCATAACTTCTTCTACGAATTCCTCCACCTGCTAAACCAAACCATACACTTCCATCTTTACCCACAGTAATTGCATTAACTTTTCGAGACAAACCTGATGCGGTGGCATAGTCAAGGTCTTTCTCTATCTTTTCCCAACTATCCCTGTACAATCTATTTGCTCCCTCATTAGTTCCAATCCATAAATTCTTCATCCCATCCACATACAATGCATTTATATGATTGTCCACAAGAGCACTGTTCGATTTTGTAAATACTTTCCAAGGAAGATCCCTTTTAATTTTTTCAATTGATGTGGGTGACTTCTGACATCCTGTTAAAAAAATGTATAAATTTGTCGTTATAACTAATATGAATATTCTTTTCATAAAGCGTCATCCATTACCTTATCACTACAAACTTTCCTATCTGTGTTCCATATTCTGATTCTACCGTAAATACATATAATCCACTGGCTATCGTACGATTACTCCCACTCATCATATTCCAATCCATCTCTCCATTTGATTCGTCTTCATGTCTTAACGTGGCTACTATCTCCCCTGCAACTGTAAATATTCTAACAGTGCACTTCGGTGGCAAATGGATGAACTTTATCCTACGTTTGTTCTCATTCCATACCTTCGCCCTTCCTTCGTACCCTCCCATCTCATAAGTGTAATCTTCATCTACCCGGTATGGATTCGGTACTACTAATACCTTACCTAATTCATGCGATACTGAAAATGGAAGTTTCATCCTCTTCCTTGATGCCAATATAGATGATTCCGAACTTCCCGCAGCAAGTGTTTCTACCTTCACTCTTCCATCCCAATCTACATAATCCATCACATGCACATCAGGTATCCCAAACGATGTTACCGCATACCAGTATGTTTTCCCCGTAGTCAGATTCTCGTCTACAAATGTCGTCTCAATACCTGTATCATATCCGAACTTTGGTCCAACGCTATCTTTCATATCCCACTGACTAATCATTACAAAACTCTTGGCTGTACCAGCTGGATCTTCGCTCCGATACAATTTATATCCTTCAAATATTCTTCCACCCGTTTGATGACCTTCGGGAGGATTTACTCGCCGCCAATGATTAGGTGGATAAATTTCTATTAATCGATTCGCATCATCCCAAACTTCTACCGGATTGATACCGCTTCCAGTATACGCCCAGTTCAACATCACATTTCTAAATCCAGGCTCGATGCGGAGTTTCGGAGCTGGGAAGTAAACTGGAGGTGCATAACCACGCGCAAAAAGCGTTTGAGCAATAGAAGCATTGTTATATAAACTATGAGAGCCTGAATTTAACGAAAAACCACTTACAACGGCAAATGATAATTTTAATGTTTCACCAATTGCCCAATTATTTATCGGTCCAAATGAATATAAAATATAAATATCAGAATTTCCTGTAATTGGTTGATTTTTTCTTATTGGTGGTTCATCGGGGGACGTCCCGTTCATCCAATTGTACAAAACACTATCGGTTATTTCATAAGGAAAATCACTGCTGTGTAATGATTTATTCAACCACCGAAATATATATCTAATTTGTTTTAATGACTCAGGAACAGATAATATAGTTATACCAACAGGTGTTGCATTTTTATCAATAATATTTGTCACATAAGAAGTCATTAATTCAGGCCAATATCCCGCATTGTCATTAATACCAAAATTTTTATCAAAAAATACATTACCGACATCTGTATCTATTAATATTCCAATGTACACATCAAATAATTTCCTTTTCCCAAGATTTATAATAAAATATTCTATCGGTAATATTGGTTCATATAATGTCTTTTCCCATGCATAAGATTTTTGTATTACTTTTATACCAAGAGGTATATGATTTTGTGAACCTATAATTTTTATAGTATCTGTAAATGTACAATAATAATCACTTTCAGACATTGCACCATAATCTTCATCAATAAGTCCATCATCATCATTGTCAATTCCATCAAGCTCATCTTCATCTATTAATCCATCACCGTCATCATCGATTCCCCTTCTATTTGGTTCATCTTGATTTAATATAGATGTATAATACCACGGTTTAGATGTATCATTAATAGAAGTTTCTCCTAATATATGTATTTCGGGGTTATCGGATTCCGACCAAAAGACTGATGTAACTTTTGGTATCAAGATACCATAATTATCATCTGATGTATCGATCATTGCACCAACTAGAAGACCACCCTCGCTAATATGTTCAAATCCCGTATTGGGTGGATACTCACATCCGACTTCATTCTGAATCCTAGTACTCCCATATAATGAATATCTACCAATCTTTCCCTGAGCACTCAACCATAATTTCATATGTTTTCCTTGTTGAATAGGGTAAAAATGTATAGTATAAATATTATTTTGCAGGTATGATATCTTCTTCAATTGGTTATGTATGTGACAATATGAAGATATGTTAAATAAAAAAACTAAAATTAATACTAAAATTATAAATGAAATGTATTTCATATTAATAAAATAAGCTGGTATCATGAATTTGATACCAGCGTCTATTATTTATGATTACTCACGGCACCATTGATCCGCATATACAATGACGCCATCTCCCCTATTACAAGCCCAGTGCGGCCACGTTGGACAATATATTCTTCCATCACAAGGGTATGGAATACCATGAGCCCATATACCGTCACAAGAACACTTTAACCATGCTTGACATTTGCATGTTCCATAATTTGCATACGCAGGCTGGCTCATCAACTGCAATGCAGCTGCAATAATGACAACTGATGCAATCATCAGTAATATTAATTGCAGTTTGTTCATAATTAACCCCTTTGTAATTATTGTTATTACTTTAGTTATTTAAAGCTTCCCTCTTGGGCATTTAATAAATTCATTATTTCTTCTGTTTGATTATTTGTCAATTCGCCAAAATATACTTTCTCTACTTCACTCTCACCATTTACCAATATTGTCATCGGTACACCTTTTACTTTATATTTACTTCTGAATTCCGTATCTGCATTTACTACTGTATAAAATTTAATATCCTTTGTGGTCACATAATCTATTGTATTTTTTAAATCATCTATAGATACACCCAAAATATATATACTCATCCTGTTTGTTCCAACAATTGAATTCCATTGTATTAAACTTCTCTCACAGTGGGGGCATGTTGTGGAAAAAACAAATAGTAAGTAACTCGCATCTGTATTATATTTTATTTCCGTAGTATCACCGTCTAATGTAAGAATTTTAAATGGCTCAACTTTTTCACCAGCCTTAAGCGGCTCAATGTTCTCACCTGTTAGTTCTCTGATTGTTTGTCTTAATTTGTGATTCTGAAAAGCAAGTAATATTACTTCTAAAACAAGAAATGCAATTACGAATATACTTATTATTTGAAACCACTTCCATTTTTTAAGTGTATACCCCCCCTACATTTTTCATTTCACCCAACATGTTTCACCTTTTGGATTTTATACATCCTATATTAATGCCCCTTTAAATATAAACGCTTCTTGTTGGAAGATAAATATTTAAAATTAAAAATCAAACTATTCGTAAAAATCCCAGATCCTGTACTGGCTCAAACATAGAAAGTCGATAGGAAATTTATTTAGAAGACGGAATTATCTGCAAGCTCTTTACCTTATCACTACAAACTTTCCTAAATGCATAAATTGTTTAATCTATTAAAAGAGTAGCAGCAACTATTGCAGCTGTTTCTGTCCGCAAACGCTTTTTGTTCAGACATACCGGTATATAGTTTTCGGCAACACATTGACTTACTTCATTATCACTGAAACCACCTTCTGGTCCAATAAGAATTATGATTGATGTTGCCGATGAATTTTTACGTTTTATGGACGTGATATGTTCTGTTGCCTTCTCATGTGCAATCAATTTTAGATCGAAGACGCGCTGTTCTTTTATACACTGCCAGAGTGTTCTCAATTCTCGGATTGGTGGTAAATAACCACGCCCTGATTGTTTTATTGCGGCAAGTGCAACTTTTTTCCAACGGTCGGCTTTTGGTTTGGCAGGGATTGTTCTTTCGGTTTTAAGTGGAATAATTGCTTTTACACCAAGCTCTGTTACTTTTTCGACAAGGAATTCGGAACGGGTAGGATTTTTCAACATACCAACTCCCATAACCAGATGAATTTTCGGTTCATTGTGATTTGGATATATGTTAATGATTGAACATTCAGCCGATCGTCGGGTTTTTCTCTCGACGCGGGCATCGTAGGCATTCCCAACACCATCTACAACACGTATCAGATCACCAATTTTTTTTCGCATAACGGTAACGAGATGAGAAAAATCCTCACCCTCGATGATAATTTTATCTTTTAAAATATTGTT
>JBBIRP010000054.1:0-10708 GCA_037441745.1 Ignavibacteriales bacterium
TTTTAAGTGAACGGAAAGATAAACAATTTTTACCTATAAACTTTTCTGCATTAAGTGAAAATTTGGTCGAGAGTGAATTATTTGGTTATGAAAAGGGAGCTTTCACAGATGCACGCCAACAAAAGAAAGGATTATTCGAATTAGCAGATGGTGGAACAATTCTTCTAGATGAAATTGGAGATGCTACACTTAAGATGCAAGTAAAATTATTGAGAGTCATCGAACAGAAAACATTTCAACGTGTTGGTGGAACAAAAGATATAAAAGTTGATATTCGAATTATTGCGTCTACTAACCAACCTATTGATAAATTGGTAGAAGAAGGAAAATTTCGCTCCGATCTTTATTATAGATTAAATGTTGCGAGCATTACTATGCCTCCGCTCAGAGAAAGAGGCGAGGACATAATGATACTAGCTGAATATTTCCTGAATGAATTCAATAAATCATTTCATAAAAACTTCAAAGGCTTTACAAACGAAACTAAAGAAATGTTTCTGAAATATGATTGGCCAGGAAATGTTCGTGAACTCCGTAATGTAATAGAACGTGCTGTGTTAATGGATGAAGGTGATTATATATTCTCACATAAAGTTGAACTGGGGCATCTACAAAATTTAGATAAAGAGGATAAGGCGATCATTTTAAATGTTGGCGAGGATGGCAAATCATTCGACGAAATTGAAAAGCAAATTTTGATAAAAACATTAGAAAAAACAAACTACAATCAATCCAAAGCAGCAAAACTTCTAAAGATTAGTCGAGATACTTTAAGATATCGGATGAAGAAACATAAATTGAATATTAACTCAAAATCATAGCAACTCATAAATTCGTGCTTTGGGTGTTATAACCCAACCATTCCTAGCAATACTCTAAAGACTTCTCATTTTGCTCGTTTTCTACCAGGTTTTCCTTTTTTTTAATGAAAATTAGAATCTCCATCTAAGATTTGTTTGGCATAAAGTTTGGGATATTCCTCCCAGAATTATATCCCTAAAATCTTATGAAACAAACTAGCTTAGTTCTTTTGATACTAACTTTCTTTTTTATCGAGTCTTTTAGGTTAGTTGGATATGAGAGAACCGAATATTATTCGTTCATATATCCGAGTAATCCGAATATATTACTGAATGATAATATGTTGCTACTTACAATTGATATTAATACACAATCTATACAGAAAGTTAAATTGTATCTTCCATGGGATTCTATTTTCCATTTTGATATGAGTAATAAAAGGGTAAAAGCAACATTTCGCGATACCTTTATTCATAATTTACCATCTGAATTAATTGTTAACCAAATAAACGGGCGAGGAGCTGCTTATCATCAAAATGCGGATACTGCTACAGACATGTTTAATTTTAAAGATCAGATTAAAGCGAGTGAATTTTTTTATAGAGATACCACTTCGAATACAATGCAATTACTTCTTAAACCATCGACGATTAAAGCAAGTGTAAAAATTAGTGGATGGATACCAGCTGTAATTTCGACGTTGGGTGATCGAATAAAATTTTGTAAAGAAAATATTATAGCAGTCCCTATTTATCTTAAACCCGGATTAAATATCATTCCCATTGAGTTTAAATCTCCAGATGATAATATTTTAGCTACAGATACAATAAATGCGTTTTATAAATTAGATTTGGATGGTGAGTTGGATTCGAATATTTACAAAGAGGAAAAATTTCATAGTTCAGACAAAATAAAAAATTGCATTAATTGTCATAATGAGAAAATTAATTCGAAGTCTAGGAATCCTTTGGATCTAGATTGTTCCTCATGTCATAAAGCAATGATTGAGCAAAAAAATGTTCATGGAATAGTATCAGCCATGAACTGTAACAAATGTCATAATGACAAACCCGAAACAGCTTTCAAGCTACTTTATGATCCAATTGAAGAAAATAAAGCCTGCTTCACATGCCATAGCAAAATTGAAAAGGAGATTGAAGAAAAAAGTAACGTTCACGGACCAGTTGGTGGGGGTAAATGTGGATATTGTCATTCACCGCACGCATCTCCTTTTATATTCCAGCTTCGTAGGAATGTAAACGATGTTTGTTTCTCCTGTCATCCCGATAAAATTGATGGAAACCACCCGGTTGTTTTTCATCCTGTTGGTGATGCACCAGACCCAAGAAATAGTGAAAGGGAGTTGAATTGCATTAGTTGCCATTATCCTCATGCTTCTGATAATAAATCGTTATTAACAAATTCGGGTAGTTATTTTGCATTGTGCCAAGAGTGTCATAATAAATGAGCGGATGAATTTATGAAAAGAAAGCTTGAATTCTTGATTTATATTATAGTTTTTATGTTCATCGGTTGTGGATCATCCAAGAAGGTTGAAAGAAAAGATTTGGTTTGGCCACCACCACCCGAAAAACCTAGAATAAAATTTATTCAATCTTATTCAGATAGAAAATCAATTGAAGGTTCCAATTTAGGGATCCTTGAAGAGATTGCAGGAGAAGATGTAACCGATGCACTTGGAAAACCATACGGGGTTGCTGTTGATAAAATGGGAAGATTATACGTCTCCGAAACTAAAGACCCATGTATTTTCATATTTGATTTGAAAAATTTAAAGATGTCATTTATGGGTTTGTCACCTACAGGATCAGTACGTTTACCTTTAGGTTTAACTGTAGATACTAGTAATGTTGTTTACGTTGCAGATGGTAAATTAAAAACCGTCATGGTATACAATCAAGAGGGTGAGTTATTAAAAACGATTGGAAACAGTAAGGATTTTAAAAATCCGACATCGGTGGTGGTTAACGATTCACTGAGTCGGATCTATATTGTTGATTCTCAGGATCACAATGTCAAAGTGTTTACAAAGGAGGGGAAGTATCTTTTTTCGTTTGGTAAGAGAGGCAGTGGAGATGGTGAATTTAATTATCCGACAAATATTGCTATCGGAAAAGATGGAAGACTTTATATCGTAGATACAATAAATGCACGTGTTGAAGTTTTTGATGCTGATGGGAATTTTTTATTTAAGTTCGGTTCACTAGGGGATGCACTCGGCCAATTTACCCGACCTAAAGGTATAGCGTTGGATAGCCAAGAGAATATTTATGTCGTAGATGCTGCATTTAACAATTTTCAAATTTTCAATAACAAAGGTCAACTATTAATGTTTGTTGGTAGTTTGGGGAAAGAGGATGGTATGTTCTGGTTACCAGCAGGTATATGCATTGATAATAATGATCGGATCTACGTAGTTGATCAGATGAATAAACGTGTTGAAGTTTTTCAGCTATTAAAATACGAAGAATAAAAATTCTGAAAAGTTTCTGCATTATGCAGAAAATAATAAATCACAATCAATTATTAACAATAAAGGAGTAGTCTTATGAAACGCATTCTATTCGTGCTTTCGATTATCGCTATGGTTTCAGCTATATCGATGGCACAAAGTGTTGTTGGCTCACACCATGATCTATCGACCGGTGGGCTTATCACGGATAAATCTACCGACCAAGATCAGGTGTGCATATTTTGCCACACACCACACCAAAAAGGTATGACCACGGATCCATTGTGGAATCATACTTTATCTTCTCAAGCAAGTTATGGAGTTTATGCGAGTTCAACTTTGAATGCAACACCAACAGATATTGGGGGTGGTTCAACAGTTTCTAATCTTTGCATGAGCTGCCATGATGGTACTGTTGCAGTCAATAATTTGGGTAACGGTACAGCATCAATGGGAAGTGGACATGAATTGGATGCAAGTGGTAAATTAGTTTCAGATGCAAATCTTGGAACAGATTTAACTAATGACCATCCGATTAATTTCACATACGATGCTGCTCTTGCTTCGGCTGATGGTGGCTTAAAAGACCCTTCAACTCTCACAGGTGTTAGATTATACAGCGGTACGGTTCAATGTGCAAGCTGCCATAATCCACATGATGACACTTATGGTGATTTTTTAAGAACCAGTAATTCAGCAAGTGCACTTTGCTTGAAATGTCATAATAAATAATTATTTGACCAGTATTCGATGTGGATCCTCGCTCATCTTTTTGGTGAGCGGGGACCATATTAATAATCGGAAATGCGAATAATAATTGTACATTTGGTTTTAACAATATTTCTAATTTGTAATATTTCCGCTCAGCTTAAAACAATTCACGGTGCATTGGGTGGAGAATTTGAACAGCAGGATTATTTCTATGCGAACACAAATGTTTATAACTCTTATTACAGACAACTTGCTCAAATAGGTGTTGATGGTAATCTTTACAATCACAATTTTGTAGAGTTCAATATTCAAACACGCATCTTGAATTCTGACAATCTGTTCAACAGTGCAGGAATAAAATCTAAACAACATAATACCTTGTTAAGCTATTATGATATGTCATTTAATCTTTTAAAGAAGACAAGGTTCCCGATTTACATTTTTCTGCGCCGTGATATTAATACGATCGAATCAAGTTCACAAACACTATCAAAAATGAGCAACAAAGTTTTAACTACTGCAGGTGGTTTTAGAATTTCTTCAAGCTCAAACGGCTATTTAGGTGGGCTGCTCCCACAGACAACTTTGTCGTATGATCAATATAATTCTAGAAGCATAGTCGGCTTATCATTAGATCAGACGAATAGAGATATTCAATTATCCTTTAATAAAGAGGTTAAAAAAACAAATTTAATTCTTGATTTGATGCAGAGAGATAGAAATGATAAATATATCGGTTTTAATTATCGAGCTCATGAAATTAGGTTTAGAGGTATGTCTCAACCCAACGAAGTAAACCAAATCACAATTAATACAAATTTTTTTAAAGAAGCCGGTATTAATCAACTGAATGGAAATTGTTTTTGGAATTCGAAACTAAATGTGACTTTAAATAACCAACTAAATGGACAAATCATGTCATTCTGGACTTCCTCATCTTCTCTAATAGAGGGTTTAATTCGGGATAATGCCGACCTAGAGTTATCACCTGAATGGAGAGGACTTTTCATATTTTCACAATCAGTTGGACGGTCGAACTTACAGAATCAAAAATTGCCACTCCATTCAACGGCCCTCACAGGCGGTATTGTTTATCGGGGTGAATTTGAGAATTTCAGACCAACCATAAATACTCAAATCGGTTATAATTATGATCGCTCGTTTGAGTTGCAGCGTATCTTACATGGCGTCTTGTCTGCTGGTGTACAGAGTAAAGGTTTTTCGCTTGGGGAGGTTTCGATAACTGATCAAGTTAATATCAACCGTGTATCGGGTGCAGTGAGACAAACAGAAATAAGGAATTTGACAACGACAACCATTGAAACGAATACGATACCAGCGTTAACATTACGGAGTAGTGCAACCTACGGGACAACACGAAATCCGGCCGGAGATGGTTTACTCAAACGTAAAGATTTTACGTATCTATTCAATGCTACTTATAGAATCGTATATAAGATTGATTTTCTATTGAGTTTTAATTTCAATTACGATTGGTTTCGTTCTTCCAATTATACTAATCGCATTAGGAGGTACATGGTAGAATTGTTGATACCAGAGGTCATAAATAATTTGAGTTTTCAGTTAAGTCTAACGAAGATCCAGAACACTTTTTGGAATAGGAGTGAATATACGTACAATGCTGCTGTGAGATATAACTGGCGTGCCATCACTATAAATTTCAGGTGGGCATCTTTTTCACTTGCCACTGTACGTAGGAACGATTTCTTCATAAATGTAAGCAGACCATTTAATATTTCGCTCGAATAAAAATATGACACGAGTTTGGTACACCATCATTATATTAATTTTAATAGTATTGCAATGTTCAAGTCAACAAGTTGCCAATAAGGATTTATATTGGCCTCAGCCGCCCGAACGACCAAGAATCAGATTTCTGTACGCTTTTTCCGGGAAATCGGATTTGAATATTAAAAAGTCTTGGTGGCGAAAAGCGATTGAATTTGTTTTTGGTAGTGTCGAAAATAATGAATTAATGGTTCGTCCGCAGGGTATTACTGTTGATAATAATAACAATATTTATATTACAGATCCGGGTCTAGGCGGTGTCCATATTTTTAACTTTGTAAATAAAAATTACAAAATTATTAACGGGATAAAAGGAAATAGATTAATTTCACCTATTGGTGTAGCCGTTTCATCTGAAAATAAAATTTTTATCACTGATTCTGAATTAAAAGGTGTATTTGTATTTGATATTGATGGGAAATTAGAATACTCTTTTTCAAATGGAATGATTAGACCTACTGGTATTTCTATCATTGGAGATGAAGTATTTATTATTGATACCGGTGCTAATCAATTAATAATATTTGATTTATTAGGTAATGAAAAAGCACGGTATGGAAAACGAGGAACCGGGGATAACGAATTCAATTACCCGGTATCGTTATGTAGTAATTTAAATGTCAAGAATTTCTCCGATACGATTTTTATAGTTGATGCGATGAATTTTCGTGTACAAGAGTTAAAACGAAATGGTTCGTTCGTTTACAAGTTTGGGAAGTTGGGCGATGGTGTCGGTGATTTTGCTACACCAAAAGGTATAGCAATCGATAGTGAAGGTCATATTTTTGTTGTTGATGCCCTCTTTGATATTGTACAGATATTCGACAAAAGGGGGCAGATATTGATGGCTTTCGGTGGCTCGGGGAATGGTTTTGGAAATTTTTCTTTACCCACAGGGTTAGCAATTGATTCACAAGATAGAATATATGTTGTTGATTCTGGTAATAAACGTGTACAAGTTTTTCAATATATCAAATGAAAAAATTATGGGATACATTGCACTTCAGATTGAGAATTAAATTAATTAAAATAATTTTCTTTTATAGCTTTAGTATGATAAACAGTTACTTGTTTTCTCAAATCATAGCCTCGAAACATAATCTCTCAGTGTTTGGAACAGGTGTTATTAAAGCAACGAGTGAACAAGAAATTTGTAAGTTTTGTCATATACCACACAAAGCATCTTCTAACGTCCCTCTATGGGACCATACGATTTCGTCTGTATCATATTCTCAGTACACTAGCACAACTTTTTCATCTTCTTATCAATACCAGTATCCAGATAATACATCGAAACTTTGTCTTTCCTGCCACGATGGTACGATTGCGATTGGTGCAACAATCAATGGTCAAATTAATGTTGTGGGGGGTAGCTTATTAGATCCTGATCAATCGTTATCTATATCGGCATCTAGTAATATTGGTGGAAGTACAGGTGTTGCTTTAATGGATGATCATCCGATTTCGATTACATTTAACTCTGAAAAAAATAATTACTACACTACCATTGGTCAGACCGACCCAGTTAATTGTAGAAGTTGTCACGACCCACATGGAGAAGATAAAGATCCAATAGTGAAGAAGTTTTTAAGTCAGAGTAATAGTAATTCAACGCTTTGCCTGAAATGTCATAATCCAGCCTATTGGTCCTCGAATCCATCGATACATCAATCTTCTAATAAAACGTTACCATCAGGGTTAAGTCACACAGGTTATACAACGGTAGCATCAAATGGTTGTGAGAATTGCCATAAACCTCACAATGCTTCAAATCCAGGCCAATTGATAAAAGCTTATGAGCAGAATACATGCGATCCATGTCATAAAGGAATCTCTAATAGTGGAATTACATCAAAAAATGTTTCAAACGAATCAGGTGGACCATTCGCAAAAATATATCGACACCCAACTTATTCTACGGATGGAAAACATATTTCAGTCAATGCAACTCCTGTTTCTAATTCACCGGATGAGAATTCAATAAATTTAAGTACCCCCAATAGGCACGCCGAATGTTATGATTGTCATAATCCACATGCGGCAAAGAGTGGACTGCATACGTCAAAGTCTAATCTTATATCTAATGTTTTATCCGGAGTTTGGGGATTAGAACCTAATGCGGTAACCAAATGGACTCAACCTACCACATTTATTAGAATTGATCCTGCAACGAAGGAATATCAAATTTGCATGAAATGCCATTCATACTATGGGTTGGGATCTACTTCTACCGGAGTAACGACAATCATAGGACCATCGGGACAAAATATTACTGATCAAGCGTTCGAATATAATGTAAGCAATTATGCAGTTCATCCAGTAAAGGTCGGGTTAAACGATCAAACAGGATCATATTCTCCAAGGTCATTAACAGCCAATCAAATGACGACATCATGGAATAACGTAGGTACACAAACTATGTATTGCTCAGATTGTCATGGCAATGATACACCCGTGTCAACAACCGAAGCAGATGGTCCGCATGGATCTAATAGAAGATTTATGTTAAAAGGAAGTTCTACTACGCCATCGGCTCAATATTGGCCTACAAACGCAAATGGTGTGTTATGGTCGCTTTATGATATTAAAAACAATAGAAACAATTGGCAAACAGATTTGTTCTGTGTAAACTGCCATCCGATTTATAGTGGTGGAAGTTTTAAAAATAATGTCCATTCACGAGGGCAACATCAAGGTTCGTCAGTTAAGTGTATTACCTGTCACGTGGTTGTACCGCATGGATCAAAACGTTCAAGGCTGATTGGTTATGCTTCTGAACCTGCACCATATAATTATTCTGGGGCTGGTACCTATGATAAGCTAGTTATCGTTGGTTTTCGGAAAGCTTCGAATCCAAATGGATATTCAAAAAACTACTGTTCAATGACCGGGCTTTGCCATCATACACAAACTAACACGTATGATCCTTAAAATATTATGGGATTCGAACTTTTTAAATATCAAACGAGAAACATTATGAAATATCAATTTCTCTTTATCAAAATTATGTTGTCAATTTTATTGTGGTTGTTTACGGTTAATGCACAGAATAAACAGTCGTGCATAAATTCGAAATGCCATTATAATTTTGGTAAAGCCAAATTTCTTCACGGACCTGTTGCAGTTTCAGAATGCGGAGCTTGTCACCAGTTGTTACCCAATGATGAACATAAGTTTGAGCCAATAGTAAATCCTTCTGAACTTTGCGGTAAATGTCACGAGCCTATGCAAAAAAAGGGTGTAGTTCATGAACCCGTATCTAAAGGATTGTGTACAAAATGTCATGATCCACATCAGTCAGATCAAAAATATCAACTTAAGGAAGCAACCTTAAGTGAACTTTGTTTCAGTTGTCATAAACGTGAAATAATCCAGAGAAAATATGTCCATGGACCTGCGAGTGAGGGAGAATGTATGGTTTGTCATACTCCACACACAAGTGAGAAATCCAAATTGTTATTGAACACAGTAAATAGTGTATGTTTTCAATGTCACTCTGATATTGAAGAAAATTTAGCAGCGGCGAAGAATGTACATAAACCGGTCACCGAAAGTTGTGTGATTTGTCATAATCCACATAGTAACGATTCTGAATTTATGCTCGAGAAAGATGTACCCGAACAATGCTACAATTGTCATAAGGATATTCAAGATAGTGTGCAAAGAGCAACGAATGAACATAAAGCACTCAAAATAGATAAAAAATGTTTGAATTGTCACTCACCTCATGATGCACCATATCCCAAACAATTAATGGATGAACCAATGGCATTATGTTTGAATTGTCATGATGAGAAATTAAAAAAGGGTGCCTCGGTTACGATGCAAAATATGAAGGATTTATTTGAGAAGAATAAAGATTGGCATGGACCAATCCGCGAACGCGATTGTTCAGGGTGTCATATGGTTCATGGTTCTACAAATTTTAAGATTTTAAAACATTCATATCCAGAAGAATTTTATGCTTCTTTTTCCCAGGAGCAATATGAATTATGTTTTAACTGCCATCAACCAAGTTTGGTACAAGAACAAAAAACAACAACTTTAACGGGTTTCCGTGATAATGACGGTAACTTGCATTATCTACATGTGAATAAAAAGATAAAAGGTAGAACTTGTCGTGCCTGTCATGAAACTCACGCAAGTCAAAATCCACAACACATACGTGAAGCTGTTCCCTTTGGTCAGTGGATGCTTCCGATTAGATACGAAAAATCTTCAGACGGTGGAAAATGCTCACCAGGTTGTCATGCACCAAAGGAGTATAAGAGAACAGGTAAATGAAGATGATTAGTAATAAAAGAGGAACATTGTGGATTAGGGGAAAAAGGCGGGCTGGAATGAAATCACATTCTAGCCTGCTTGATTTACTAGTTTACCTTTTGCTATTTAATGGTTTTATTCAGACGCAACCGTTGGAGCATGATTCAGTTGTAACAGCATTCACTTTACCAAACCTAGAAGGAAGACGAATTTCACTTTCTGAAAATCTTGGTGAAAAATTAACTGTTATTCTGTTCTGGGCAACTTGGGGTAATGATTCAATTGAAATGCTGATTGATATTGAAAAGTTTTATCGTAAGTATCATGAGAAGGGTTTGGTAGTGTTTGGTATTTGCGTTGAACAACTATCAATATCTGACACAATTTTACAAAAGATAATTGATAATGTGAAAAAAAGTCAATTATCTTTTCCGATTTTGGTTGATGATCATTTAAGAACGTTCCAGCAATATG
Organism: Ignavibacteriales bacterium; assembly: GCA_037441745.1. GTDB lineage: Bacteria > Bacteroidota > Ignavibacteria > UBA10030 > SZUA-254 > JACQYX01. The sequence continues at coordinate 10,532 of JBBIRP010000054.1, forward strand.
GTGTTAAAGCTGTACCAACAACTTTTCTTCTTGATGCGAAAGGACAAATAATTTATCACCTTTCTGGATATCCAATTGGGGGGCGTAATGAATTATTTGATTTCATAGATAGACAGTTTGGTAATGAGCGTAAATTAACGATAAAAAATAAGTATGATCGACTTCCTAATAAAAAAT
>JBBIRP010000055.1:0-1630 GCA_037441745.1 Ignavibacteriales bacterium
AGGGATAAGGCTTGGTAATCCTTTTATATATATTTTAAAAATCACTAGTAAAAATTATCTGAGGTCTGTATGATCCGTGCATTTATTGTTTTTACACTCCTTATATCGATCACTGCTTTTCTGAGAGCTAAGGAGGTGACGGGAAATCCTGTTGATTTAAATGATCCGGTAAAAGTAACAAATGTGTTCAATGGTGGTATCGGGGAGGAAGAGTTTTTAAAATCCTTTTTTTCGCCGGACACAGTTCCGCTTTTAAATATTAAAATTCTGGAAAATGCGCTCGGTGATTTGAATCAGGATAACGTAATTAATATTCTTGATCTTTTAAGATTGAGAGATATCATCGTTGGAAGACCACCATCTCCGACGTCGTATGAACTTTCTGAGGGAGACCTCACCCATAATGGGACAATTAACTCCCAGGATCTGACTCTTCTCCACGACATACTCACACAAAAAGTGGGTGTACCCTATCTTATTGATTCTTCAGGTGGACAGGTAATGGGCGATGGGATTATACTGAATATACCTCCAGGAGCGGTTGATTCAGCTATCGTCATATCCATAAAACGGTTTACTGAATCAGAGTTTGCTAAAGATATGGGTGTCGATACGGAAGGAGCCGTATAAGACTCAGCGTACTTCATGGCAGGTTTTGAGATCACTTCGAGTACCCCCGACTTCAAATTGCATGTCGGTGCGACCATCAAACTCGACAGCATCCCTCCCTGCGCCTATGAAGGATTGAATGGACTTTTTACCGCTGTACCCGACAGAGATGGCGATGGAGCGTCTGAATTGTTTCTTATTAACGAGATTAACGTAGATAGTGATTCACTAACAATTACGACAGCAGAAATTCCTATTCCATCAATTCAATCACTGTCAATGTCACAAGTAGAGCCGGGACAAGTTATGGTGAACTTGGTGCGAATAGTTGGGGTGTGACCAATCTATGCTATGGTATAATTGAAAACCCCGGACATCTCGGTTCAGGTGGTGGTGGTTGCGAAAATGCATCAAGAGCGGGTGGACACGGTGGTGGTTGGATAACTTTGTATTTTTTCCTCCCAGGAACTTCCTGGTTCCGTAATTTAAGGGCTTTCTCTAAACGAATAAATCTCATAGCCGGTCGATTATATCATAAGCCCTTATTTTGCGATTGGATGCCCCTCGATCGCGTTACTTCTGCTTCTGGTGCTATTATTGGGATATTATCCTTTGTTTAATTCTTTTTTATCATTTTATTAACCCTCGTTTTTCCAAATTATAATCCTTTTCAATTTAGATCTTTTTTAATGGATCAACAATATAAATTGTGAATTAATTTTTTAAAGTTGTGTCAATTTTAAATAAAATTATGTATATTGTGCAATGATGGCTGGTTCGGTTTAATTACCTCCACACACCTTTAAAGAATTTTTATCAATCTGTGATTTAATTTATAAATGACAAGTAACTTTTTTAAAAATTATTTTCAAACATATTAAAATTAGGAGTTAGTTATGAGTATGGTTAAAGTTCCGTTTAAATTTTTGTTGATCATTATTTTTGCATTGATGGCTTTAGGATTAATTATAAATTCTGATCAATCAAGCGCACAGACAGTTCTGGATTCTTCATCCGTTTC
>JBBIRP010000055.1:1659-2029 GCA_037441745.1 Ignavibacteriales bacterium
ACAGTAACTGTTGACTTATGGATGAGAAACCCAAGTCAACAAATATCTTACGTCATAGTCTATATTGGTGATCCCGATACCTCGGCACTCATCGGGTTCGGTTCATTGGTATCAGGAACCAATCAGAATGGGAAATGGGAAACAATTATTTATATACCTATGAGTACAACACCCGGTATATACCCTGTAGTTGTTTACAGTTATGATGCACTTTTCAATTTGTCAATCTTTAATACGGGTAAGAGTGTAACTATACTTGGAGGTGATTTAAATCCACCTACCTTGACAGGTGAGGTTAGTATAAGCCCAACTCAACTCGATGTGTCCGACGGACCGAAGATTGACACGGTATTTATTCTGCTTCAGGATG
>JBBIRP010000055.1:2086-6088 GCA_037441745.1 Ignavibacteriales bacterium
GTCAGCATTTGCGTCGCTTATTTCTGGCGATAGTTTAAACGGAATTTGGCGATCTCTTGTTGTGATCCCGCAAGCTACTGTCGGTCCGCTTTATCTTTATGTCTTCGCGACCGATAAAGCATTTAATAGTATCGATACAAGCACGGGTAAAGTATTGACAATACTCGGTGGTGATACAAATCCCCCTGCAATAGCAGGTGAGGTCAGCGTTAGTCAGATAAATCTCGATGTAACAAATGGACCACAGGTTGATACAGTTCTTATTCCCATGCAGGATGATAAATCTGGGGTTTTATATGCTAGTGCAGTATTCCGGAATTCAGCAGGGGTTCAGGTCGCATCAGCATATGCATCGCTGATCTCCGGTGACAGTTTGAATGGGATGTGGCAATCTGTAGTAATGATTCCGCAAAATGCAAATAGTCAGTTGTATCTTTACGTTAATGCGACAGATAAAGCGTATAATAGCAATGAAATTAACACAAGCAAAATTATTTATGTTACAGGGAATGATACGGTTCCACCGTTTTATGTTTCACCTGCGAGTATTTCACCGGCAGCGGTTAATGTTTCAAGCGGTGATAAAAATGTTACAGTAGAATTTGACCTTCAGGATAATAAAACCGGTGTATCTTATGCAAGTGTTTCATTTTTAGATTCAGCATTAAATGAACTATCCGGTAATTATGCTGAGTTAGTTTCAGGTGATAGTCTTAACGGCCGATGGCGTACGATTGTCTCGATACCACAGCCGACCCCGGCAAGCATTCTTACACTCAAGATTAATGCATATGATAAAGCGAACAATTACAAGGATACAATTACAACACATACATTGCAGGTTTTAAGAGAACCGGAATCAGTTGTTGAATTTCGCGTCGATCTTCGCAGGTTATATCGTTTAGGATTGATTTCAAATTCAAACAATTATACACCTTCTGTGGAAATTTTTAACGGCTTTAATGCAGGTGTTTACCAACTCCATGATCCGGACTATGACTCCGTCTGGTCTACATCAGTACCGTTAATGATAAATCAAGATATAGCATATGCATTTGCTTTGGGTTCTTCACCACAATTAATTTATGAATTAAACGGCATGTCAGGAGGTCGTTCACTCAATATTCCGACGGCTGACCCGATTACCTTACCGATTGTAACTTTCGATAATTTGCCGGTGGAGAATTTTGATACTGATTGGACTGTAAATCTTGCTGGAATCTTTTATCCAGGTAATCCCTATATTCACAATTTCAATTATGGTACATTAAAGACTTATGTTAAAATCGATTATTTAACGCTTGACCGGACATCCCTTACAGGTGTAGCACGTTTTACCAAATCCCCTGGAGGTGCCATGCCTGAAGGTATAGCAACTATGGTCTCAAATATGTACTGGTCAATCAACACCATCCCATCTAACGCAAATTTTTCCGCAAAAGTGATTCTTGAATATAATCTTTTCGGTGGCATTACAGATCCTTCGTCACTCCGCTTGCTTCGCAGATCAACCAGAACAGATCCATGGGTGGTAGTACCCACGGATGTTAATGCAGACGAAGGTACGTTATCTGCGCTTGTCCAGAACGATTTCGGTGAATGGACATTCGGTTCTGTTTCAGCCGAAAATACCCTAGTTCCTGAATCTCCAGGTATCGTGGGAAATCCCTCGCCGGTACATCTCGCTACGGAAATTAATATTAACACTGAATTATCATGGACTCCTGCAAATGCGGCGCGAACATACGATATATATTTCTGGAAAGCATCCGATACTCCGCCATCTATACCAACCGCCTCCGATCTAACATCAAATCGATATAGGAATAATTATTACCTGGAGTACGGGACGACATATAATTGGTATGTGGTCGCAAAAAATCTCGCAGGAAGTTCCACAAGCCCCGTCTGGTCCTTTACAACACGGAACGTTGCTGATATCATAGTTGACCAGGTCATCTTACCCCCTGACGCCTATTCGGGAAAATCAATGGAAATTAAATGGGTAATTAAAAATAACGGAATATCATCAACCAATCCTTCTCAATGGTATGATAACATTTATCTTTCACTTGATTCAACTTTCAATACCAGAGAGGATATAATGTTGGCTTCACTGTTAAATGTAAGTTCATTAAATCCCGGTGAATCTTATATAAATACAGCAACAGTTAAATTACCAAATGGAATATTTGGACAATATTATATTTTCATTATTGCTGATTATAACAATAATCTCCCCGAAAACAATAATGACAACAATACTTTTATAAAAAAATTCGTTATAACTTTAACTCCACCACCTGATTTACAAGTTTCATCAATTATGGTACCTGAAAATGTATTTTCGGGCAGCACTATCAATGTTGCATTTCAGGTCGCTAATTACGGTACTAATGCAACCGATGTTTCCCGCTGGTATGATGCGATTTACCTATCCCGAGATTCAATTCTGAATCTTGACAGCGCAACACACCTTATCACTATAACACGAGATAACTTATTACTCCCCGATTCTTCTTATAATGTAAATACTGCAGTGAATTTACCAGATGGGATTTCGGGAAAATATTATCTTTTTGTTTATACCGATTACAATAATAAGGTACATGAATACTCACTTGAGGATAATAATATAAAATCTGCTTCGATTGATATAACCTTGACACCTCCTCCCGATCTTGTGCCTGTTTCTGTTAGCGGACCATCGATAGGTAATTCAGGTACAAAAATTTCTGTCCAGTGGTCGGTACAAAATCAGGGTTTATCGGACGCCGAGGGATATTGGAGTGATAGGATTTTTATATCAAAAGTCTATCCATTCATTCTTGATTCATCAACCGCTATCGGAATTTTTGTCCATTCAGGCGGACTTGAAGTTGATTCAATATATACTCAAAATATACAGGTCAGATTACCAGATGGAATTTCAGGATTGTATCATATATATATAGAAGCGGACTGGCAGAAAAAGGTCTACGAGCATAATTTTGAGGATAATAATATTTCAACGATGGATGCACCGATTACTATTGACTTAAGTCCATGGCCCGACCTCGTTGTCACATCTGTGCAAATTCCTGACAGCGCAACGGCAAACGATGTAATTACAATAAACTGGCAGATTTTTAATCAGGGTGCTGGTGATGTTGTTGAGTCTCAATGTAAGGATAGCGTTTACTTATCAACCGACTCAGTCTGGAATTCTAATAACGTTATACCGATCGGGGTCTTTTCGAAAATCATAAATCTCTCCCCATCAGCCAACATATCAAGATCTGTTCAGATTAAACTTCCATTTAACCTGTCGACTAACAATTATTACGTGTACATTAAAACCGATGCGTCCAACTCTGTTTATGAGCATACGGATGAAACAAACAATATTACGAGAAGCAATTCATTTCTGATAAAAAGTTTTCCAAAACCTGATTTAAATTTGACTATTTTTGACGGAAGTGATTCAGCGTTCTCAGGCAAACCTTACTCTATAAATTATCAGGTTCAGAATGTCGGAAACGGGATTACGCTTACATCATATTGGTTCGACGTCATTTATCTATCGGCAGATACGGTATTAGATCGATATGAAGATATATTTGTTACATATATAAATCGCTCAGAACCGCTGGCCCCAGGTGCATCCTATCAGAGAAATTTACAGGTTACAATTCCGGATGGTGTTGCAGGGGATTATTATTTGATAATCATATGCGATAGTTCAAATGCCGTTGATGATTTAAATCCCGCTAATAATATTAAATTTAAATCTTCTCCAATAAAAATTACTCTTTCACCATCTCCTGATTTACGCATTACTTCAATGATCGCACCCTCAACCTGGGTCGCTGGTCAACCAATGAGTATTTCATGGTCGGTGCAGAATTCAGGCTTTGAGATAACACCATCAACCATATGGTACGATGCAGTATATATATCTACTTCCAGTGTTCTCGATAATGACGCAACCCGCCTCGGCTTTAAAGAGCGCTCTGGTCCGTT
>JBBIRP010000055.1:6129-10656 GCA_037441745.1 Ignavibacteriales bacterium
AAGTGCCAGCGACATTTTCCGGTCCCTACTTCATAATTGTTCAAACGGATAACAGAAAGGAAATCTACGAACATGGGTCGGAAAATAATAACATAAAGACTGCCCAAATAAATGTAACACTTCCACCGCCCGCTGATCTTATTGTTTCCAACATTTCCATCCCCGATTCAGCGATTGCTGGAGAGCAATTCACATTAAGTTGGACGATCAGAAATCAGGGTGTAAACCCTGCGGTTGGTTATATCAGCGAATCGGTCTATTTGTCATCTGATACAACCTGGAATTATGATGATCCGCTTGTAGGAATTGTTCTCCGGGAAATTGACATGGCTCCCGGCGCTTCATCGGTAATGACTATGAGGGCCGATTTGGCAAATTTAAGTTTTACCGATTCACTCGGTGAGATAACAGGTCCCGTACCAGGAATATTGACAGGCAATTATCACGTTGTAGTACGAACTAACATCAAGCGTAATATTCGTGAAAGCGATTATACCAACAATTCAAAATATTCCAATAATAAAATTAATATTGATATCCCCGTGCTACCCCTGAATGTACAAATATTAGATACGCTTGAGGGAAATGAGAAATATTATTATAAAGTCGAAGTGCCGTCAAGACTTGATTTAAGAATTACTGCTGCCACTTCAATTAATGTTCCGATTTTTGATATTTACGCTTCCTTTGGACAAATTCCAACACCAAGTAGTTACAATTACAAAAGTGATGAGAAAATTAGCATAAGCCAGACTGATTTGAGCAAGGAAGTTTTTATTCCCTCAACTCAAAATGGCTGGTATTATATTTTGTTACGATCCAACAGTGCCTATGCTGTTCAGGAATATTCGATAATAGCGGAAACACTTTCCTTTTCCCTTGCATCGATAACTCCGACAAAAGGAGGACGCGGCGGTCATGTAACTACTATTTTGCAAGGGGCGGGATTCAGAGATTCTACTAAGGTATTTTTATACAAGTCCGGCGAAAAAATTACCGAAGGTCAGGTCCGCAGATTAAATAGTTCTATGGAAATGATGGTAAGGTGGGATCTTGGAGAGGTTGCTCTCGGCACCTACGATATAGTTGCGGAAAATACAGGAGGTGCCACCACGACGATGATGAACGGATTTATTGTTGAACCTGCGAGGGAACTTACCGTGAGTGTAGGGAAAAATATTCCCAGGGTTCTATTGTATGGCCGTAAAGAGCCTTTCACATTTAGATTTACAAATACTTCAAATATAGATATACCATACTTTTTCGCAGTACTTGCAGTTCCACCAAAAACTGAAGTGGAACTAAAGACATCGGAGAGATTAATCAGACGGAGCCAGCAGGTTCCGGATTCTCTAATTGAACCGGGTAAAGAGATTCAGGATTACACCGAAACTGAAACGGGTCGTTTTCTTCCAATAATTTTGAGGGATCTTGCTCCCGGTGAAGGGGTTGATTGTCGTTTAGTTGTAAGGAACATGTCATTCGCAGCGGGAACCAACCTGCCGATGTTCCTTGGTACAAGGACTATGGATAAATCAGTTTTTCTTAGCCTACAATTGGCAACAATTGAAGAATTAAGAACGACAGTTTTGGAAAACCCTTCTTCCGTTTCACAGGAGTTGTTGGTAAGAGCATATGATTCGAAAGAATTTGCCAGATATATTCTGGAGGGATATTTAAAACTTGGATTAATTGATAAAGAAGATACCTCTGTTATAGTCAGTAATTTTGAAAATGATTTAAGAGCATTACAGCGCATAGAAGATGATAATTTTACTGATCTGTATTCGATAAAATCAAATTATACACAGATAAGTTCAGTTACCGGCGGCTGTGAGGATTTCTTCAGCGTATTAGGATGCGCTGCGGCGGTAGGGGACTGTTTTATTGAACTTCCAATTCCAACAGGTGTAAGTCAGGCTTTGTGTGTGGTCGGGGTAGCAGGTTGTTTCGGAATTGATACAGGGATATTGGGATGTGCGGGAATATTATCGGCGCTGGTTTGTATCGGGAAGGAATTATTCTGCAATGATATAGTGGGTTCTCTTGATCCAAATGATATGATAGGACCTGAAGGGTACGGTGATAAGAAATGGGTGGCAATTTCTCAGACATTACCTTACAGGATTCGTTTTGAGAACGATTCACTGAAAGCGAGCGCACCCGCGCAAAGGGTCAGTGTAAGTCAGCAGTTTGACACTTCAGTAGATATCAGAGCATTCCGGCTCGGATCATTTGGCTTTGCAAATTACGAATTTAATGTTCCTGACCGAAGTTCTTACTACACAAACCGTTTGGATTTACGTGATTCTTTGGGGATTTATGTTGATGTCACAGCAGGAATTGACGTAACAACGAGAAAGGCATTCTGGACATTTAGGTCGATTGACCCAATCACTGGTGAACAGCCTCCAGATCCTATGGTCGGTTTACTACCGATAAACGATTCTACAGGGAAGGGGGCAGGGTTTGTGACTTATGATATTCGCCCATCTGTAACCTCCAGAACTGGGGATTCGATACATGCAACAGCGCGGATTATTTTTGATGTAAATGATCCCATTGATACCGATCCGATATTTAATATTGTTGATGCGGTTGCTCCGCAGAGCCGGGTTAGGGATCTTCCGGCAGTCACGAATGCTACTTCATTTCTTGTGACCTGGGGTGGGAGCGACGATTCGACCGGCTCGGGTATAAGGAATTACTCGATTTATGTTTCACGCAATGATAGTCCATATATTGCATGGTTAACCGATGTTACCGACACAATGGGAATCTTTTATGGTCAAAATACCATGCGGTACAAATTTATAAGTCTAGCACGGGACAATGCCGGTAATGTTGAGCATTCTAAAATTTCTGAGGATGCAGGCACGCAGATAATTACCGACATTAAAGATGACAAGAATGTAATACCTACTGAGTACGCGTTGAAACAAAATTACCCCAATCCGTTTAATCCAAGCACAACTATAAAATTTGAAATCCCAAAAACATCTGTTGTAACATTGAAAATTTACAACCTGCTTGGACAAACAATTGCTGAACTTGTGAATGAAGAAAAACAACCGGGCATTTATGAGGTTATTTGGGAAGCTTCAAGTTTTTCAAGCGGTGTGTATTTTTATCGGTTGCATGCTGGTCAGTATACCGAAACAAAAAAGCTTATACTAATGAAATAGTAATTGCAATCTCCCGAAGGTTACCTTGTAAAAAAGTTTGAACCTTCGGGAGATTCAGAATTTATTCTTTTACTTTAATAATATTGCCTTACGAATATATCTAGCAACGACGTTACCGGTACTTTGTTCTATCGCATTTAATCTGTAATAATAAACGCCACTTGGGAACATCGATGCATCGAATGTAACTTCATAATTACCAGCTCCCTGTTCCTCATTAACTAACGTTTTTACTTCTTGACCAAGTGTATTGAATATTTTCAAAGAAATACGACTAATCTTCGGGATATGATACCGAATCGATGTTACAGGGTTAAATGGATTCGGATAATTCTGTTCAAGTTGATAAGCAATTGGTAATTCACCACCAATTTCCCGAACACTGGTAATACCGCGATAACCGACCACAAATTCATCAAAATAAACTGGAGTTGGTTCTTCTGGATCAGTATTAAACTCGGTTAAATAAACATAAGCCATAGATAGCATACTTCCCCAAGGAGCATTATAGTAAACCACACCACCAATTTTTAATTTCAAAGTATCACTACCTATAAATTGAAAAAGAATGTGCTGTCCTGTACTATCAGACGATGTCGCAAGATCGGTAAATGAACCATTAACCGACTTTACCAATCGCCATTGTCTTTTCCCGAATTGATTTTTTTCCCATATCAATTGAATTGAATTTAACATGTCTTGGGGGGCGTTATTATACCACTTTCTATCTGTGAATATTATTCGAATGGTATTGTTTGAATTTCCCATTTCAGTTGCATCTATATAAATTCTGAATTCACGATCATTCAAGCTAAATGGCTTTTTACTTATTACGCCTAAACCCGAAAGTGAATAATCACTATTACATAAAACCTTCAACCTATCATTTACACATGTTAATATCGCGTTCGTACCCCATGGACTTCCATAATTGTAATACTCCCACATACCCGATGACGGGAAAATAAAATTTCCATAAAAATGATCAACAAATGATGTTTCAGCTGAAATGATGTTAAAATCTGCAACAGAACCGGGCGAAAGGTTCCAGTAACTTGTGTCTGGATACATTCCTGGTGGAATCGGATAATTAGAATCCCAATCTGCAATATTGACACTGTACGACGGATTAGTAATTGAATTATAAACAGGCAGTGTATAACTACCATCGTTATTCGTTGGTACCCAAGATCCCGACTGTATTGTATTTCCCCATGCGCTTATCAAATATTTCCTTGATGGAATACTGCCATTCTCACGTACTGTGCCAGTAATTGAGCTGTTGGTTCTGTAACAAGTAAAATTTGTTATATCATTATCTACGATCGAATCATTCTCGCCT
>JBBIRP010000056.1:0-9051 GCA_037441745.1 Ignavibacteriales bacterium
ATCCTGATGACATTTTCGCGGATCGTAGTCGTCTCCAAATAGCACGCATCCATACATCTAGAAAAGAATATAAAGCTTCATTAGATACACTGAACAATTTGATATCAAGAAGGAATGATGATCTGGCAGCAGAAGCGTTGTTAATAGTCGGAGAAAATTATCTTTCATTGAAGAAAACTGCAAATGCGTTGCAAGCATTCAAAGATGTATATGAGCAGTACGATGAGTACAAGTTACTTGTTGAACGTGCCCACCTTGGTGCTGGGGAATGCTACATTAGACTCCGTAATTTAAAACTTGCCAGAGCTGAATTCGAGAAAGTAGTAAATTCTGCTGTCGACCCATCAATAAAAAAAGAAGCTCAAGAAAGATTGAGGAAAATAAAATAATGAAAAGGATTTTACTTACCATTTTAAGTTTTGTCTATTCTATTTTTACATACGGCCAGCAATATCGAGCTGTAAAAGACACAACGACGATGCCAAAGTTAGAAATCCCTGAAATAACAATTGTTGGTAAAAAAGCAATAACATTGCCATTTGTACGTAAAGGTGAAATTTATGATGTGAATGTTTATGAAGCACCACCGCCTGATACCTCTCTACTTGGAAATTGGTATGGTGCATCTTTACCTATTGGTGCATTGCCACGTTATGACGAGCCTATTGTTCCCTGGCACTTTTCGGTCGAAGGTTTGATCGGAAGTTTTTCAACTGGTCATCTTAGGGCTTTCGTAGATTATAAAAGCCGAGATTGGGGAATTTATGGAAATGCTGGTTTCAGTTTTACCAATGGACATACTGTGCATGCCTCTGGCAAATCTTTTAATCTACAAACTATTGCACATTCGATTATTTCGACAGATAATGAAATACTCGGTTCTTTTCGAACATCGGGCAGCTTCAGATTCGATCATGATAAATATGGAATATTCGGACTGAAATCACATCAAGTGGATAGAAGTCGAGACGATGTTTCCCTGAATGCTCGACTTTCATCCATAGATAGAGAAAAGAATTTTTTGACTTTAGATTTGTCAGCAAATATATGTTCAATAAACGATGTTTATTCAACAAGCGATCATAAATCTTCAGGCGTTTCTCCTGAGTTAAATATTTTTTATAGTACACAAATTGAGAATGTTCTTATTTCAAGTCGTCTGATATACAAAACTACTTCATTGAATTATAATTTCCCCGTTCAGATCCCCTCTGTGTTAAATTTTGCAGTTGGTGGGGGATGGAAACTATCAGGGAAATGGTTTATTGATGTCGGCGGAAATTATTTTAATGGTAATTCGAGCGATGGCAACACATATTCAATGTTATTTCCCTTTGCAAACGTCAGATTCGAATTAGCACGGGATAGGGAAATAAACTTTTGGTTCAAACCAGAAATGTTGATAAAATCATATTCCGATTTTTACTTAACGAATCCTTATTTAACTCGTGAGATTTCAATAAAACCAGAAAGAAAACCGGTTAATATAGGCGGCTCTTTCTGTTACAACAGTGAAAATTTTTCTGTTGAATTAAACGGTTTCATATCAGTCGATAAAGGTAAGTCGATTTATATCTCTTATACAGATTCAATGGTGGTAGAATATGTTGATGCAAATACTTTCATAGTGCAAACCAATGGTTGGCTAAAGCCGATGAAAGAATTAAAGATAAAATTTTTGGGAAATTTTCAGCCATCATTTCTCAAAGGAACGAAACACCAACTTCCAATGATACCGCTCATCCAAGTTGGTGGAAGGGGAGAATTTAATTTGAATCTTCCATTTACTCCCTGGTTTTCTACTGAATATTGGAGTAAGCAAAATGTCTATTACAATGGAGATAAAACATTAAAAAGTCGGTTCTTGCTTGATGTTGGTGTATTTACAAGTACAATACCAAGAACAATTCTGTCATTCGAAATTGATAATCTTCTTAACGACGCATATGATTGGTGGTATAATTATGTAGCACCGGGGAGATTATTTAAATTTGAAGCAAGAGTGAACATTCGATGAAGATAATTTCCGAAATATCGAATATGCAGCAAACATCTGATGAATTTCGAATTCGCGGAAAAAGCATTGCATTAGTCCCGACTATGGGTTATTTCCATAATGGACATCTTGAACTTATGAAGATTGCAAAACAGAACGCTGATGTTGTGGTTACAACATTATTTGTTAATCCTACACAATTCGGGCCTTCAGAAGATTTCAATAACTACCCGCGTGACATTGAGAGAGATAAGAGACTTGCAGAATCAAGTGGAACAGACATCTTATTTATACCCCCTCAAAATGAAATGTACCCCCCAGATTATCTGACTTATGTAGAAGTGGAGAAAATTACTAAAGTACTAGAAGGGAAATTTCGCCCCTCTCATTTCAGGGGAGTTGCAACAGTGGTAGCGAAATTATTTAATATAACGAAACCTCATATAGCTGTGTTTGGTCAGAAAGATGCTCAACAAGCTGTTGTAATTAAACAAATGGTTAAAGATCTAAATTTTGACATCAAAATTTTAGTTCTTCCTATCGTCCGAGATTCAGACGGACTTGCAATGAGTTCAAGAAACGTGTATCTTACATCTACAGAAAGAAAGGAAAGTGTTGTATTGTTTCAATCTCTCCAATTAGCAAAAAAGCTCATTGAGAAAGGTGAGCGAAATTGTAATCAAATAATTTCGGAAATGACACAATTAATTTCCACTAAATCATCTGCATCGATCGACTATATATCTATGGCTGATGCTGTCACTCTGCAGGAGTTTACAAATTTAAAAAGCGGAGACAATGTGCTAATTTCACTTGCAGTACGTTTTGGTGCAACTCGACTAATCGATAATATTACCATCAATATTTAAGTCATGCTTGATATAATAAAATCATCTTCGTTAGCTGTTATTATCCTGGCTGCTGGTAAAGGAACTCGAATGAAAAATCCGGAAAAGGCAAAAGTGATGTTCGAGATAAACAACAAACCTATGGTTGAATATGTCGTCGATCTAGCAAGTAAGCTTCACGCAAACCGCACATTACTTGTTGTAGGCTGGCAAAAGCAATTGGTCATTGAGCATTTTTCTAAACTAAACTACAATGTCGAGTTTGTCGAACAACCTGAACAATTTGGAACGGGACATGCTGTACTTCAGACAATGGTACCATTAAAAGATTTTTCAGGTGATGTGTTAGTGCTTTCGGGTGATGTCCCAATGCTTACAGAGAAAACTGTAAAAGCTTTAATTGGATACCATAGAGCCACTGAAGCAGTTGCAACTATTCTTACAGCCGACCTTGACGATCCAAGAGGATATGGACGAATTGTTCATAATGAAGATGGTAGTGTTAAAAAAATTGTAGAACATAAAGATGCGTCTAAAAAAGAATTAGCGATTAAAGAAATAAATTCTGGAATTTATGTTTTCGAGAAGGAGAAACTGTTTGAGTGTTTACCACTAATTAAACCGAATAATATTCAGAGAGAGTATTATTTGACCGATGTTTTCGAATTGTTTTGGAAGAATAACTGGAGAGTTTCAGCTGTAAAAGCCATTGATGCCGTCGAAGTTATGGGAATAAATGATGTAAAGCAATTAGAAAATGCTCAAGGTATAATGTTGGCGAGGGCAACCCCTTAATGTTTGACAATCATTTTCTTTTTACTTATAATTATATAGACGTTATGAAAGGTGTCGTATGAAAAATATAATAATTTTAATGATATTATTAATAACTTTGTCGTTTATTGCTTTAGCTCAGTTTAAAACTCAATCTGAAAAACCAAGCGTTGTTCAATCAATGATACGACCTGTAACAAGTGCTAATAATTTCCTCGGTTTTTTAAATTCTAACAGTTTCATGATGAAACATAACTTTTCACTTAACTATATGTCATTTGGTGGTACGTCATTATCACTTGCATCTTATACTAACAGTATTTTTTATAGGATATCCGAACCACTTGATGTACGATTTGATGTAACATTACAGGGGTCACCATTCGGAAATTCTACATATCAAAATTCACTTAACGGTATATACCTTAGTCGAGCCCAATTGAATTATAAACCGTGGGAAAATTTTCTAATTAAGTTTGAATATAATCAATTACCCATGGGCTTTTATGGTTTGAGTAATCCTTGGTACAATCCATACTCTTATCCATACATCCAAGAGGGTGAGTAATACGAATTGAATATAATATTTTGCCTTGATGGAAATTTGTCAATCTAGGAGATGGTTTTATAATTCGACATCCTAATGATAGAAACTGATCAGCTAGAGCCATCAAACGACAAACCTTCGATCAAATCGGTAACCAAGGAACGAAATGGAAGTAGAACATTTCTGTATCTTTCAATAGGATTAATTATTATTTTTGGTTTATATTTCATTTCCTCATTTCTAGTGCACAAGCCCCAAATTCCTGAAGTAGAAAATAAACAAATGACTTCACCACGAGTTTTACAGATTGATATTTTAAATGGATGTGGAGCTTCAGGGGTTGGAGCGAAATTTACAGATTATCTTAGACAAAATGGTTTTGATGTTGTAGAAACTAGAAATTATAAATCGTTTCATGTTCCTCAAACACTTATTATCGATAGAATCGGTGATTTGCCTGCTGCTCGAAGTGTTGCTATTGCACTTGGAGTTAAAGAGAATAATGTAATTCAACAAATCAACCCGGATTACTTCGTTGATGTTTCTGTAGTTATTGGAAAAGATTTTGCGCAGTTAAATCCATATCATTAATTTTTAAAAGGAGAACTGTTGACACCAAAGACACTTGCTAAAAAGATTGCTAAATTAGCCCTATCCAAAAAAGCTTCCGACATATTAATCTTTGATCTTAGAAAGCTAACTGATATGACAGACTTCTTCGTTGTTTGCTCAGCAGATTCCGATACACAAGTTAAGGCTATCTCTGATGCGATAGTTGAAGGCACAGAAAAGTTCGGTTCATTCCCATGGCATATCGAGGGTACATCAAATAGACAGTGGGTGTTACTCGATTTTGTTGATGTCGTTGTTCACGTGTTTCTTAAGGAAACTCGGAAATTTTATAATCTTGAAAAGCTTTGGGGTGATGCAAAAATAGAGACTGTTGAGGATAATATTCAGAAAAAATTAACAGTAAAGAAATCCATTAAGAAACAGTGAAAGAATATCTCCAAAATCAAATACTTGGTACGTTAAAAATTTTAGATGTACCAAATGATATCATTCCTTCTTTCGAGAAACCACGTTTATCATCGCATGGCGATTTGACAACGAATGTTGCTATGATAGCAGCTAAGAAGATCCGAACAAATCCGCGGACTCTGGCTCAAAAGATCATTGAGAAACTGAAACTGGACGAGGCTTTGATTGGCAAAGTTGAGATAGCTGGCCCAGGATTTATTAACTTTTACTTCACCAATAAATTCTATCAAGATAAACTCGTCGAGATTCTAAGTGAGAAAGATGATTACGGTAAAACTAATCTCGGTAGGCATCTAAAGACTCAAGTAGAATTTGTAAGTGCAAATCCAACTGGTCCGTTGACGGTTGGTCACGGTCGTGGTGCGGTATTTGGAGATACAGTCGCTCGGCTCCTCGAATGGGTGGGTTACGATGTAACGAGAGAGTACTATTTCAATAATGCTGGCAGACAAATGAGGATTCTTGGTGATTCTGTCCGTCTTCGTTATCTTGAACTATCAGGTGAAAAAATTGATTTTCCGGAAGATTATTATCAAGGTGAATATATAAAAGAAATTGCCCGGCATATCTTTGAAGAACATGGAAATGCTCTAATGAAAGAACCCGCTGAAGGGATATTTAAACAGAAAGCAGAAAAAGAAATTTTCGATGACATTAAAAAAACCTTGTTGAGAATTGGAGTTGAACATGATGTGTTTTTTAATGAGAACTCACTCTATGAAACGGGGCAAGTCAATAATGTTATTGATGAACTCCGTCGCCGCAATTTGGCTTACGAAAAAGATGGTGCATTGTGGTTCAAGGCGACTCTCTTTGGAATTGAAAAAGATAAAGTTATCGTCAAGGCAACTGGCGAACCTACTTATCGCCTGCCGGATATTGCATATCATATCAATAAATTAAATCGAGGTTTTGAGCAAATTATTGATGTACTTGGAGCTGATCATATTGCTACATATCCCGACGTGCTTGCGGGTGTAAAAGCTCTTGGTTATGATGAATCTAAGATTAAAGTTCTTATTCACCAGTTCGTTACAATTATGCAAGAAGGTGAGATTGTAAAGATGTCGACCCGCAAAGCGAATTTCATAACACTTGACGAGTTAATCGATGAAGTAGGTGCTGATGTAGTTCGGTATTTTTTCCTTATGCGGGGAATTGGTAGTCACCTTAACTTTGATCTAAAACTTGCTAGGGAACAATCAGAAGAAAATCCCGTTTATTATCTTCAATATGCACATGCACGAATAGCGAGCATCATAAGGCTTGCTCAAAGTAAAGTAATTAATGTCGATAATTTAAGCAATCTAAGTTTGCTTACTCAACCTGAAGAAATTTCTTTGATGAAACTTTTATCTGAGTATCCGGAGATAGTTAAATCATGTGCTCTGACATACGAACCGCATCGACTAGCAGAATATCTTTACAATGTTGCAGGTTGTTTCCACAAGTTTTATCGCGAGCATCGTGTTATAAGCGAGGATTTGAAAATCACGTCGGCGAGAATTGCACTTTGCCTTGCAACAAAGACTGTTCTTGCCAACGGATTTTCGATCCTCGGTATCAGAGCTCCAGAAACAATGTAAGATTTCCTTAGAATTGTAAATGTGTAATATGATATTAATTGCAATTTTCCAACATTTTTATTAAATTCTATTCAAAATAATTATGTTTCCAATCGAGGTAAATACCCTGCAATTTTGATACTATTTTGGCGTAATTGCTAATATAAGTATTAATATCGTCAACCATTAGACGTTGACCGTTGTCTAATTTCTTTAGTTTTCTATATCCAAATAAAAATTAAACATTTAAATAAACTTATAATTTATTATGACCGACATTAAAATACTCAACGAAAAAATTCAACGAGAAAGTGCTTTTGTAGATATACTTCAAATGGAGGTGAGCAAAGTAATTGTAGGACAAAAATATATGATCGAGCGATTGCTGATTGGACTTTTATCGAATGGCCATATATTATTGGAAGGTGTTCCTGGGCTTGCAAAAACATTGTCTATTAAAACACTTGCCGCATCGATTCAAGCAAAGTTCCAACGTATCCAATTTACTCCCGACCTACTTCCGGCTGATGTGATCGGAACAATGATTTATAACCAGAAGAATGGCGAGTTTACAGTTCGCAAAGGGCCTATCTTTGCAAACTTTATTCTCGCAGATGAAATCAACCGAGCACCTGCAAAAGTTCAAAGTGCTTTGCTTGAAGCCATGCAAGAACGCCAAGTGACAATCGGTGAAAGCACGCATAAACTCGATGACCCATTCCTTGTGCTTGCAACACAGAACCCCATCGAGCAGGAAGGAACATATCCTCTTCCAGAAGCTCAGGTAGATCGTTTTATGCTGAAAATAAAAATCGACTATCCAAACCGTGACGAAGAGCGTTTAATAATGAAACAAAATCTTACAGACTCTCAACCACAAATTAAATCTGTTGTTAATCCTGCCGATATTGTAAAAGCCCGTTCGGTTGTGCAGGAAGTTTATATGGATGAAAAGATTGAGAAATATATCCTCGATATAGTTTTTGCAACTCGTAAACCGAAAGATTATAAACTCGATAAAATTACAACTTTGATAAATTATGGTGCATCTCCACGTGCAAGCATTTACCTGGCTCTGGGGGCTAAAGCTTATGCTTTCATCAAACGGCGTGGTTATGTGATCCCAGAGGATGTGCGTGCAGTATGCCACGATGTTTTACGCCACCGAATTTCTGTAACTTATGAAGCAGAAGCAGAAAATGTGACATCGGAAAATATTGTCGACGATATACTTAACACTATCGAAGTACCATAAAATATTTTTAGTTCTCAAAGATGCTAAGAAAAATCATAAGTTTCCTTCGCACTTTTATGAGAAATTTTTTCAGATGTTATGGATACTACTGAGTTAATAAAAAAAGTAAGAAAGATTGAGATTCGTACAAAAGGTTTGGTCAATCAAATCTTTTCGGGTGAATACCACAGTGTTTTCAAGGGGCGTGGTATGGCATTTAGCGAAGTCCGCGAATATCAGTTTGGTGATGACGTACGTACGATTGATTGGAACGTTTCCGCTCGCTTCAATCATCCTTACGTAAAGGTGTACGAAGAGGAACGTGAACTTACAGTTATGCTTCTTGTTGATGTAAGTGGTTCGGCTGAATTTGGAACTGTTTATCAAATGAAAAAAGATACTGCTGCAGAACTTTGCGCTGTACTCGCCTTTTCTGCTCTAAAGAATAATGATAAAGTTGGCGTAATTTTCTTTAGCGATATTATAGAGAAATTTATTCCACCTAAAAAGGGAAGAACTCATATACTTAGGGTTGTTAGGGAACTCTTGGATTTGAAACCCGAACATCGGATGACAAATATAACGGAAGGTTTGAGATATTTAACAAGTGCAATTAAGAAACGGAGTATTGCATTTTTGATATCGGATTTCATTGACGATGGTTATGAGGATGCACTTAAAATTGCAGCGAGAAAACATGACCTTATTGGTATTAAACTTTACGATCCGAGAGAGTCAGAAATAGTCCCAATTGGTTTAATACGAGTAGTCGATGCTGAAACTGGTGAATCTATCTGGTTCGATACTTCCGATCGGCGAGCTATTCATCTCTATAACGAATGGTGGAACAAACAACAGGAACAAAGAATAAAATTATTCCGTAAATGTGGTGTCGATGGAATCGAAATTCGAATAGATCAATCGTACATAAATCCGTTGATTAATTTCTTTAGAGCACGGGAAAAGAGATGGTAAAGTACTTTGTCCTTTTAACATTGTTCATTATACCGATTGTTAAAGCAGAAGATGTTCAGGTAATAGCCAAG
>JBBIRP010000056.1:9061-10645 GCA_037441745.1 Ignavibacteriales bacterium
CATATTCTTATTGGTGATTGGTTTAAATTACAGATAGATGTTCAGCATCCTAAAAATATAAATGTATCTTTACCAACTTTGCCAGATACATTAGAAGGATTTGAAATCGTCAAGCGTGAACAACCGATAGAAAAGCAAACCGACCGATTAGCAATTGAATCCATGATATTTATCATGACGTCGTTCGATTCTGGGATGCATATTGTTCCACCAATACCAGTACAATATTCAAGATCAAATGATACCACAAAATATTTTGTTCAGACATCACCAATACTTATTATGGTAGGAGGAATTGCGGTAGACACAACAAAGGATATCAAAGATATTAAACCTCCGCTTTCAGTCCCAATTACATTAGCAGATATACTCCCTTATATAATTTCAATTGTTGGAATTGGTGGAATTATATGGTTGGTGCGTTATATTATCCGAAAACGTAAACGTGGTGAACCATTGATTCCTGAAGAACCCCCTCGTCCCGCAAATGAAGTAGCCCTCGAAGCGTTACGCGCACTTGAATCAGAAAAACTATGGCAGCGTGGCAAAGTAAAAGACTATCACTCTCAAATTACAGATATCATTCGCATTTATATCGAGCGGAAATATAATATATCGGCCATGGAATCGACATCTGATGAAATTCTACAATCTTTCACAGATGTGGTGATCGAGGAAGAAGCAAAAGATTATTTAAGAGAAATTCTTTATCGAGCCGACCTTGTAAAGTTTGCAAAGTTTTTACCTTCTGCTGAAGAAAATGAAAGAAGTATTACACTTGCTTTTAAATTTGTTGAAATGACCTGGAAAGAACAAGAACAAAAAACCGATGCTCAACTTCAAGAGGTAAAATCATGACGTTTGCAAATCCTGAATATTTCTTTTTCTTACTTTTCGTGCCGCTAATGATTTTTTGGTATTTAAAGAAACAAAAGCAGAGGTTGGTTGAGTTACAAGTCTCAACCGTACAGATGATTCATTTCATCCCGAGAAGTTTCAGACAAAGGTTTCAGCATATTCTGTTCGTATTCAGAATATTAGCGTTAGTTTTTCTGACGATTGCACTTGCCCGACCTCAATCTGTTTCAAAAGGTGAAAATATTTCGACTGAAGGAATTGATATAATGTTAGTTAATGATATTTCAGGAAGCATGTTAGCAGAAGATTTTAGACCAAATCGTATCGAAGCTGCAAAGAAGGTGGCGATTGATTTTATTGATGGCAGGCCGAATGACAGAATAGGTCTTGTGATATTTTCAGGCGAAAGTTTTACTCAATGCCCACTTACACTCGATCATGTTGTCCTGAAAAATCTTTTATCAGAAATTAAAAGCGGTATGATTGAAGATGGAACCGCTATCGGGATGGGGCTTGCCACAGCTGTCAGTAGATTGAAAGAGAGTAAAGCAAAAAGTCGGGTGATTGTTCTTCTAACCGACGGTATTAACAATCGTGGTTTCATCGACCCCATGACAGCAGTGGGGATTGCTCAGCAATTTAATATTCGGGTTTATACGATTGGTGTTGGAACAATCGGAATGGCCCCATACCCCGTGCAAACACCATTTGGTATACAATATCAAA
>JBBIRP010000057.1:0-8909 GCA_037441745.1 Ignavibacteriales bacterium
CGGATATGCTGTTCACGTGTTTGAAGTGCCATTCTTAAGGCTCTTTGTCCGCGAGAATCTATAGATACACCTATAATTCTACCGGGGATGTGTCGCTTAAAAATTTCCGTCGTAGCAAAATATGCAGCATGCGGTCCACCATAGCCAAGTGGGACGCCGAACCGTTGTGTATTGCCAACGGCGGCGTCGGCCCCAAATTCACCCGGAGGTTTTAACAATGCTAAACTCAAAATATCAGCAGCAATCGCAACGAAGGCTCCAGAAGTATGTGCTTTCTTGCAAAACTCCGTATAATCATAAATAGCCCCATCTGAAGCTGGATATTGAAGAAGAGCACCGAAAACTTTTTCACTAAATAAAAATTTTTCCCATTCCCCAACTACTACTTCAATCCCTAATGGTTTCGCTCTGGTTCTGACTACCTCTATATTTTGCGGATGACAGCTGTCTGAAACAAAGAAGACCCCGCCATTCGGTCTTCCCTTAACATTAAAAAACATTATCATTGCCTCCGCAGCCGCAGTAGATTCATCAAGGAGTGAAGCATTAGATATTTGCATCGCTGTCAAATCGATTACCATTGTTTGAAAATTCAAAAGTGCTTCCATTCGACCCTGGGCTATTTCAGCCTGATATGGAGTATATTGAGTGTACCATCCTGGATTTTCGAAAATATTTCTCTGAATAACTGAGGGGGTAATGGTATCATAAAAACCCATACCAATAAGCGAACGATAAACATGATTCATAGATGCGATTATTTTCATTTCGTTCAATGCATCATATTCTGATATTGGGGAGGGTAGTTTTAAAGAATTTTCTGAAAGAATTTGAGGAGGAATTACACTCTTGATAAACTCATCAAGCGACTTAGAACCTACGACTTCCAACATTTGTTCTATCTCGTTTCGGTCTGGTCCAATATGACGCTGGACGAATTCTTCAGTATTGAAATTATTCATTGCCATAATTGTTAACGTAAAATAATAGAATAAATTATCTCAAATCGAGAAAATAATTTCAGTGACTTTCATATTTGGTTTAAATTTTAAATGAGTTCTTACTTGCCAATTAATTCGCGATATGCTTTAGCATCGAGTAGATTATTCAAATCATTATTGTTTTCAATTTTTAATTTTATTAACCAACCTTTATCATATGGGTCCTTATTCACTAGCTCCGGAGATTTCTCAAGCTCAGTGTTGATCTCTATAACCTCACCAGAAGCCGGCGTATATAAGTCGGACACGGCTTTTACAGCTTCTATAGTTCCGAAACTTTCAAACTGTTTAATCTTCTTACCAATTTGTGGGAGTTCAACAAATACTACATCTCCCAATTCAACTTGAGCATAATCAGTAATTCCAACAATGCCTGTTTTGCCTTCAACACGAATCCATTCATGGTCTTTTGTATATTTTAAATTTTCTGGAAATGTCACGATATTTACCTCTTTAAATTTGTTTGACTTTTGTTGTAATGTTTTTCAATAAAACTCGTATCAAATAACCCACTGCGGAATACTTCGTTTTGCATCACTTTCTTATGAAATGGTATTGTTGTGTGAATACCTTCGATTGTAAACTCTTCGAGTGCACCAGCCATTTTATCGATTGCTTCATCTCGCGTTGGAGCATATACAATTAATTTAGCAATGAGCGAATCGTAATAGGGTGGAATTTTGTATCCTGCATAACAATGCGTATCAACACGCACACCAAAACCGCCTGGTAAATGGAAACCAGTAATTTCACCAGGAGAGGGACGGAAATCGTTTTCAGGATCTTCAGCATTAATTCGGCATTCTATAGCATGACCTCTTGGTTTGAATTCTTTTTTCCTTAAACGTTCACCAGCTGCTACTTCAATCTGAAGTTTGATTAAGTCCATTCCAGTAACTTGCTCTGTAACCGGATGCTCGACTTGAATTCTTGTATTCATCTCCATGAAATAATAGTTTCTATCTTTATCAACGATGAATTCAATTGTACCAGCTCCTTCGTATTTCACTCCTTTCACACCTTTAATTGCAGCGTTTCCCATTGCTTCTCGCATTTTTATATCTACAATTGGAGATGGTGACTCTTCAATTAATTTTTGATGTCGCCGCTGAATTGTACAATCACGTTCATTTAAATGTATTGCATTCCCATATTTATCTCCAAATACCTGTATCTCGATATGTCTTGGTTGTTCAATAAATTTTTCAAGATATACACCCGGATTACCAAAAGCAGCTTCAGCTTCGTTACTTGCCATCTGGAAAGCATTTTCAAATTCAGATTCTTCGATTACGACCCTCATTCCTTTTCCACCGCCACCAGCAGTTGCTTTAATCATCACTGGAAACCCTATTGCCTTTGAAATTTCTAATCCTTCTTTTACATCTTTAACAACTCCGTCACTACCTGGTACAACTGGAACGCCTGCTTTACGCATAGTATCCTTCGCAAGCGCTTTATCACCCATAGCGAGAATAGCATCGGGTGATGGACCAATAAACTTGATTCCTTGTGATTGACATATTTCAGAGAATTGAGCGTTCTCTGCTAAAAATCCATAACCGGGATGTATTGCATCAGCGTTTGTAATTTCAGCAGCCGAAATAAGACGCGGAATGTGGAGATAACTTTCTCGACTTGGTGGTGGACCAATACAAACAGCTTCATCAGCAAATCTGACATGGAGTGATTCTCTGTCTCCTTCAGAATATACCGCAACGGTTTTAATGCCCAATTCTCGACAAACTCGGATTATTCGTAACGCTATTTCTCCCCTATTTGCAATTAAAACTTTTTTGAACATGTTATTCTTTCATGTCTGTTAATTATAGGAAAGAGAAAAAGTTTCAACTTCGAGCTACATTGGCTCTATTAAAAAAAGGGTTTGATTGTATTCAACAGGTTGAGCGTTTTCAACGAGTATTTTTACAATTCTTCCAGCCACGTCGGACTCAATTTCATTCATCAATTTCATTGCTTCGATTATGCAAAGTACTTGCTTTGGTTGTATAATACTCCCAACTTCTACATAAGGATCTGCATCTGGTGCAGGTGCCCGATAAAATGTACCCACGATAGGTGATTTTACTTCATGGTATTTTACTTCCACTTTTTCCTGTGGAGGTGCTATTGCTTGGGCTGGAGGAGTTTCAATTTTCGGTGGTGATTGCACAGGTACCACGGCAGATACTTGATGGATGGGGCTTTGAACTGGAACCGTATTTTGGTGTTGATTCTTTGCTACACGAATTTTTAAACCCTCTTCTTCAATCTCAATTTCATCAACAGCACTATTTTCAACTAGTTTAATAATCTTTTTTAAATATGCTAGGTCCATAGACTCTCCTTCTTGTTACTAAAATGGAGGCTTCTTTAAAATTTTACTCGTTCAATATATTCGCTTGTGCGGGTGTCCACTTTGATAACATCACCCTCATTTATGAAGAGAGGAACATTAATAGTAGCTCCCGTTTCAACTTTTGCTGGTTTTTGAGCACCTGTTGCTGTATCACTCCAGGGGGGGTTTCAATAACTTTTAATTCAACAGTTATCGGCATTTCGACGGAGACGATCTCATTTCCGTTAAACATTATTTTAACAGACTCACTTTCTTTTAAAAAATGTGCCCCATCACCGATCAACATCTCTTCAACATTTATTTGATCATATGTTTCCTTATCCATAAAAACATAACTTGAGCCATCACAGTAGAGGTACTGATACTCTCTAACATCGATTCGCACTGCATCTACAGTCTCACCAGCACGGAAACGAGTTTCTATTACTTTACCTGACTTCAAACTCTTTAATTTAGCTCGAACAAAAGCACGCCAATTACCGGGATTTACGTGTTGAAATTCAACGATTGTCCATAAATCACCATCCATGCGTATCGTCATGCCTGTTCGAAAATCTGATGTTGTTGCCATAAATCTCCAATGATTAAGAAAATGCTTATATCTATCTTGGATTTTTAAAATACGAAGAATGAGATTGAAAGTCAAGGATTGCTTTTTATACAAAATATCACTACAATTCAAGTACAGTTGAAACATTCTATGAAAAAACCATTACTACTTTTTGCAGCATCATTAGTTATTTTTATATCATGTTCGAATAAAGACACCGGATTAAATGTACTCGCTGATACAACCGTGGTAAATTTTCAAGCAGATTATTTAATTATTCAACAAGAAAATCAATTATTAAGATTAGATTCCCTTGAACAACAACATAGGTTTGATTCTTTGTATAATTATTACAATATTACAAAAGGACAGTTTGATACCACTTTAAATTACCATAAAAAAGACATTAATCGTTGGATAGAATTTCATCAAAAAGTTTCACGAAGGCTTGAAACTTTACAATTGCGTGAGATACATCCACCAAATTTATGAGGATTTCAGAGTTATTTAGATAAAAA
The DNA here is from genome assembly GCA_037441745.1 of Ignavibacteriales bacterium. GTDB lineage: Bacteria > Bacteroidota > Ignavibacteria > UBA10030 > SZUA-254 > JACQYX01. Next base: position 4,429 of record JBBIRP010000057.1, read on the forward strand.
GCGATAAAATTAGATAACTGATTCCACTAATTACAGCAGAAGCAGGAATTGTTAGCAGCCAAGCCCACACTATTTTATTTGCGATCCCCCATCGAACGGCAGAAATTCTTCTTGTAGAACCAACCCCCATTATAGCACCTGCAATTGTATGAGTTGTACTTACAGGTATACCTGCCATAGCGGTGCTAAACAAAATAAATGCAGCAGACAGTTCAGCCGAGAAACCACCAATAGGTTTGAGATGTGTCAATTTTATTCCCATGGTGCGAATAACTTTCCAACCCCCTGCAAGCGTTCCTAAACCAATTGTTGTATGTGCCATTATAATAACCCAAAATGGAACATAGAATTCAGTTCCCAAATACCCCTGAGTGAATAAGAGCATTGCTATAATTCCCATTGTTTTTTGAGCATCGTTCGTACCATGACCCAGACTAAATGCTGCGGAAGATATGAGCTGACCAATTCTAAATATACGATCGGTCGAATTAACATTTGATTTTCGGAATAACCATGTTACAATGATCATTATTCCCATCCCTAAGACCAAGCCAATTATCGGTGAAAGGACAATAAAGATTACAACTTTTACTAATCCACTCGAGATTAAAGAATCAAAACCACCTTTTACGACTGCTGATCCTACCACCCCACCTATTAAAGCGTGTGAAACACTAATTGGCAAACCATATTTTGTACAGAAATGCGTCCAGATTATTGCGCCGACTAATGCTGATAGAATCATCCATTCTGAAACTACATGTTGCTGAACAACACCTTTACCAATAGTTGTTGCAACGTGCACCCCAAACATGAAAGCTGCAATAAAATTAAAGAATGCCGCCCAAAAAACAGCTACTCTTGGTGATAAAACTCGCGTTGAAACAATCGTTGCAATCGAATTTGCAGCGTCGTTCATCCCATTTAAAAAATCAAATAATAATGCTAGGGAAATTATGAATATCGTGAATATCAACATTAATGATTTACCAAATTATGCATGCTTGATTAGGAGTCCTTCAAGTACGTTGGCGGCATCTTCACACTTATCTGTGGCAGTCTCAAGTCCAACATAAATCTCTTTTAATTTAATTATCCTGATTGGGTCTTTCTCGTTTTCAAACAGGTGAGCTACTGCAAGCTCAAACATGTCGTCTGCTTCGTTTTCATATTCATTTACTTTCTTAAGAATCTCACGAAGTAAGTCGGGTCTATCCCATCGTCTTATGAGTTCAACTCCACGATGTAATTCATGAATAGAATTATATAGAATATTTATCAACTTCGACATATTCGGTGGGCATTCCTTTATATTATACAATAAAAATCTACCCGCACTACCATTGATATTATCCAAAATATCATCCAATGCAGATGCCAGGATATGGATATCTTCCCTATCGAATGGTGTTATAAACGTTTTATTCAATTCTGCAAATATCTCGTGTGTGATAGCATCTCCTCGATGCTCAACGTCAACTATTTGTTTAATTATCTTCTTCTTCTCCTCTTCTGATGTGTTTGGAAGTAATTTTAATAATTCCGCCGCTTCAATGAGATTTCGTGAAGATTGAATAAAATAATTGTAGAACTTATCATCTTTTGGTAATAAGAACTGAATAAAACGATCTAATTTCATGTCTCGTCCTCTAATTTTTAAACCACTGATTGAAAGGTGAAAAAATATAATGAATCAAATTTAAATATCCAACTTTAATAATTATTCGGAATCTTTTATCAATATGGTATAAAGATTGCCAACCGAATGATTGATGAAATATTAGCGAGACAAAATGATTTAAGATTTAAGACTTATGTTTTATGGTTTAAGGGTCAAGATTTAATAGAATGCTCTTCAATAATCATTTTTTAAAATTACTGAGCTTTGTTGAGAGTAAATTTCATTGTAGTTCCTTTTCCAACTTCACTCTCGACCCATATTTTACCGCCATGTGCCTCAACATTTTCTTTACATATCCACAATCCAAGCCCCGCACCTTTAATGTCTTTGGCTTCACCCGTATCAACTCTTGAAAATTTTTGGAATAATTTTCCAATCTGATCAGCTGGAATACCAATCCCTTCATCAGAAACTGAGACAATAATTTTTTCAGGAGGTAAATCCTCTACGCAGATTGTTACTTTTCCACCATGTGGAGAATATTTAACAGCATTACTGACGAGATTCTGAATTACTTGCCGCAGCTTTGTTTGATCACCCTTTATGAAAGTAACTTCTGGATCAATTTTATATTCAACTTGATGTCGGCTAGTCATTCTGACCATTGCGATCGCATCTTGGATTAATCTTTCTATGTTAATTATTTTGAAGAAATAGTTCAAACGTCCCGACTCAATCTTTGTTATTGAAAGTGTATCTTCAGCCAGCTGGTTTAACCGATTTGCTTGGTCTACAATAATCTGCAAATATTCTTTTATTCGTGTCATTTCTTTTAATGATTCATTTTTTAGAAGTGCCCTTCCAGCCAAAATAATGCTTGATAATGGTGAGCGAAAATCGTGCGATACTATCCCAAGAAAATCCGATTTCATTTTATCAAGCTCAGTAAGTCTTATGTTCATTTTGTTAATATCATCATAAAGTTTTGCATTCTTGAGAGCGATACCAAATTGATCCGAAAGTGTTTCTAGGACAACGGCATCTGTTTCATCAAATGCATGGAGTTTTGCATCTTCAATGTTCAGCACGCCTAAAACTTCACCACCGACTTTTATAGGGATTGCTAGTTCTGATCTTGTATTATGATACTCGTAAGTAATATAGCGAGGGTCCTCAAGTACATCATTGCATAGAATTTTTTCTGCATGCTTTGCAACCCAACCAATAATTCCTTTATCTACATTTTGACGATAACCATGTGGCAAGAAATCAATAAAATTACCTGAATGAGCCACAAGTTCGAGTTCCGTTTTATCATCCGTTAATAAAAAGACAGTGACATCGAAGTAATTGAATGTTTTTTGTATTATCGATGCAGCAGCGTTGAGCAGCTGATCTAATTGTAGCATCGATGTCAACTTGCTCGATATCTTATTGATTAATTCAATTTGAGCAAGTCGTTTGCGAGAATCCTCAAATAACGAAGCATCCTTTATGGCATTGGAGATATACAAACTCAATAATTGCGAAATAGCAGCATCTTCTTCGGTGTAGAAATTGGGTTTCAGCGTACCGAATGTAAGTGCACCAATTACCTCCATGCCTGTCTGGAGCGGTACAATTAAAAGAGAGCTAATACCAACGTCTTGGATTCTTCCTTCGATAGCTGGGCTAAAAGATGGACCTAAATTTATTTCACCAATATATGTAGATTTTTTTGAAATTACCCAACCCGGAATTCCTTCTTGAATGCTAAAGTGTTTGTGGTTCAAATCTGTAGCATCCGCTATTGGAGAAAGTGTAAAAATCGAATAATGTGTTCTTGCTCGATTGAGAATACAAGCAAAACACACTTCATAATGTAAAAGCCATTTACCCTCAGAACGAAGAATATTTAAAATTTCATCTCGACTTTTTGTTGTATCAATTTGGGCTGTTACAGCTTGGAGAATTCCCAACTTTTTCATGATACCCGAGCTTAGAACAGATCGGTTTTGAACTTCTGCTTTAATGGCATCATTATTTTTATTTAAATCATCGAATTTATTATTTTTACTATTCATGTTTTTCTCTTAAGGTTTTGGACATTTTCTGAAATTACCTCACCAATAATAAATGGAAACTCCCCAATTCCACGTAAGGTATTAATAACTCTATCAACGCCGCGTTTAGATACAATTATTGCTAACCCAACACCCAAGTTGAAAACTTTTCTCATCTCCTGCTCAGATATTTTCCCCATTTTTTGAATTATATCAAAAATTAGTGGACGTTTCCACTTTCCCCAGTTTATTTTTATGGTACAATCATTAGGAACAACTCTTTTTATGTTTCCAACTATACCACCCCCCGTTATGTGCGCAAACGCGTGAACTTCGGATAACAATGACACCGATGTGATTGCTTTTAAATATGAACGATGAATAGTAAGTAATACATCGCCAATATTCATGCCCATCTCATCAACATAATCATATATTTCGTATCGTTCAAAAAGTACTTCTCTAGCAAGTGTATAACCATTTGTATGTAAACCCGTAGAAGGCAAACCAATAATTACGTCGCCAGGTTTTACTTTTTTACCATCAAAAATCCTTTTTTTCTCTACGACGCCCACAATCATTCCGGCTATATCATATTCATTCTCACGATAAAAACCTGGCATCTCAGCTGTTTCGCCGCCAATTAAAGAACAACCATTCTCATTACACGCTTTGACTATTCCATCAATTACGCTTTTAGCGACCTGAGGAATCAACTTCCCTGTAGCAAAATAATCCATAAAAAAGAGTGGTCGTGCACCGCAAACCGCAATATCATTCACACAATGATTTACTAAATCTTGGCCCACTGTATCATG
>JBBIRP010000057.1:8919-10489 GCA_037441745.1 Ignavibacteriales bacterium
TCTAAAAGAAAAGCAACTTTAAGCTTTGTTCCCACACCATCAACGCTCGAGATAAGAACGGGTTCCTGGATTTTAGGGAATTTAAACTCAAAAAATCCACCGAAAGACCCGATATCAGCTAATACATTTTTTGAGAATGTCGATTTTACGTTATCTTTTATCAATCTTATAAACTCATCACCCTTCTCAATATCAACTCCCGCTTTTGCATATCTATTCGTCACAATAATTTTTTATACGATGTTCATGTTCAAAATTTGGTTTAATATAAAGACTTTTTCATAAAAAATCCAAAAACATTAAAACAACTTAATACTTGCACATACTAATGAATTTCACTAAATTTAAAGAAAATTTTTTTAAAAAAATGAAAACATTAAAGATAATTGGTACGAAAGAAGAGATAACCATCGGTAAAATATTCTGTCTTGGTCGTAATTACATTGAACACGTAAAAGAAATGAAATCTGATATTCCAATACAACCGATAATATTTCTAAAACCCCAAAGCGCAATTATCCATGATGGTGAAATGATAATCAAACCCAAAATTTCAAACGAGCTTCATCATGAAGTCGAGCTGGTTGTTGCAATCTCAAAAAAAGGGAAACATATTCAAAAAAATGATGCCTTCAATTATATACTTGGTTATGCAATTGGTTTAGATATGACACTGAGAGATCTTCAATCAGAGGCAAAGAAAAAGGGTCTACCCTGGACATTAGCAAAAGGTTTTGATACTTCAGCCCCAGTTTCTGATATCATTCCAGCAGATAAAATACAAAACCCTCATAATCTGACAATCTCCTGTTCTGTTAATGGGGTAATTCGACAAAAAAGTTCAACAAGTAAAATGATTTTCACAATTGATGACATTATAGAATACGTTTCATCTATTTTTACAATAGAACGTGGAGATTTAATATTTACCGGGACACCGGAAGGCGTGGGAGAAGTCAGACCTGGCGAAAGAATAACAGCAGAAATTGAAAACCACATTAGCATTTCACACCTAATCGGATCTGAATAATAATTGATGAATAAAAATATTGTTATTCTAATTTTCTTGTGTTTCAGCCTATGGGGAATTAATTCTTCATTTTTATTTGTTACTCCTTCACCAAAATTTATTTTGAAAAGTAATAAAAATGAATTCGATACACTAAAGGCATATATTGATGGATATATTTGGCCCACAGAAGCAAGTAAAAAAATGACATCATCATTTGCCGAATACCGATCAAAACATTTCCACGGAGGAATAGACATCAGTACCAACGGAGAAACTGGTTATAAGGTCTTTGCTGTTGAAGATGGTTATGTGTACAGAATCTGGATTGCAGCAACCGGTTATGGTAAAATGTTATTTATAAAACATCGGGATGGTATTATAAGTACTTATGCCCACTTGAAGACATTCAACGAAAAGATCAATGCAGCTGCCCGCGAAGAACAATACCGGGTTGGAACATATGCAATCAACTTATTATTAGATTCTGGAAAAATTCCTATTAAAAAGGGGGAGCTAATTGCCTATACTGGCGATACTGGGTTTGGTCCTCCACACCTC
>JBBIRP010000058.1:0-6332 GCA_037441745.1 Ignavibacteriales bacterium
TGCATTTGAATCGGAACGTGCCGCTCCATTTTATGACGCAAGATGGTTTGAAGACCTCGATGTGCTTATTGCATCGTCCTATGATTACGACAGATATGTAAAAGAACCGAATAAATATAGAGACTTCTTACCCTACTATGATACACTTCGAAGCAGTTGGAATTTAATTTTCGCAGCAAAACCCTCCGAAACACAAACAGGTCCAACTATCTGGCTGTACACGTATCCTGAAAGTCTTCGAAAATCTAAATTTGACATGAAGCTTTTCGAACGGTTCAATGCAAGCCCCGAAAGTTCTCGCATCAGTAATTTCTTAAAGAATCTTAATGCTGTTTTATACAAAAAGGGTAAACTTGAAAAATGCGAACAAATATTAAGAGAAATTCTCTCAGTCGAAGTAGAAAACCTATCAGTACGCAATCAGCTCGCCCAAGTGTTATATGATCAAGGGAATTATGAAAAGGCACTTGCGCACTTAGGGATCTCCATTCAAAAAAATCCAAATCAACCTGAAGTGTACACTATTGCTGGAAGTGCATTGAGAAGACTTAAAAAATATCCACAGTCAGAAGCTGCATTAAATAAGGCAATTGAGTTACAAAAAGATTATGAGCCAGCTTATGTTGAACTGGTACAATTATTTGATGAACAAAAAGATAAAGTGAGGTTATTGGATCTTCTTAAGAGATACCTTGCAATCTTACCCCAAAATTCGAATAAATCAAACGAAATCAAAAAACAAATTCAAGAATTGAAAAAATAGGATAATGAGGGCTGAAATAAAATCTTTTAATAAAACAATTGAGCTGCGGGTCGGACTTGAACCGACAACCTGCGGTTTACGAAACCGCTGCTCCACCTTTGAGCTACCGCAGCATTATTTAAGTATCACCTCTCGTAACTGTTTTAATACAAACAAAATTTACATAGAAATTTTGTAAAATAAAAACCCCAGCCAATAATTGGTCGGGGTTTCTGAAAAATAGTTGAATATATTCTATTAGAGAAAGATACTCAAAAAATCCTTTCCTAATCTTGTAAATTTGTTGATCACCATCTTGATCGTTATATGAGCAATAATAGCGACAAGTGCAATGATTAAAATTGAATTCTCAATGAGCGATATGTAGTTTATAATTTCCATTATTATCTTTTAAAAAATTTTACTGAAAAAATATAACAATGGAATAAAATCGTTCAATTGATTGAAGTCACTGAAGGTGATATAGATTCTGTAGAGGACGCATCGAATTCAACAATTATTTTATATTCTTGCTAAACATGAACATCAACGGACGCCAGACACGTTTTGCCCAAGCGTATTCATTATGTTCTGCCCGTGGATCGCAAAACCATTCTAGATCTCTACCATCCATGAAACCAATCTTTCGTAGTGCGATCAACATAGAATCGCAACCATTTTGAAGTTGTTTATCTAAACCTACACCACCGTTATCAATATAAATCCTGATATTTTTCTCTGGACCTGAATAATTCTCAACTTCTTTAATAAAGTTAGGTCGGAATACAGGAGATATGCAACCAGCTTGCGAAAATATATCGGAATGATGCCAGACAATCAGGAATGAAATCAATCCACCCATCGAAGAACCCATTACTGCCGTGTTGTCACGATCTGGTAATGTTCTGTATGTAGAATCGATCAATGGTTTCACACGCTCTATAATAAATTTTCTGTACGCACGACCGAGTTTAGTATCATCGTACTCATCAGCACGGTCTGGGGAATTATAAATTCCGACTATTATTATTTCTCGCATCTTTCCTGCTTTTATCAGACTATCAGAAACCTCATCTACATGCCAATCATAGCCGATGAAAGATGTTGCCGGATCAATTATATTTTGTCCGTCGTGCATGTAAAGTACAGGGTAACGTTTTGTAATGTCTGTTTCATAAGAAGGAGGTAACCAAACTATTAAATCTCTTGGATAATTTAATCCATCCCCATAAACATTGCGATGATATTTTACACTACCAATGATGGTTTCTGATTTTGAAAATACAAAATCTTTCCAATTAATCGGTCGTAGGGTGATTGTAGTGTCATGCATCAAATTAATTTTTTGATTTGGAGGTATTTCACCTTCTTTATAAATCGCCTCATTCGTCCATGAACCTCTCGTGATTTTAAACTCAAACGAATAATCACTTGGTAATAAAAGAGTCTTCGACCAAATCAATTCATTCACTTTATCCATTTTTACCAAACCAGGATTCCAATCCCCGGCGGATTCGTGATTCCCTGCAATAAAAATTTCGGCATCGGTGGGTGTAGTCTGAGGAGCAATTACATCGATGGTTAGTTTCAAACTTTTCTCTTTACATAAATTATTTAGTATCATTACAATAAATAATAGAGTACAGTTTACAACTCTAAAAATATATCCATTACTCATAAATATTTTGTTAATTTCTGTTGTTGAAACGGAAGACGCACCCCATAGTGGTTACAACTCTGAATGTGAGTCGTACATGCTTTTTTTATACGAATTTCTTCAGCTCTTCTGCCGAAGCTGTCTCAACATCCGCATGTAAACTATTCCCATGCGCGTCCATCGTAACAATCACAGGGAAATCCTTAACTTTCAAATGCCACATCGCTTCTGGAATTCCGAACTCCATCAAATCAACACCGATAACTTCGGTTATACATTTTGCATAGTACTGAGCCGCTCCACCAATTGCATGGAAATATACTGCACCACATTCTTTCATTGCTGCTAAAGTTTTTGCACCCATTCCGCCTTTACCAATTACTCCACGCAATCCAAACTTTTTGATAACATCTCCTTGATAAGGTTCTTCTCGAATACTAGTTGTCGGTCCGGCGGCGTTCATAAACCATTTATCTCCTTGCTTTAGTGCAACTGGTCCACAATGATATATTATTCCACCACTTAAGTCAACCGGAGAATCGTGGCTTATCAAATAATGATGTAATGAATCACGACCAGTATGCATATCACCATTTAAAAGAACAACATCTCCAACTTTCAAACTTCTAATTTGCGTTTCAGAAAGTGGTGTTGTGAGTGATAGTTCTCGACCCGTTAATGGGAGTGCTTCTGATTTTGCCATTTTCATCACTGGGGTGTCTTCTTTATATAGCCAGTGTTTAATTTCACCTGACATTGGATCGATTACAATGCCTAACCTTCTAAACGCCCAGCAATTATAAGCTACTGAAACAAAGAAACATGCAGGGAGACGATTAGCTGCACCAATCTTACAACCGATTAATGTTGAATTTCCACCGAAACCCATCGTTCCGATTCCAAGTTTGTTCGACTGTTCCATTATGGTTTGCTCAAGTTTACCAAGGATTGGATTTGGATTTATATCATCTAATGTTCTAAACAGCTGCATTTTAGCTAACCCATAGCTTGATGTCCTATCACCACCTATTCCTACGCCGATAGCACCTATGCTACAACCATATCCTTGTGCTTTCCAAATTGCGTGTAAAATACATTTTCTAACGCCTTCAATATTTCTATCAGCGCGGCCTAAATGATCGAGTGTGCATGGGATAGAATACTGTGCATTCATGTTCTCACAACCACCACCTTTTAGCAACAATCTAATTTCTATTTCGTCTTTTTCCCATTGTTCGAAATGAACTACAGGAGTCCCAGGTCCTAAATTATTACCGCTGTTTTTACCTGTCAACGAATCAACAGAGTTCGGACGGAGTTTGCCTTGTTTTGTTGCATCAGCAATTGCTTCCTCTATTTCTTTCCTCATTGTGATCTGGTTTGTACCAGCAGGTGTTTTGATCTCGAAAGTTGGCATACCTGTATCTTGGCAAATCGGTGCAACTTTATCACACGCCATATCGATATTGACTGCAATTGTTTGAAGCGCGAGCATAGCCTGCGTCTTTGGTGATTCATTTTCCATTGCATTCATAATAGCTCGCCGTACATCTGGTGGTAAATTGGATGATGTTTCAGATATGAGCTTAAAAATTGATTCTTTAAAGTGCAGCATTGTAAGTCTCCTATTCTTTTTTGTGAGATTTAATTGTCTGAAATATTAAATTGACATAAGGAATATACAAAATGGGAACGGCAGTATCAAACAGAAAGGGCTCCTACAATTGTAGAAGCCCTTTAAGAAATTTAACAAAAAAGCTTTAACTTTACATCTCAAATAAACAGTGGTGCAAGTACCAACGTTATTGTGGAAAGTAATTTTATTAAAACATGTAGTGATGGTCCAGCTGTATCTTTAAATGGATCACCGACAGTATCACCGACAACTGCAGCAGCATGAGTCGGATTTTTTGCTCTTCCTCCATCCTTCGTACTTAAATATTTTCCACCGTGTGCACCTGTTTCAATATATTTTTTAGCATTATCCCATGCACCACCACCATTATTTAAAAACAATGCCGTCAAGATTCCAACGATTGTTCCAATCATCAACAAACCAGCAACAGCTTCTGCGGATATAAGTGGATTTTCTGGTGTAATAAAAATCTTGAAAATCAAACCAACTGCAATTGGTGTTAGAACAACAAGAAGACCGGGAGCTACCATCTTACGAAGTGCCGCTCTTGTTACGATGTCAACACATGAACCATATTCAGGTTTGAAATCTGGTGTGAATTGGATAATATCGTTTATGCGTGGAAGTTTTGAATATTGTCTCCGAACTTCTTCAATAATGGATTGTGCAGCTTTCCCGACTGCACGAATTGCCATAGCAGAAAATAGGAACACAAGCGCCGCACCAATCAAACCACCGACGAATACTACCGGGTTTGCTAAGTTTACTGCATCCATCGTTTTGTTAGCATACTGTGCAACTTCGTCCATGTAAGCTTGAAATAAAAGGAATGCAGCCAATGCCGCTGAACCAACAGCATAACCTTTAGTAAGTGCCTTCGTTGTATTTCCTATGGCATCGAGTCGGTCAGTTTTTTCCCGAACGTTATCAGGTTGCTGCGACATTTCAACAATTCCACCTGCGTTATCCGTAATTGGTCCGAATGTATCCATCGCCAATATATAAGCTGCTGTTGCAAGCATACCCATTGTTGCTACTGCTGTACCGAATAATCCAGCATGTGGAAGTCCACTAGAAGAACCGATGTAATACGAACCTAACAAAGCCACACCCATCACTAAACTGGGCATCCAGATACACTCAAAAGCAACGCCTACTCCAGCAATGATATTTGTAGCGGGGCCAGTTTTAGATGCTTCGGCGATTCTTTTTACTGGTTCATATTTATACTCAGTATAATATTGTGTAATATACACGAATGCAACCGAGGTGAGTACACCGATTATACCGCAAAGAAAGAAGTGCCACCAGGCATTTGGAGCATTCGGAGAATTCAATAACCAATAAGTTGCAATTCCAAAACCGATCATTGCAAGAACAACCGCGACATAATAACCGCGATTGAGTGCTTGCATTGGATCCATTTTTTCTTCTTTATCCATTTTGACACTTAATATTCCAATTATCGAAGCGATAATTCCGAATGCACGAGCAATAAGTGGAAACATCATCACGCCAATTATACCGGCTGAGAAAGCTAAGTCCATTTTTTGTGCAGCAACAGCGAGAGAAGCACCTAAAATCATAGCACCGATATTTTCCGCAGCGGTTGATTCGAACAAATCAGCACCACGCCCAGCACAATCGCCGACGTTATCACCGACAAGGTCGGCTATGACTGCAGGATTCCGCGGGTCATCTTCAGGAATACCAGCCTCAACTTTACCAACCAGGTCAGCGCCCACGTCTGCAGCTTTGGTATAAATTCCGCCACCAAGTTGGGCAAAAAGAGCTACAAAGCTTGCACCGAAACCGTAACCGACAATCAGGAGAGGAATTTTAGTAGGTTCAACGTTTGAAAAGCTGCTGATAAGTGCGTATAAACCACCAACGCCCAACAAACTCATCGCGACAACTAATAAACCAGACACAGCTCCACCTCTCAGAGCAATACGCAAAGCATCATTCAAGCTTGTGAGAGCTGCTGTTGCTGTTCGTATATTACTCCGAATAGAAACCCACATACCAACATATCCAGCGATGACTGAGCAGAGAGCTCCTAAAATAAAAGAGAGTGTAATCCATGTTGCTAATTCGAGCGAACCCCCAACAGGATCAAAGTCTCGGTGACTGCGGATAAAACCATATCCGACAAAAAGAACAACAGCAAATAACAATGCTAATAAAAGAATTGTTCGATTTTGTCTTCGCAGGAAAGCTTCCGCCCCTTCTTTTATTGCGTTTGAGATTTTCTGCATCGCTTCGCTACCAACGCTTTTACTTAGAACCCAACGTGC
>JBBIRP010000058.1:6347-10481 GCA_037441745.1 Ignavibacteriales bacterium
AATCCAAAAACGCTTATGCTGAGAACAAGTGTTAATTCCATAAAATATTTTTTACCCTTTCATTTTTGTTAATACTGAAATTTTTAAAAATTACACAATTACTTCATTAAAAAAAGAACCACCGTCAGCTTTCGATCACTGATGGTGGATTCTTTCGGTTCGTGAATTCAATTAAATTTAATAAAAATATATGAGAAAGTCGAATATCTTAATGGATAGTTCTGACTTATTATTTACAATCTTCGCCCATTATTTTTAGACCTTGAGTTGCTGATTTAGCCAGTTCGGAGCCTGGGCAAAGCTGTATAACCTTACAATAATATTTCTTTGCTTCATCATCCTGTTTATTTCGTTGGTATAATGAACCAACAGCGAGGAGTAAATTGCAATCTTTTGGATTTATTTGTAGAGCTTTCTTGAAATACTCAATCGCCTCTGGATATTTTTTCTCGTTCATCAGGCGAGAACCCTCCGAACGATATGCTGCATCCAAACTACTTTTATATTTACTCGAGCCATTCCCATTCGTATCAGCTTTTGCAACCAATTCAATTACTTTACGATACGCTGCACTTTGTTCAGATGTTAACCCAAGAGCGCCGTTATATTGAGCTAACATATCCCAAGCGCTAATGTAATCTGGTTTATATTCGAGACTCTTTAGAATATATTCCTTTGCTTTTTTATAATTTTTCATGTTAGCATAAGATTGTGCAGCCTGGAAGTAACATGCCCATCTATAATTTGAACTTGTGTCTGTTTCAATTTTCTTATTAAACATTACTATAGCATCGGCATATCTTTCTTTCTTGTTATAAAGTGTTGCAAGATCATAGAAGATATCTGATAACGTCGAATCTTTTTTATAAGCAAGTTCAAATGAAGATATTGATTCACCATATTTCTCAAGTGATTTATACATCTTACCAAGTTTAATTAACTCTTCGGCACTTAATGTATCTGGGTCTACTTCTGTAAAGAATTTCTCAGCTTTCTTATAATCACCTGTTTTGATATAAGCATCTCTAAGAATATTCTTAATCTCAACATTCGATGAGTCTTTTAAAAGAATATTCTCAGCATAAGGAATCAAGTCAGCGTAATACTTTGTTTCATATAATACCTTCACATAATTTATCTGATAAGATAAACTATCGGGTACGTATTTTACAAGATCACGATATAATGGGAGGGCATTCTGGAACTGTTTTGCGCGTAGATAGAGAGTCGCAAGTTCACGCAATGCGATTACATTCGTTGAATCAATTAATAAGATATTAATGTAAGCTTCAGCTGCCTCATTATATTGTCGAGCTTTCTTAGTTGCTTCAGCAAGTTTCATTAAAACTTCTAAATTCTTTTTATCCAATTCAATTACTTTTTTATATTGTTCTATTGCCGCAGCTAAAATCTTTTGATTATTATAAACATCACCCATTAATTCGAAAACTTTCGGATTCTTTGGATTCAATTCTCTTGCTTGGATCAAAGCAGCAATAGCGAGATCGAGAGAGTCAGCTTTTAAATAAGCAGTTCCCAACATAAGGTATGCTTCTGGATTTTTTTTATCCTCTTTAATTGCTTCTTTGAATGCTTTAATAGCAGCTGGAATATTCCCACTTGCTAGAGCTGATTTCCCATCAGAGAGTGGATCTCCCGCATAAATTTTTAAAGACATTAAAATAAGGGATATGATTGTTAATGCAAATATTTTTTTCATGGCTTTACACCTTTATTTGTTAGTTCAACAAGACGAATAGGCATTGTAGCTGGTACCAGACCATTATACAAAACGATTTGCTGACCTGGTGCGCTTGTAATAAACGAAATAAAACCAGCACCGACACTGTACATATCGATGCGTGAATAAATATAAATTTCTCGTGTTATAGGATAATATCCTCGATATACATGAGCTTGAAATGGTGCAAAATATTGTCCCTTAATACCCAAAGAATCAGGTGTATTTGGATCGGATAGTTCCAATACTCTTACGTTTTCTTTTTTCTGGCTTAACCAATTTAAACCAATCATTCCCAGAGCATTAGGATGCTCAGAAACGAACTCGAGCATCTCCTCCGATGATGAAATAAGTTTTGCAGGAGCTAAATATTTCTCTCCTTTTAAAACCTTAACTCCGACAACTTCAAAATTTCCAGAGTTTGCATCAGGCAAAGCAATCTCAATAGGATTTTTCAGTCCACCAACTCCATACCATTTAGTAATCATACCACGATAAATACTATCCAGTTGAGTTGTTCGGAGTCGCTTGACAGGATTCTTCTCATTGACAAGAAATGCTACACCATCTAATGCAACCTTGTTCTCAGCGATATCTAAATTGAACCGTTTTGCAACTGCACGTTCTTCGGAATTCATTTCTCTTGATAGTACAACTAACCTAATTGTATCATTAAAAAGTCTTGTGACCGCCTCTCTTGCACTTGTTGAGACTAGATTTATGTGAGCATTCGTGTAAAGACTCTCGAACTTTTGCTTTTCCTGTACAATCATTGGATAAACATCCTCCGAAACTGCGACTGTTATATTGCCTTTAGTCGGGGTTTCAGTTCGTTCATTGAGGCATCCGAAGATGGACGTTAGAATCAACGTCCACCCCAGGATAAACCATTGATATTTATTCCGATTGCTCATTTCTTTTTTTTATCGTTATCATTATGATTCGATATATCGAATAGAGAACCATCATAGTACCGACGATGACTCTAAAATTAGTCGGGACGGTTCGTGGTAGCGTATAACCAGACAATAACACAACCCCAACTAAAAAGATTAAACTGGCAGTTATATAGGTTATAACCCGAATTATCGTTTGAGTTACCACGCTGTACCATTACTTATTCAACTTGAACCTGAAAGGCATTGCAGCCCATACAGCAACAGGTCCATTATTCATCATAGCAGGCGTAAAGACGTATTGAAGTGCCGCTTTGATTGCTGGTTCATTGAAAATCTCCGCGTCACTCTTAATAACAACTGCCTTTCTTGCTTTTCCTTCTTTATCGACCCAAATTTTTACCCAGACCGTTCCTTCAACACCTGCTCTTCTTGCAATTTCGGGATATTCAGGTTTGATTTCTCTAATTGGAACAGGTGGTTTTTCATAAGGTACAAAGTCTGGAGGAGCTTCGTCTTCTATTTTTATATCCTGCTCGATTTGAACATTCTCACCTTCACCTGTTTGACTAAGAATAGGACTTTGAATTGAAGAGAGTTCCTGTTGAGTTGCGATGGTTTGTTCTGGACTAACTTCTGCATCCGGAACAGGAACAGGAATTCCAACAGTTGGTTTGGCTACAGGTGCTGTAACCGCAACTGCTGGAGCAACTTCAGCTTCTGTGATTGATGGAGGTGGACCTAAATCAGTATATTTAGTCAATCTAACCATCACAACCGGTTCTTCTTCTTCAGATAGATATCCAACTAGATAATAAGTACCGATCATCAGGAGATGGAACGCTATTGCAATTGTTATTGCGATGCCTAAATGACGATTGTACCACGTACGCCATTCCTGTAGACCTGATCTTGTTGTAGCTATAATTGCTTGTGCTGTCATAATATGTTTTCCTTTCTTATGACACTTTTGATAAAATTTTCTTATCACTCTCTTGCATAGGCGCTATACTAAAGCGCGTCACATTTGCCAAGTTTAATTCATCCATGATGTCGACCATCGTTGAATATTTCCCTTTCCGATCGATTTTCAACAATGTAATCAGCTTTGGATTTTCTTGATTTTTTTGTGTTAAGAATTTACCGAGATCTTTAAATTCAATCTTCTTAGGATCATCAACACCTATATTCCAATAAATAGAACCATCTTCCTTCACGCGGATTGTCATGAGGTTACTCATTGGAACCTCAACGCTTACATCGTTGCTTGGAGGGAGATTAATTTCCATCGTTGATGGTTTATTCATGGTTGTAGTCAACATGAAGAATGTGAGCAAGAGAAACGCAATATCAACCATTGGTGTATTATCAATCTTAATACCAATGCGACGTTTTTTCTTGCGCTTACCTTTTTTTCGTTCGTGACCTCTTGGGCCACTTGTTTCGACCATACCCATAGTTAAACTCCTTAGTCGTTTTCTAAATTAGTTACAAGAT
>JBBIRP010000059.1:0-10458 GCA_037441745.1 Ignavibacteriales bacterium
GACGTAACGTTGGGCGATACGCAAATCCGAGGAAATGGTACGACTGATTTTTGGTTCCAGGTAGTTGATCAAACAATAGGAGGGGTTCAAGGATCGATTCCAGCATCTGTTACGATTAAAGTAACGAGCGAAAATGGTAATCCTCCTGATGTCACGATTCCTGGAATAATAGGTAATCAGTAATATAAGTTTTATGGACAAACGCCATCCTGATTTTTGAGGGTGGCGTTTTTTTATTCATTCGTTTTAATAAAATTCAATCCTCGAATCTTACAGAACCCCATTTTCTTTATACCAATTATAAGCCTCTATAATCGCTTTTTCTAATGATGTTACCTTATAACCAAGTTCTCTTTCTGCTTTTTCTGATGAATACCAATTAAGTAATCCCACTGCTGCAGTAAGATCGGTCGTAAGTGGGGGTTTTGTCCTTGTAATATCTCCGAGTATTTCGCATGCCGTTGCGGAAGATTTAACTAACCAGTTAGGGACTTCAATTTTAGGTGCCTTTCCTTCTAATACTTTTGCCGTAAGTTGGAAAAATTCTTTTGTAGTCATATTAAATCCACCAAGGATGTAACGTTCACCTTTTCGTCCTAATCTAATAGCTGAAATAATTCCCCGTACAACATCATGAACATTAACGATATTGATTCCACCTTTTGGATAAAAAAGAATTCGTCCGAGTTTCACGCCTATAATAATTGTCCCTCCGTGTGCATAGATGTCGCGTGGGCCTATGATTATGGATGGATTTACTATCGTTGCATCCAAACCTTTTTCTACTCCTCTAAGAACTTCTAGTTCGGCTAGATATTTAGTATAACGGTATGAGTATTTTTCCCCCCAATTGAACTCAGAATTTTCATCAATTAAATTATTGTCTTTTCTATAACCAAGTGTTGCAATTGTGCTAACATGAACAAGTTTTGTTACATTTTGTTTGATGCAGCATTCGATTACATTACGTGTTCCCAAAACATTAATTTTGTATTGCTCATCTCTCTTACGTTTCCAAAAGGTCACTAATGCCGCAGCATGTAGTACCACGTCACAACCAGAAATTGCTTCGCATAACGATTTTATGTCCAGAATATCCCCTAAATAATGTTCGACGTCAACTCCTTTAAGAGTGATAGAATTTGATGTAGACCTATGGAAAGCACGCACACAATAACCTTGGCGCATCAGTTCGATTATTAAATTAGAACCTATACATCCGGTGGCACCAGTGACAAGAATTTTATTCATGAGAATATTAGCGTACGATTAGTTTAAGAATAAGTAATATGGATACTATTGTTACATTCACCAATATATTTTGAGCTAACTTTAGTAAATATGAAAAGAGATCTTTTTTGTCTCTTATTTTTATCAGGGCCATTTTATGTTTTTTAGAAAATCTAAAAGATGTCGGTTGAACTCTTCGGGATTTTCAAGATTGCTCAAGTGGGCAGCATCGGGGAGAATGTGTAATTCGGCGTTTGGGATTTTTTCTTTCATGGCAATGGAACATGCAGGGGGTGTTACCTCGTCGAATTGTCCAACCATTATCAATGTTGGAACTTTTATATTTGGGAGACTGGAAGTTGTGTCGGTTCTTGCTGCAAGGGCAATCAACATTCCTGCAATTGCATGTGATGAAGTTTTTTCTATAATGCTCCTGATTGAATTCACAGCATCCGTTTTCTTATTCAAATTTTTTTCAGAGAAAACA
Organism: Ignavibacteriales bacterium; assembly: GCA_037441745.1. Lineage (GTDB taxonomy): Bacteria > Bacteroidota > Ignavibacteria > UBA10030 > SZUA-254 > JACQYX01. The sequence goes on from JBBIRP010000059.1 coordinate 1,718, forward strand.
GTTGGTAGGAATATGTTTGCGAATTTTCTAGTACCATAAATCTTGACATTCCTTGCCTGTATAGCTCTCTTTATTTTTATTTCATTAGTATCATCCTCGCTGCGGGTATCACAAAGAACAATTCCAAGGAAGCGATCCGGTTGCTTCTCAATAGCACGTAAAATAATGTATCCACCCATCGATAAACCAACTGCTACAACTTTTTGAAGGGTTAAAGAATCGAGAAGTTTTAAAAAATCTTCTGCTAAATATTCAATCGTGTACTGTGCATTTCCAACATCACTTGATCCATGTCCTCTTAAATCATAGGAAACAACATAATAATCTTTTTTCAGAGCTTCTATTTGTGGTTTCCACATTGCCTTACTGAATGGAAATCCATGAATCAGAACGACCGGTAATCCAGTTTTTGGTCCATCAATGTTATAATCAATCCCAAAACCATTTATCTTAACGAACATTTGGTAAACCTCCTAATTAAAATTAAGTAAAATTGGCCTAACAAAATTTTAGGAGAATTGCATATTCAAAATATAAAAAATTATGCTTTCATTTCCCATTCTCTAAACTATGTATCCCTCGCTTTTAAATTATCTGATTTGTTCTGATAAATTACTGAAATAAAGATTGATAATGTAATTATACTAAAAATTACACCAAGTGATAATAATATCTGTATTTTGTACACTGGTTCGATTAACATCTTTACACCAATGAATCCTAGTACAATAGAGAGGCCGTACTTTAAGAAACGGAATTGTTTCATGAATCCTGCGACAACAAAATAGAGTGAACGAAGACCTAAAATTGCGAATATGTTTGATGTGTAAATTATGAAAGTATCTCTTGTAATTGCAAAGATTGCGGGTATAGAATCAGTTGCAAAAGCTATATCTGTGCTTTCGATCATTAGAAGTACAAGAAAAAGTGGAGTGATGTATCTTTTACTATTATGTCGAATAAAGAATTTTTCACCGACATAATCTTTTGTCACAGGAAACAGTTTCCTTGCAAGTTTTATAAATGGATTATGCTCAGGATGTACTTCTGTTCCTTTTTGTACAGCGAGTTTTATAGCGGTGAATATTAAGAAAATACCTAATAGGTAAAGTATCCAATGGAATTTTGAGATTAGCGCAGCACCGGCAACAATGAACAATGCCCGTAATATTATTGCACTAATTACACCCCAAAAGAGAACTTTGTGTTGAGCATTCTTGGGAACCGCGAAGTATGAAAAAATAACAATGAAAACAAACACATTATCAACCGAAAGAGCTTCTTCGATCACATAACCGGTGTAAAACTCAAGTGCTTTACTACTTCCCAAGTCATGCCAGATGTATAAACCAAAGAGTACAGCTAAACTGACCCAAACAAACGTCCAACTTAATGCTTCTCTCATTGTAGGGAAGTGAGCTCTTCGCTGAATAACTCCCAAATCCAATGCCAACATTAAAAGTATGAAGATGTTGAAAAAAATAAGTAGTAAATTTTCGCTCAAAGTTAACCTGATAGTAAAATTTTAATCGAATGTACAAAATAATTTTTAAAAATTGTACATTATGTTTTTCAATTCAAATAGATTTTATTTTCTATTACACTTAATTCAAATTAAGAATTAATAAATTGCTAATCTATAAATTTATACTTGACTAATGTCCAGATAGCTTCAATGCCGTCCCTCCATTTTATCTTTTTGCCTTCTCCTTTTGTTCGAGGATAATATCTAATTGGCACTTCTATGATTTTCTCACCCTGTTTGAGAACTTTCGCTGTAACTTCTGGGCAAAATTCGAACCTAATGCATTTCAACGGAATCGATTTTAAAATATTTGCTCTAAATACTTTATAACATGTAGGTTCATCTGTAATGTTCGAGCCGTACAAGAGATTTGCGATACAGGAAAGTAATTTTCCACCAATATAAAAACTAAAATAACTATGCTTATTTGACTTACCTAATTCTCTTGAACCATAAACAACGTTCGCTCTTCCTTCAATAATTGGTTTCACCAGTGCATGGAAGTCTTCGGGTTCGTATTCTAAATCTGCATCTTGAATTATTACAATATCACCTGATACTTCTTTAATTCCGCTGCGTATTGCCATACCTTTACCATAATTTTTTGTATGATAAACTGCTTTTACATTTGGTAACTTTGCATATTCAGCAACAATTTGTCTTGAGTTGTCAGTTGAATTATCGTCAACAAGTATGATTTCCTTATCAATATCTACCCCTAAAACTTTTTCTAAAAGTTGTCTGAGTGTTTGTTCTTCATTGTAAATGGGTATAATCACCGAGAGCTTCATCGAATTGTTATCCTTTATAATTTAGGAGTGGAATGTTATTGCTTTTTTTAGCATGAAGAGAAACACTATGCACATTATAATACTAATCATTAAGAGTGTGATGATAATTTTTGGAGAGACATTTGCATAAAGTGCATAAGTAAACCAGAAATCTATCGTACGATGCAGATTTAATTTTTCATTCTGGTTAATAGGAAGACGATCATTTATTGTTTGACTGCTAAATTGTAGTGATGGAAGTTTACCATCTAAATGTTCTGATAAATTCCTTGTAAACATTCGCCAATGTCCGATGATTGGAGAATAATTGGGGATAAAATGTGCCTTATATAAGAATTCCGGATCGTCAAATCCTTTTTGATATGGATACTCTCCAATTTCCCTGAGATAAGCTCCAGCATATATAGAAATGCCCCCAAACTGAACAATTACTCCGACAATGGCAAGTACTGTCGCAGTTCTTTTTATAATCATAGTACTGCGGTCAATGAATAACCCTATAGGTAGTAAAAGAAGTGGTAAGTACGGAGCTAAATATCTTGGTCCCCAGCTTCCATCTCCGCCCCAAGCAACATACATACTCGATAGTAAAAGATTCATTATGAATAATCCCAGGAAAAGGTAAGTTTCTAATTTAAAGTTGTCTTTAAAAAAATTTAATGATGGTATCAAGAGAAACAATATGGGTGCAAACCATATTATGCCCTTTCCAGGACTAAATACTAAGCCGAACAGCCCGACGTATATAGGTGTTGTGAATGCAGTTCCACCCGCATAACCAGAATTAAAAGGATTACCAAACCTTAAGTAATTATACAGCATAGTTCCCGCGAAACCGACCAGAATTATTGGGATAAGAAAAATAAAAATCCTATTCAATCGTTTTCCGAAAACTTCATTTTGATTCTGAAAAAATAAGTACACAATGATTGGGACAAGATTGACTGCAAATGAAAGTTTTGTTAAAATGCCATAGCCTAAAAATAATCCTGAAATAAGAAGAGAACGATTATTCAAACTCTGATACGAACCCGTGCCTAGATATAAGATACTGCTTATTAAACAAAGCGTCAAGATTGGTTCACGTAGATACATTTTAAAATATGGAAGTAGAAAAGTACTGAATAAAAGTATTAATGCCATTAAGATGGATATTCGAACAGATATTTCAAATTTTTGACACAATGTAAAAAATAGTACAGCGATCCAAGCACCTATAAAAACATTTGTGTATGAAACGGCAATTCTAGGCATAAGATATTTGTAAGGTTCGGATAGTGGGATCATAATTGAAGTTATTTTACCAATGATAAATAGCGGAATACCCGCTATTATATTCCCAATTTCGTACCAGGTATACGATTTACCATTCAAAGTGGTACTATTAGGTGCATTCTCTATCGGAATGGAAAGAGAACCCTCAGACACTATGCTCTCTACCGTGAGGAACATCGAAACTTCATCGCTTGATACTAATCTTCCTCCGCTGATTAATAATAGTATCGTGAGCACAGTTATAAAAAGGTATATCTTGACTTTCCCTGAAAATGATATTGTACTTACCATGATCTTTTAAAGCTTATTTATTTTTTCTTATTCATTGACAATCAGTGTTTCAAGAAAATAGGTAATTCTTCGACTAATATCAAAAAAAGGAATTATATAAAAAGGAGATTTAATCTTTCGCAAATATTCTTGCAACTCCGATACGACTTTATTATATTAAGCTTGCTTCAATAAAGCTACGACAAGAAGATATTATAATTAAGGTATTTTAATGGATAACATATTAAAATATATTAAAAAAAATCAAAAATCCTTCATTCAAGAATTAAACTCATTTCTCGCTATCCCAAGTGTAAGTACAAAAGAAGAATATAGACAGGATATGGCACGTTGCGCTGATTGGCTTGCAAATCATTTAAAAAAAATTGGTATGAATTACGTTCGCATTTTCCAAACTAAAGGTCATCCAATCGTTTATGCTGATTGGCTCAATCTCGCCGGGAAACCAACTGTGTTATTATACGGACATTATGATGTCCAACCGCCAGAACCGTTGGAACTTTGGATTTCACCCCCGTTTGAAGGAACTATACGAAACGGTAAACTATTTGCTCGCGGTACTTCTGATGATAAAGGACAAATATTTATTCATTTTAAAAGTATAGAAGCGTTTTTAAAGAATGGAAGCACTCTTCCTATTAACTTGAAAATTATTTTGGAGGGTGAGGAAGAAATTGGAAGTACAAATTTAGAACCTTTTATAAAAAAACATAAAGAGCTTCTACAATCAGATTTGGCCCTCATTTCAGATACTTCGATGTTCACTTATGATGTACCATCAATCTGCTATGGTTTGCGTGGTCTTCAATATATGCAAATTGAATTGACTGGTCCGAATAGAGATTTGCATTCTGGTTCTTACGGCGGTTCTATACATAATCCAATCCAAGCGCTCTCAGAAATAATCGCCAAACTACATGATAAAAATGGTAGGGTTACAATTCCCGGATTTTACGACGATGTTAGAAAAACGACCAGCAAGGAAAGAGCATCTTTTAAAAAATTACCATGGAGTGATAAAGAATACGCAAAGGATTTAGGCGTGAAAACACTTTATGGTGAAAATGGTTTTACAACACTTGAGCGATTGTGGCTTCGTCCAACTCTTGATTGCAATGGGATTTGGGGTGGATTTATTGGTGATGGTGCTAAGACAATTTTACCCTCAAAAGCATATGCGAAAATTTCGATGCGTTTAGTTCCTGATCAGAAACCAGAGAGGGTAGCGAAATTATTTGAGAGTTATATTAAAAAAATTTCACCCAAAACCGTCACAGTTTCAATAAAAAATTTACATGGTGGTGAGCCAGCTATTACCCCATTGGATAGTCCAGGTATTCATGCCGCAGTCGCAGCGTTAGAAAAAGGATTCGGCAAGAAACCATTATTCCAGAGGGAAGGAGGATCGATCCCCGTAGTTGTTAGTTTTAAAAAGTTATTAGGTATCGATACTGTGCTTTTAGGCTTTGCACCACCCAATGAAAATGCTCACGCACCGAATGAATTTATTTCCCTTGATAATTTCTTCAACGGTATAAAAACGATAGTTCATTTCTATAATGAGCTACCTAAATATATGGATAATAAAAAGTAGTGTTTTACTAAATTGAAAATTTACACCAAAACTGGAGATAAAGGAGAAACCTCGCTTATTGGGGGAAAGCGTGTATCCAAAGATTCAATTCGTATAGAATCTTATGGAACAGTTGATGAATTAAATACAATTCTTGGGATTTGTAGATCAACCAATCCTGCAAAAGAGATAGATGAAATATTGTATATCATTCAAAATGATCTTTTTACATTAGGAACGATGTTAGCTACACCTGCCAATACACAGAATAAACCTTTGTTACTTTCAGAATCAATCTCACAAATAGAGAAGTTAATTGATAAGGTTGAACTAGAATTAACACCTTTAAAAAATTTTATATTACCAGGGGGAGATACAACTGCCTCAATGCTTCATCTTGCGAGAGCTGTGTGCAGAAGAGCTGAGCGAAAGGTTGTGCAGTTATCCCATGAAGAAGTAATTGAGCAGAATATTCTAATCTATTTAAATCGCCTTTCAGATTTACTTTTCGTTCTCGCAAGGTGGTCAAACAAACTTAGCAATACACCCGAAAAGCAATGGAGACAAGGTGGAATAATTTAATTATTTTTCAATTGATTCCTTAACCGCTGTAAAAATTTTTAAAAAACTATAGATAAAGAAACTTTATGAAAAGTAGAACAAAAAAAGAGCATCGGCAGGATGGAATTCCAACTTGGGAGGCGAAGTCAGAAACCGTGGTCCCCTGCCAAATGCTCGTAATAATTATACAACTCTTTTTATTAAAAGTCAAGAAAAAATTTTTACGGAAAAGGTATTATAAATATTTGTAAAATATTTTATTTTGATATTCGAAGATTTTTTTATAAATTGGAGGCGTTATATTTGATTGATTACGAATTTTTTCAAAAGTCACACAATAAAAACTTTCATGCTAACTGATTTTGGCCGAGTATTTATTTTCTTCATTATTGGAGTAATATTTGTTGCAGCAGGCATAGCATTCGCTTGGTTAATCCGTCCTCGGCGTTGGTACCCCGAAAAAAGAACAACTTATGAATGTGGTGAAACACCAGTTGGTGATGCGATTGTAAAATTTAATATTCGGTTTTATGTTGTGGCATTAATTTTTCTCATCTTCGACGTTGAAGTTGTATTTTTATTCCCTTGGTCAATAATATTTCAGAAATTAGGTTTGTTCGCTTTCATAGAGATGGTAATATTTTTAACAATTCTCTTTGTCGGTTATGCTTATGTGTGGGTAAAGGGCGATCTTGAGTGGGATAAACCAATACCACAAATTCCAAAAATATTGAAAAGCCAATCTATCACCACTGAAAATATTTCAGAAAGATTACGGGTATAAATTGGGACATGGGTTTACTGGATAAAAAATTTAATAATAGTAATGTGGTCATTGCATCGATTGACGATTTATTGAACTGGGCTCGACTTTCATCCATGTGGCCGATGCAATTTGGTTTAGCTTGCTGTGCAATTGAGATGATGGCGACTGGTGCATCACATTATGATTTGGATAGATTTGGTATATTTTTCCGTGCCACACCACGGCAAGCCGATGTTATGATTGTTGCCGGAACGGTAACTCTCAAAATGGCAAGTCGCATAAAGAAGTTATATGATCAAATGGCTGAACCGCGATATGTTTTGTCTATGGGAAGCTGTGCTAATTGTGGTGGACCATATTGGGAACATGGGTATCATGTTCTGAAAGGGGTTGATCGTGTCGTTCCTGTTGATGTGTATGTTCCCGGATGTCCACCACGCCCCGAAGCATTACTTGAAGGCCTTATGAAACTCCAAGAGAAAATCCGATCTGAAAGTTTAATTAAAAAGAACAGTTAAATCATGACGACACAAGAAATTTTTGAAAAAGTAAAATCAAAATTTACGGACGCAATTATTGAATCAAAGAGTGAAGGCGTAGTTGATCCGTATATTAAAATTGCACCCTCATGTTGGAGAGAGTTATCAGTCTTCTTACACGATGAACCAGATTTACAGTTCGATTACCTTATGTGCTTGAGTGGAGTAGATTACGGAAAAGGTATACTTGGTGTCGTCTATAATATATACTCAATGGTACATAAGCAAAAGATTAATATAAAAATCGAAGTCCCGAAAGATAATCCAGAAGTACCATCCGTTGCAGATATATGGCATACAGCTAATTGGCATGAACGTGAGGCATACGATTTAATAGGTGTAAAATTTATTGGTCATCCAGACCTACGACGTATTTTGTTACCGGATGATTGGGAAGGTCATCCGTTACAAAAAGATTTCAAAGTTCCGGAGGTTTACAACGGAATGAAAGTTCCATATTGAAATAAAATAATATAATGATTGAAGTCACCTTAACTCAAAATAGAACATCCACGGGAAGGCAAGTTCGGACGGAAGAAATGGTCCTTAACATGGGTCCACAGCACCCATCAACGCATGGTGTGCTTCGGTTAGAATTGGTTGTCGATGGGGAAATAGTTGTCGATGTTATTCCTCATATAGGTTATTTACATCGTTGTTTTGAAAAACATGCTGAATCGATGAACAACTATCAGCAAGTCATCCCTTATGTTGATCGAATGGATTACTGTGCGTCAATGAATATGGATTTTGGATACGTTGTAGCTATGGAAAAACTGCTTGGAATTCAAGTACCAGAGCGAGTCGAGTATATTCGTGTTATAATGGCTGAACTACAGCGTATTGCGTCGCATCTAATTGCAGCTGGGACTTACGGATTAGACATTGGTGCCTTCACGCCGTTTTTGTATATGTTCAGAGACCGAGAAAGGATTCTTGATCTTTTTGAAATGACATGTGGTGCCCGACTTCTCTATAATTATATGTGGGTTGGTGGCTTATCCCATGATCTTCCACCAGGGTTTATAGATAAAGCAAAAGATTTTTGTAAATATTTTAAACCAAAGATCAAGGAATATAATGACCTTCTGAGTTATAACGATATTTTTATAAAGCGTACTGCAAATGTTGGTGTTTTACCAGCTGAAGTTGCTATCTCTTATGGATGTTCTGGTCCGGTACTTCGTGGTTCGGGTGTAGATTTTGATTTGCGGCGAGATGATCCGTATTCAGTATACAATAAATTTGATTGGGAACCTCAAATCGGTAAAGGTGAAATGGGAACTGTTGGTGATTGCTGGGATAGATACATGGTGCGGATAAGAGAAATGGAAGAAAGCATTAAGATCGTTGAGCAAGCGTTGGAGCAAATTCCCGATGGAGATGTCACGTCGGCTATTCCAAAAAGGATTAGACCAAA
>JBBIRP010000060.1:0-10432 GCA_037441745.1 Ignavibacteriales bacterium
TTTCAAACGTTTCGATATGACGAGCGGAAGTATTTACACACTTTCGGATGCAAGTAAAAATCTCGTTAAATCATTAGACGATAAATTTTTAGTTAAAGCCTACTTCACATCAGATTTACCGACTGAGTACGCAAATAACCGGAGAGATCTGAAAGATTTGTTAGATGAGTATCATGCATACGGCGGTGGAAACTTTCAGTATGAATTTATTGACCCGAGTAAGAAAGAAGAAATTGAGCAAGAAGCGCAGCGGTATGGAGTTCCTCCTGTTCAAGTTCAAGTATTGAAGGAAGATAAACTTCAAATCGAGAAAGCTTACATGGGTGCAGTTTTTCTTTATGGAGATAAACAAGAACGTGTCCCTGTTATTCAATCCACGCTCAATCTTGAATATGAAATAAGTTCAGCAGTTAAGAAGATGACATCAAAGGAGCTGAAAAAGATTGGGTTCCTTACGGGGCAGGGTGAAGCCACGCTTCAGCAAATGGGTCGTTTACAAGAAATTTTTTCTAAACAATATCAGGTATCGACTGTTGATCTTAGTGATGGTAAACCAGTTCCATCAGATATTGCTGTACTTATTATCGCTGCTCCGAATCAACCGTTTAAAAATTGGGAAAAATTTCTTATTGATCAATATCTTATGAAAGGTGGGAAGATTGCATTCCTAATCAACAAGATAAATGCAACATTGCAAACTCAATACGGAAATCCTCTCAACGTCAATCTTGATGATTTACTGGAATCGTATGGAGTAAGAATTAACAGCGATCTTGTCCGTGATGTGAGCTGTGCTTATGTAAGTGTTCAACAACAAGCTGGCTTCATGATAATACAAAATCAAATTCCGTTTTATTATCTACCAAGAGCAAGCGAATTCGATAAGAAAAGTCCTATTGTAAAAGATTTGAGTTCTGTCGTGTTTTATTTTGCGAGTTCTATCGACACAAGTTTGGCACGGCAAAAGGGTTTGACAGCTCAGGTTTTAGTCAAATCATCTAACAAGAGCGGTAGGCAGCAAAATGTTTTTATCATTAACCCCACAATGCAAGTAACTAAGGAGATGTTCAGCGAAACGGGTATTCCATTAGTTGTTGCAGTTGAAGGAGCGTTTCCAAGTGCATTTGGTAATAAACCCATAGGTGTGGATACAAGTTTCAAAGGTACAATAGATACAACTAACCGACTTGTAACTGGTAAGGTATCGAAAATAGTTGTTGTTGGGGATGGTGATTTTATTCAAGATCAACTATCAGGTGGAAATCGTGACAATTTTATACTTGCAAGTAATTTTATTGATTGGCTGGCTGATGATATCGGTTTAGCGGAGATTCGGTCTCGCGAAAGTAATGTAAAACCACTTGATGAAATTAGCGAAGGAACTAAAACTTGGCTAAAAAGTTTGAACCTCGCTGTTCCGCCAGTCATAGTCGTTGTTGTTGGTATCGTTCGTTGGAGATTACGTATCTCCATGCGTAAAAGACTTGAATCAAGAGGATTGTAATTCAGCAATAGAGGGAAAATGCAATGAATAAATCAACCACATTACTTGTAGTCGTATTAATTATTTTAGCAGTCATTGCTTATTTTCTACTTTCATCTTCAAGCGAACGTGAAGTAAGTTACAAACCAACAGTTTCATTAATCAAGATAGATTCTGCGTCAGTAGCAAAGATTGAGATAAAACAACCAACAAACTTTGTTGTTCTTGAAAATATCGGTGGAAAGTGGGAAGTTACATCACCACTAAACGCATCCGCGGATCCAATTGCTGTTGCCCAATTATTGAATGGTTTTTCGAAATTTAAAGTAGGGAGTTTAATTTCATCGAATCCTGAAAAACAACATCTTTTCCAAGTTGATACAACGGGAACACGCATTACATTTACAGATCGAACCGGTAAAACATCTACTATAATTATTGGCAAGATGGGTCCATCATTTTCAGAAGTTTACTTCCGATTACCAGATTCAAAAGATGTTTACTTAGGTGAAGGGATCGATACATGGACTGTCAATAAAAATGTTAGAGATTGGCGTGATCGTTCTATCGTTCGTACAACCGCTGAGTCCATCAGTCAATTGGATATTACAATTGGAACAAAATCATTTACGTTCACTCACGATAGTGCAAATTGGAAGTTGGGTGATAAGGTGATGGAAACTACGGAGATGAATCCTATTTTAAACACACTTTCGAACTTGCGTGCGGATGATTTTGTGGATACTGTTCTTGAAATTAAATCAAAACCAATCAACCTTTCAATCAAAGGGTTTGAGAATGTGTCTTTAAGTCTATATCCACTATTACCAGATTCTTCCAAGTATTTTATACGTACATCAAAGTCACCACAATTGTACGTTATCAGTAAGTGGACCGCACAACAGCTTTTCAAACCAATTGAGAAATCTCTTGGAATTCCCAAATATGTCGAACCAGCTGCTGAAACGCCTGTAACTGAAAAAGTAAAAGAAAAACCAACTAAAGAAAGTTCAACTCCAGTCGAAAAAAAGGGAACTCCCCCTGCTCCACCTGTGAAAGAACCGGTGAAAGAAAAGACCGAAGTTCATAAAGAACCACCAACAAAAAATGAGACAAAACCAGAAATACAGTCAAAACCATCTATACCCGGGCAAAAAGTTGAGGAAAATAAAGTACCCCCTGCGGATGAAGAAGGTGAACTGATCGTTCATACAGTCGAGAAAGGTGAAACAATGACTACAATCGCAAAGAAATATAATGTGACACCTCAACAAATCATCAAGTGGAATTTGTTGAAAACTATTGCTGTTAAACCGGGACAAGAACTTTATATTTACAAAAAATAAATTCTTAATTTGACTTTGAAATCCACCCTCGTTGTATCAAGTGCCAGAGAACAGTGCCTGTCAAAAGTCCGATTACATATCCTTGTGGTAGACCAATTGAAATCAATGCAACAAGGAGGCAAATAAAAAGTTCAGTTTTTGAACTTGCGATATCTTTTATTAATATCATCAATGATAAGCTTTCGAATAGGAGAATGATTCCCAAGATAGGAAGTGGGAATGCATTAATGATTTCATTAAAACTTTTAATGAAGAATAGTCCAAGAATTAAATACATTGATCCATAGATAACTACCGACCCCCCAGTTCTTGCCCCAAAGGTATAATGTCCAGCTAAACCTCCTGCACCGTGACAATTTGGTATTCCACAAAAAAAAGGAAGAATTAAATTCATTATAGAATAAGTTGTTCCAATTTTTTTGAGACTGATTTGTCTTTCTGGGAAAAAATCAGCCACTGTCTGTTGTGTAGCGATAATTGAATTTGAAATCGATAACGGAAGTTGTGGTAATGTTAAGAATAAAAATCCTTGGAGAATATCGTTAGCGTTTGGTATGTGCAATTTAGGTAGTGATAAATGAACGTTGTGATAGACAGTTCCAAAATCAATTTTAAATATAAATGAGTACGCCAAACCAACAAATATAATAAAAATGGCGGGTGGATATTTCCGATTTCCAAGTAAGATTATAGCTATTATGAAGCTCACCACAGCTAAAATGTACCCTGGAGCTGCATCGGATAATACATAATTTTTCAATGCAAGGGTTGCAAGTGCAAAACCCAACCCAAATTGAATTCCCCTGACAACACTTTTTGGGATAAATTTTGCTAACCATTGGAGCAAGCCAGATACCGTAAGAAAGAGCATTGTTACACCAATAGCTAAACCAGCACCGTACAGAAGGTTACCGCTTAGTTTTTGTGCGATCATTATTACTGCCATTGCTTTTAGTGGTTGAACTGGCATCGGTATTCCATAAATTAAACCAGTTATTATTTGCATAATACCAAACATTATTAATGTACTCGAAGAATCCAAACCGCAAGCTAGTATCAGCCCTATTATCAGTGGGAAGTCTGTTCCAATATCTCCAAAGCTACCTGAGAATTCATTACGGTCGAAGCGTAAATTTAGTTTTGTACTGTGATTAAACATTATAACATCATCGAGTATAATTTTTACAATACTAAAGGAATTTTATTAAATAAAAAATTATAATTGTTTTTATAGAGAAAAGAATATATGAAGAAAGATAAGTATAATCAAGGAGCAGATACATGCCTCATGAATATTTGCGGAGAGGGAGAGATTTGAACTCTCGGTACAGGTTTACCCCGTACGACGGTTTAGCAAACCGTTGGTTTCAGCCACTCACCCACCTCTCCGTGAATGATAACTTAAATTACCAAGAATAAATGTACTAATTTATTGATTGAGTTGCAAGCTTTCTTTTATTGTTTATGTCTTACAGTGAGTCATTATGATAGGAAAAATTTTTTATGATTTCTATTTTCAATATTTTGTTTATCATTCAATAACTTTGTATATTAACATAAAATTAATTTACAAATCAATAATCAGTAAAAAAATGCCTACATATCATTACCGCTGTAAATCTTGCAACTATGAATTTGAGGAAATGCAAAAAATATCCGAAGAACCACTAAAAATTTGTCCTTCGTGCAAAAAGGGTTCATTAGTACGAATCATTGGTGGAGGGATGGGTTTAGTGTTCAGAGGAAGTGGATTTTATATAACCGATTATAAGAATAAGTCTAATTCATTTAACATAAAAACTTCAAAGCCTGAGAAGAAAACTGAACAAAAGCAAGAATCGAAGATAAAAGATTCAGTGAAAACTTCTAAGGCTTCCGATAAAAAATCTTAGAATAATTTTTAAAACAACGAACCAAAACCTTTCTTATATGCATCTGTCAATTTGTTACCCCAATTATATATAGTTTATCAAAAGAAGATTCTTAAGACGGGAGGTTTTTCAACGAACTTGAATCCACCAACTGACTTTCGATACTCATAAACCCTTGGCATTGCACCGGCAATGTATTGTCATTGATGTATGTGTGGTAGAAATCTCTTTACACCAATGTGACATGCTAAACCGACAGGTCGTGTTACTACTGGTATATTTTTCACGATGCATATTTCAGCAAAATATTTTAATAATTCAGCTGCTCTACCCGCAACATGTAAGTTTGTCATTTCTTTTAGATCTTCAGCAGTTGTTTTAATTGCTTTAATCGACATGCCGCCCTAAGTTAGAAATCCTTCGGAAACCATCAGCGCAGTAAGCTGATTATCGCTAATAGCATTTGTTCCACTATGTATCAGCGTGACGAGAAATATATTTCTTATTCGTAACAGAAAGGTAATGTATCCGCTGGATTCGATAGCTTTCAATAATTCTTCTTCTGATATGAGATAAGTCTTTTGTACAATTCGTATTTTATCCATTTCGACAGGTATATCTTATCCGTTAGAAAGTTTTGTTATTAAAAGAAGCTCCTATAAATTTATTCACATATTGATGTAATTAAAAACTTCAGAAATATTTTTCTTTTCAAAAGATTTATATTGAACATCATTGGTAAGGATGTTACCAAGAATAGTTAATTAGTTCCTGATAAAGTCACTTTTACTAAAGTTTTGTAGCTACCACAACCGTTCCCTTCACATTTTGAATGTTTCCACCAAAACCATCGAGTGCCTCAAGTAAAATTATATAAATACCGACATGCACTCTTTGATGTTGATCGTTATATCCATCCCATACTATCTCTCCCGTTGAACTGCTTGGTTCACTATTTGCGAGGGTGCGTACGAGTCTCCCCTTTGAATCAAAGATTTTGATTCTAATTAATGACGTTGTCAACGGGAGTTTGTATGATAGTATGGTAAAATCTTCAAATCCATCTTCGTCGGGAGAGAATGGATTTGGCGAAAGCGACATTGTAGCATCACTTGGTATTGACATTGTAAATAGGCTGTTTTGATTACCTGGCGTACCACCTAATGAATTTGCACATGTACTCCAATTTCTCGAGTCGTTACTCGGTAATTTTGGATTAATTCTCTCAAGTGATCTCCCTGTAACATCCTCAATATCTGGATTATGCCAAGATGGAAAATAGTGAACACTATCTATCGTTGTCCCTGTAAGGTCTGTTAATACTACATCGTCACTATTATTGTTTAAACTAACAATTCCCTGTTTAATGATAATATGGTATATAGTATCTTGAAGATACACGAACCGATTATAAATTGATGAATCAAAAGCAACCACTAGATAATTTCTACTGTTAATTATATAAGGATTTTGGCAAATGATATATTTTGATGGTTTACTGATATCCTTAAAGTCGGCTAATCTCCATTCATAGATATCTATGCTTGTATCATTTGGATTATATAATTCAACGTACTCAGCCTCTCCACTTTTCGGTTTGTACATAATTTCATTTATGATTAGAGAATTTTTATGAAAAGGATTTCTTATTTCTTTATATAGGCTATTATCTACACTACGCATATCATCTTCATTTTCAATTAAACCGATGATACTTTTCCTTCCAGATGGAGGATTTATCCAGGTAAAATTAATTTTAATAGAATCTTTAAATAAAATTGTGAAAATGACATCCTGTGTTTGTAGTAACTCATCGTGCTCTGCTATCAGATTGTCATTTAGGTCATGATACAGAGAACATTTAAAACGTTCGACAATTTTATATCCAGCATTGCGCACAACAATGGTGATGATGAGTGTATCAATAGATTCTTGGTATGAGGTTATATTAGTGATTTGCAAATTGTTATCAAGTGGGGTTAAATAATTTTGGAATCCGGGCGATGAACCAGAAGAATCGGTTGAAGTTCCCCAATTTGTCGAGTCATTTGAATTTCCAGCCGCTTCTATTCGTTCTAATGAACGTCCTTCAATTCCACCCCATGTGGGTGAATATTTTACGCTGTCCATAACAGCTCCACGATGATCAAAGAGGACAACAGCATCTCCCGAGTTGTTGAATGTATAAGTTGGCATTGAGTTGACTTGGATGATCTGACATGGAAGATCGGGGTGGATTGCTGTAAACAACGAGGCATCTTTCGTTATGATGCAATATTCTTTTGGTTGAAATATTGTTGAGTTACTCGACAATGTATATTTTGAAGTAGTATTACGATTGCTGATTTTCCAGTTCTTAAGATTAATACTATCGTTGGTTTTATTATAAATTTCTATCCATTCAGGTTCCGGGCTGTTGGGTGCATACATAATTTCGTTAATGATTATTGAAAAGCGGGGTAGACCGATTGAAAGGATTGAACATTTAGTATCGTTAAAAATATTCTGGTCGCTTGGATGTATTACTTTAACAATAATTGAATAGTCCCTAAATGCTACATTGTTGAGTGATGATTGAATTTTCATCGTATCGCCTTTAATAATAGGTTGGTGAATGATAGTGCTACTAAAAAGTTCAGATGGTTCTGGTTGTAAATTACTATTCAGATCGTCATAAAACTCAACAGCGAAGTTTTCTATTGTTTGTAAACCAACATTTTTTATAGTAGCCATTACAGTAACTGAATCACCTGTGATTGGGAAATCCGGTTGAAAGTAAATATATGTTACGGCTGCGTCGTAATTATATCTTGCAGAGATTTTAATGTCATCGAATCGAATAGTGCCAGTTGCACCCGTACCATTACCAATAACGTTCCATCGGAATTTTACAGAAGATTGGTTATTAAGTAAAGTCGGGAGCTTTAGCTTACGTAATACATACGAAGTTGTTCCCGGATTTTGTAGAGTGTCACTCAAGTTAATAGTAAATGTTGAGCCTACATCCGTAGAGGCTTCTATTAGCAAGCCTGAATTATGACTGCTTGAACGTCTCTCCCAAAATTCTAAACTATCTACCTCTTTACCTGAAAAATCCAGGATAGGGGAGATAAGAATTTGATTTACTTTAGAATTAGTACTAAAGACTGCATTTGAATCGGAATGTGGAGTTGATTTCGTAGTTGTAAAATCACCAGTAGATACCCGATTGGTTGATGTTGACCAATTTTGAGGTAATGTTGGTATTAAGACACTATCGAAATTTTCTAGGTATGGGAAAAATTTTACTTGTGCTTCAACTACCTGAAAAAGTATAATACAAAAACCAATTTTGAAAAGACACATAGATCTCCCTCATTATAAAAAAATGTAACATATATTTTTTGGGCGACGGTTTTTATAAACTATTCTTCTTTTGCTCTAATTGAATCCCACATCGCATAAGCAAACAGTAGGATAAACATAATCAGACCTAAAATTTCCCCATTTGTAGATTCTGCCCAGTTGGTATTATACCAAGATGAATACCCAAATTTCCATTGTTGATCAACGAAGCGAAGTAATGCATTTATGACACCTAACAATGCACCGCCCGCTATGAAACCCGATGCGATAAGTGTTCCCCGCTGTAAACGAGCGTTGTTTAGTCTTTCGTTTTTTGTTCTCGTCGAAACAAACCATGCAACAAAACCACCAAATACTAACGGTACATTTAATTCTTGTGGAATATACATTCCAAGGGCAAATGCTAAAGGTGGAACTTTTAAAATAACTAAAAGTAACGCGATTATTGCACCGATGATGTATAGTATCCAAGGAGTCGGAACATCCGACATTAGTGGTTTTATTACAGCTGCCATTGCATTTGCTTGTGGTGCAACCATTGCATCAGGTCCTTTAAAACCATAAGTTTGGTTTAAAATCATGATTACTCCTCCTACAGTCGCGGCTGATATTAATACACCTAAGAATTTCCATGTTTCTTGCTTCTTCGGTGTTGAACCTAACCAGTATCCAATCTTCAAGTCTGTTATGAATCCACCAGCAACAGAAAGAGCTGTACAGACGACACCACCGATAATCATTGCACTAATCATACCAGAGTTTCCAGTAAGACCTATGCGTACTAAAACAAAAGAAGATAAGATTAATGTCATCAATGTCATGCCCGAGACCGGGTTTGTGCCTACAATAGCGATCGCATTTGCAGCAACTGTTGTAAAAAGAAAGGAGATTATAAAGACAATTAACAGTCCAACTAATGCATGTGTAAAATTGAAAACTACACCTCCATAGAAAAATACAAACGTCAATAAAGCAGTTAGAAGGATTAGTACAACAATAAAATTCATTCTCAAGTCCGTTTGCCATCGTATGGGAGTATTTTCAACACCTGCTCGATGATGGAATATTTCTCTGTAAGCAAGTTTAAATGCGCCACCAATGATTTTTGATGAACGTATTATCCCGATAATACCAGCCATTGCAATTCCTCCGATTCCAATTGGACGAACATAGACACGGAAGATTTCTTCAGCGCTCATTGCAGAAATCAGCTTTGTGGCAGTCGCACCAAGTGGTATTGTTAGATTCTGACCAATTTCGTAGACGAGTGGAACAAAAACGAACCAAGAAAGGAATGAGCCAGCAGCTATGATGGCAGAATATTTCAAACCAACGATGTAACCCAAACCAAAAACCATTGCAGATACATTTAATCTAGTAACTAATCTGAACTTCTCAGCTATCACTTCTCCGATACTAAACATTCGAGATGTTATTACTTCTGACCAAGCTCCAAAAGCGCTGAACAAGAAATCGAAAGCACCTCCAATTAAACCTGCAATTGCTAATACGGTTGCCTGTTTACCACCTTTTTCACCTGCGACAAGGATTTCAGTAGTTGCGGTTGCTTCTGGGAATGGGAATTTCCCGTGCATATCTTTTACAAAATATTTTCTAAAAGGAATAAGAAATAAAATCCCAAGAAAACCACCGAGTGCGGATGCCATAAACATTTGCCAGAAACTTGCATCGAGGTCTAAGATGTACAGTGCGGGAATAGTAAAAATTGCACCTGCAACAATAACACCCGAACATGCGCCGATAGATTGGATGATTACATTTTGTCCAAGTGCGTTCTTCTTCTTGAATGCAGCTGATATACCTACGGCAAGTATTGCGATCGGTATTGCAGCTTCAAAAACCTGCCCGATTTTTAAACCAGAGTATGCTGCTGCAGCAGAAAAAAGGACTGCCATTACAAGTCCCCAACCCACAGACCATCCCGTGATTTCGGGATAATCTTTTATTGGGTCCATTATAGGGCAATAGGTTTCGCCATCTTTTAGTTCTTTATAGGCATTTTCTGGTAAACCACTTATTGTGCTGGTTTGTTGTTCCATTTGGCTCTCACATCGTTTATTGTTAAAAATATTTGAAGTTAAAGATTATTTTATTCTAGTCAAAATTTATTTTATTGAGAAAATCAATAAGAATGTTTTGGTTTATAAATTTTTACTTTTTTCTACCCACACTTGTACGAGATTTACAAGTGTCTCAACCGATTTCTCCATTCCTTCCAGTGAAGCCCACTCAGTTTTACCGTGGAAGTTCTTACCACCCGTGAAGATATTGGGACAAGGAAGTCCCATAGCTGTAAGTCTTGAACCATCAGTACCACCACGGATAGGAACCCATTTAGGTTCAAGTCCTGCTCTTTTTGTTGCTTC
>JBBIRP010000061.1:0-10322 GCA_037441745.1 Ignavibacteriales bacterium
TGTGTTATAAACGACTTATGCCCATCGTCAAAAATATAATTATTACTTCCAATTTATTACTTCCCATCGTTCTCCATCTGATTCGAAAATAACTGCTCCTGATTTATCAGTCCTAATTATCTCACAACCATACTTTTTCAAACGCTCAATCACTTCTTCAGAGGGGTGGCCAAATTTATTCTTTTCTCCAACGGATATAACAGCCTTCTTCGGCTTCACGTATCGAAGATAATCATCGGATGTGCCATTTTTACTACCATGATGGGCAACTTTTAGTATATCACTCCTCAAGAAATCCCCAAATCTTTTGTTCATCAGGGCTTCAGCTTCAAATTCAGCATCTCCTGTCAACAATAAAGATGTTTTCCCAAATACAATCTTTAAAACAATCGATTTATTATTCTCATCTTGCAATCGATAAAGACCATTTGTTGAGCTGGTACCTGAAGGATTTAATACATACACTCTGTATGTATCAGATAGATCAATTGCTGAAAGATGATCTTGTATAAAATGTGTAACATTGATCGAATCGATGACTTTTTTATAATCCTGACATAAAACAGTCTGACAATTAAACTTTGTATCACGAATCTGTTCAACTTCAAGATATCTCATAATTGTTGGGATACCACCAAGATGATCGGCGTCAGGATGGGTTACTATGATTGTATTGATCTTTCTAATATGCTCATATTTTAAAAATGGAATTATAAATCTAATTCCTGCATCCATTCCAAACGTCTTCGGTCCACCATCGACCAACATAGTTTTGTTATCTGGAAATTCGATGAAGATAGCATCCCCCTGTCCGACATCTAAAAAAGTAACAGATAAACGATGTTGTTTATCATTAAAAATATAGCCACTGTATAACCATAGATTTAATAAAATAAGAAAAACTATTACAAATCTTTTAATTACTTCACGATTGCCAAAGTTGATAATTACTCCAATTATTGTATAAAACATTAACAGAGAGACTAAAGAAAATTTGGCATCGATGTATGCAAAAGGAAGACTACCTAAGAAACTTACACATTTTAATAATAACCACGCGATGAATGAAGTAACTTCAGCATAAATCGATGCTAACCAATTACATACATAAGCTAAAATTGTAGTCAACATTCCAAGTGCCAATACAACATTAACTAATGGTACGATTATGAGATTCGCCAGAAAACTTATTAAAGATATTTTATTAAAATACACAGAAACAAATGGGAGTGTGCCAATTCCTGCTGCAACAGAAATAGAAAACAATGAAAAAATGATTTTAATAATTCTAAATTCCCGAACCCTTTCTGGTAAAAACTCACGAAGGCTATAGACCTTCGGAAAAAGATAAACTATCGATAATACGGCGACAAACGAAAGTTGAAATCCCGGCTGAAATAGTTCCTTAGCATCTATTAATAAAATTATTACTGCAGAAAACGCAAGTGTATTATAAATATCACTTTTACGTTCAAGCAATTTCCCAAATAGAAAAACGACCGCCATTATAACAGATCTTGTTACAGATGGAGCGCTTCCTGTTAAAAATATATAATAGATTAGAAGAACAGAAGTTAAAATTATTCTCACCTTTTCGGGAATCCGTAAAACTTGGAAAATGACAAGTAAGATTAATGTCACAATTGCTACATGGAGTCCCGAAACCGCAAGTATGTGCATTACTCCTGAATTAATAAATGCCGTTTTTATTTCAAGTGGTATTTCACTTCTCTCACCAATTATCAAGCCCTTTAGGAATTTCGATTCCTCCCCACCGATGAAGCCATCTAATTTTTTCGCAATAGAACGACGAACAGGATAAACAAATGAATTTTTAAAGTTCTGGCTATTGTTCACACTAATATCCGACTCATCAATCTTATCTGGATAAAAAAGAGCATATATTCCATTTAGATTTAGATAATTTTTGAAGTCGAATTCCCCAGGATTACGAGCCGTTTGAACGGAAGTTAGTTCACCTTTAAGTTTTATTATTCTTCCATACGTTAACATCTTTAAAACTGAAGTTTCGATCTTACTTTGCAAAATAACTGCTAACACTCCACCGCTAACTTTGGTTGGTCTATTGTTATAATAAAGCGATTCAGCTTTGATAACAAATCTAATTGAATGCTCAGATTTTCTTGGAAGTTCAGTAACCTCCCCTAGAAGAATAATATTTTTACCATCCTCAATATAATTCAATATATTGTCATCAACTATATATTTTGCATCAAAGTTAATTTTTAAACAACCAAAGAGTAAAAGAATTAAGAATAAAATCCCAGGTAAATACAATTGAAATCTTTCATATTTTGACAACAAGATATAAATCAGGATAAGACAGACGATACATATTAATATCGTGTAAATTGGGATTTCAGATTTCCAGCCCATTAAAATCCCAATTATGAATGGAATTATAAATCTTACTGCCGGACGATTTTTAAGCAATAATGGTACTCCCAAATAATTATTATTCCAATTGCTCTACAATAATTTTTGCAACATCCGTTATCTCCTTTGCAGCTAATGCAATTTTACGATGATATTTACCATAAACGATAAATGGAACAGGATTTCTCGTGTGACTTTTGGTAGATAGGTCTTCGATATTTCCATGATCACTCGTAATGACAAATATATTTGATTTTAAATCGAATTCTTGTATAATACCGCCGATAAATTCATCAAGTGTTTCAAGAATAGCGACGGCTTCTTTCATTGATTGACTATGCCCTGCATGATCGGTAAAGAAATATTCGTAGATAACAAAATCATATTTCTCCAACATATTCGATAATCTAATTCCAGCAGTCCGTGGTTGAACAATTGGAATTTGAGGATAACCAAGCTGATGCCATCTTTGATTTGTGATATCAGCAGAAATCGATTCGGCTGACTCTAATGATTTAGAATCATTTAATTTTCCCCCAGACGATAACCAAGCATATGTTATCGCCGTTGGCCTATTTTTTGCTTTCAAGTACTCAAAATATTGACGAGGGAAAGCATTCGCATAAAAACATTTATGTCCCTTTTCAGCTAATTGTTTAAAAATATTATTTTCAGCAACGATTGGTTTTAAAGATGAATAAAGGTAAGGTCCAAAATGCTTTCCAATTAATTGTGGTGCATTTATTCCAGTCAAAAGCGAAGATTGACCTGTTCCGCTTTGTGGAATATTCGGAATTCCAAGTGTTGCATCGATCGGAGCTAATGATACAATTGAATTTTCTCGCCTGGCATCACGAAGATGCGGGACTATACCATTCCAAAAAGTTTGCATAATAGGTAAGTTTGCTCTAAAGAACGGATTGATTTTGTTATCCTTCTTCCCAATTCCAACGCCATCAAGAAAAAGTAATAATATCCGAGGCATACGTTTCATCTTAACTCTTGATTCTGTAGTGCTTTAACCCAAGCTTTTTCAATATCGGACATTTTTTCATTGAATGATGTCTCAAAAACTTCCTCAAAGGTTTTTCGGCTATCGAATGAATGCAACATTCTTTCAACTTTTAGGTCACCATACCTATCGATTAAGAATTTTCCAGTTGCAGCTAATTTTGCATAAAGTTCCTTAATATCTTTTTTACTAGTAGCGTGATTATAATCTTCGTTCAAATCGTAAAAGCTCGAGATATTGAATCTTGCAGGTTCTCCAAAATTATCTAAATATCCACCTGCATATAATGAATACGACTCAGCTAACCATTTCGGAATATTAGGATTTTGTTCCAAGATAACACAAGCAATAATCCGTTTAACAACTTTTAAATGAAAATTTGTTTTTTGCTCGACCGTCCTAGGGACAACAAGATATATAATTCCGTCGACGACATCAGCATCTTCAAAAATCCTACTACCAGATTTACTCTTAAATGTTGACACAGTAGCACACACGAATATTTCTAACTTTTTATTTGCACGACCAAATGTCTTCTCATAACTTTTATATACTTTTGTCAACTCATCATTTATGTATTGCAATGAACCTTGAGGAATGTTTTTTTCATATCGAACTAGGAAATATTTTGTATTAAATTCTGTCCACTTCTGCGATTGTACCTGACTTGATACTAATATAATCACGCATAGACTTCTTATTAACATGTTAAATCTCTCTGGTTATTTGTAATTATTTACTATCAATCATAACAGTCACTGGACCATTATTTATCAATTTTATATCCATCATAGCTCCAAAGACGCCTGTTTTAACTTTATCAGAACTTAACTCATTTTTTAAGTAAAAAACAAATTTATTGTACAAATCTTCTGCAAATTCCGACGCTGCGGCGTCTGTAAAACTGGGTCTATTTCCTCTCCGAGTATCAGCATACAATGTAAATTGGGAAACTACTAATACCGCACCGGATATTTCTTTGACAGATAAATTCATTTTGCCTTGATTATCTTCAAAGATTCTTAGATCAGCACAACGCTTTGCAAGATATTTTGCAGCACCTTCGTCGTCTCCGATTTTAACCCCTAAAAAAATTAAAAGTCCACTTTCTATCTTACTATGAATTGAATTGTTGATAGTGACGCTTGCCTCTCTTACACGCTGTATTAGAACTCGCATATATTAATTCACTTGTGCCTTGATAACTCTTTCTAAGTTTGAATAATCACGATATACTTCGATATTTTTATAATTTGCATCTTGAAATATTTTAGTAACTTCCAAACTCTGATTATATCCAATTTCGAGGAACACTAACCCACCATAATGAAGTAAATCTTTACCTTTATCTGCAATCGCTTTAAAAAAAGTTAAGCCATTTGCAAAATCTGTACTCGCAATATTTGGTTCAAAATCTTTAACTTCAGGTTGAAGATCATTAAATTCATCTTTTGAGATATAGGGAGGATTCGATACTAGAACATCGAATGGGTAATTTTGGAATTTTGGTAACTTACCAAAAATATCAGCATTCATTAAAGATACTCGATCTTCAAGATGGTGATTCTGAATATTAACTTTCGCAACTTCGAGTGCTACATCGCTTACATCAATTGCTTCGACTATTGCTTTCGGAATATATTTGGCAATACTTACTGCAATGCACCCCGATCCAACTCCGATATCCATAAAACGAATCATATCATCAGGATGTTGTTTGTACTTATTTATAATAATTTCGACTAGAACTTCAGTTTCGGGGCGTGGGATCAAAACACCGGGTCTTACTACAAACGTCAAACCCATAAAGTCAGTCTTCCCCAAAATGTATTGAAGTGGTTCATGCGACAACCGCCGTTTGAAAAGTTCTCTATATGCTTTCAGTTCATCAGGTTTAAGCATCATATCGTACCGAAGGTAGAGGTCTATCCTCTGGCAATTTAGTACATGACAAAGTAATAATTCAACATTTAATCTCGCATCATCGAAGCCTTTATCGGAAAGATATTTTGTACTCCACTCAATTAAATCCAAAACAGTCCAATTTCTTTGTTCGGCTTTATTACGTTCCATCATTATTCATAAAATATAATGGAAAAAGATAAGAGGTACAATCTTAAAAAACAAGTAATGCGGTGTGGAACCTATTATGTGCCAATCATTACCGTACTATTTCTTCACAAAACAATTTTAACATTTTGCTTTGAGAACAATCAATGTAATATCATCTGATTGCGAGGTACTTTGACTATATTGTTTTACTGCGTCAATAATTCTTCCTAGAATAATCTGTGCCGATTCTCCAATTGATGATTTAGTCAGCTCTAAAATTGTAGTTTCACCCAATTCTTCATTGAATTCGTTCATTGCTTCACTTACACCATCAGTAAAACATACAAGTACATCCCCTTTTCTGAATTTGACTTCTCCCTCAAGATAAGGTACTGCAGTTTTCATAATACCTAATATAATCCCCCCTTTATCTAATCTTTCGCATGTACCATCTGTATGGACTAAAATTGGTGGGTTATGCCCGGCATTTACGTATTTCAGTATCCCATCTTCAGCACTCAAAATCCCCCAAAAGAAAGTTATAAAACGTCCCGATATTGTATTTTCATTAATAAGATTGTTGACTCTACATGTCAATTCAGGAAGAGATAATCCGAGAGGGATAAGTGCACGAATTGTTGCTTGTAGGTTTGCCATTAGAAGAGATGCCGGTGTACCTTTTCCTGAAACATCGCCTATCGCAATCATAAAACAATTTGAATTTAACGTAATCACATCGTAATAATCACCACCTACTTGCTTCGATGAAATATTTGTTGCAGCTATATCAAAGTTTGGAATTTCTGGTAGGGAAGCTGGCAGTAAACCCTTCTGTATCTCACGAGCTATAAGTAATTCGTTCTCAAGTCTTTGTTTCTCAAGAGCTTCACTAAATAATCTAACATTTTCCAACGAAATTAAAGCAAGATTCCCAAGTGAAGAAAGAAATTCAAAATCCTTATGAGTATATATTTCGTTATTTAGTTTATTACCTAATGCTAGTAAACCTTTTGTTTCGTTTTGAAGTTGTAAAGGGATTAGTACTTTAATACCTAAATGTCTTAACTTCTTTTGCCAACCTTGCTCTTCACTTCTGATTGGTTCATCATCAAGTAGCAAAGGCTTTGAAATTGTTTTTAAATACAAACAAAGATCTTCATCTATTTCACCATCGAGTTTTGAAATGTTCACAGCCATCTTCCCATCTTGAAGAAGACAAATAGCATATCGGTTCACACCAATTTGTCCGGTTACAGAATAAACGAGGAGCTTAATTATACGGTCAGAATCTAATATTACATTGAACTCTTTACCAAGTTCAAACAACGTTTTGAGTTCTTGTATCTTTCGATCAAGCTGCTTATTTACATTCGCAAGTTCTGAGATAAATAAACCTTTCTCAATCGCAATCGCAGCAATATTTGATATGGACTTTATGTAAGTTACTTCTTGATTATTTAACTTCTTCTTCGGATTGAGTGGTAGAAATCCTGATAAACCAACGATATGGTTTTGTGAAATCAGTGGAATAATAAGTTTGATTCCCCATTTTTCAAAGTTTTTCAACCATGGTAATCTTTTTAAACTTTTAGGTTCAACATAAATGTATCTTTTAGGAATTTTAGCAAATTTGAAATCCTTATTCAACAAATCGGATGGTAAACCCTTAATGTTTTCGACTCTAAAAACATTTGGTCGTGTTTCAAGAAGTATAATTCCCCTAAGCGCCATTAGTTTACCCATCAACGTCAGAAGAAAATGATTAAGAATGAACTTAAGATCGAGCGAAGAATTTACTACTGCACTAAATTCAAAAAGAGAACCGAGATCAAAAGCATCTTCTGATGACGTTTTCTTAATTGGAAAAGGTTGAAATAACTTCATCTTGATCTTAAAGTTTCTGATGTTAGTTTTTTTCTAAGATGGACTTCACATTTTTTATCGGGCAATATTTTGTACTCAACATCATCCATCAATAATTTCATAATACGAATTCCCAAACCTCCTCGACGTGGATGAGCAATATAATCCTTAATATCAGGAGATTTAAACAATCGGGGATCAAATAACTTACCTTGATGCGTAACGACAATTTCAAAGACTTGATTATTCATTCGCAGACTAATGTCAATCTCATGGTCTGGTTGATTCTCATACGCATGCTTAATAATATTTGTGCAGGCTTCATCAACAGCCAGTGCAATGTTACTAGCTGATTCATCATCAAAACCAAAATTACAAGCTGCTTCAGTTATGAAATCTCGTACGATGCTTAGCTTTTCAGTCTGACTTTTAATCTTAAAATTTAATGTGCTCATATAGATGTTGCTTTCGGTAAATCGAAGAAATAGTTCATACTATTTCTTAAAGGATGTAAACTTCCTTATTGCTTCTGCTTCATCCTTTGTTATATCGTAAAGAAGTGGAAAACCGAGAAGATCAAATATGTTATAAACTTTTGGTGACATGTTGGTTAGTTTAATATCACCATTATTTTTCCTTACATCCTCAATATAAGCCATAAAAACACCAAGTCCGGCACTACTGATGTAATTTAATTCTTTACAATTCACAACGATGTTAAATTTTTTCCCCTCCATGAGAGTTTGAAATACTTTTTCCAACTCTGGTGCAGTATGGGCATCAAGGTATCCCCTCAGATCGATAATTTTAATATCTTGGATTTCTCGAATTTCTACTTTGAAGTTACTCATATAATCTCCTAATTAATTTTCAAAAGAATTTTTTATTTCCCTTCCACTTCATAACCACTATTGTTAAATCATCTTCGGGTGGAGTATGATTCATATGTCTGTCTACATCCGCAATAATTAAATCTCGAATTTCCATTGCCGAATTGTTTTTTGCTGAACGAAGGACATCTTTGAGTTTTTCGTAACCATATTCGTCACCATCAAATTGTCTTGCTTCTGTGATTCCATCTGTATAAAATACAATTACGTCCCCATTCTGGAGTTGAATCTCGGATTGTTCGATATTTTTTTCAAAAAGTTCATTAGTCCCCATTCCTAATCCCAATCCAGTTGGTCGAATGTATTCAACACCATCATCTGTCATAAGCAACATCGGACAATGCCCTGCACGTGAAACTTTCATTTTACCTGAAGATAGATCGATCACTGCGTAAATTACACTAATGAAAGACCTTTTGTCAATCGTTTTTATCAAAGCTTTCTGTGCATTGATTAAAAAATCTTTCGGTTCCCTATGTAATTTACCTAACGACTGGAAAATACCTTTCATCTCTGCCATATAAAATGCAGCAGAAACTCCTTTACCCGAAACATCCCCGACTAAGACTCCTAGTTTAGTATCATTAATCATTAAAAAATCATAATAATCACCTCCTACTTCAAATGCTGGTGTGGAAATAGCTTCAAGTTCAATCTCTGGCAATTGCGGTAATTCTTGTGGAAGTAATTTCTTTTGCATATCCTGAGCCAGCATGATTTCTCGCATTAACCGCTCGCGCTCAATAGATTTTTCGATCAATCTTGAGTTTTCGATTGCAATCGTTGCTTGATCTGCGAATGCTGATATTACATCAATATCATCTTTATCAAAACCATATTCCACATCTTTTGTAGCGTAAAGTATTCCAATTACGTTATCGTGAGAAACAAGGGGAACAATAGCTAATGAACTAAACTTGTTATCAATCGCAGCCAAATTCTTTGTCCTCTTATCATCTCCGACGCTGTCAACTACTAAAGGCTTGCGTGATGTAATGACTTGCTGACGTAAACTCTCATTTATAGAAGATATTATATATTTTGTTTCTTCGAGAGGAATATTCTTATGCGCAATAGTTGCTGTCTGAGGCAAATGCGAATTGTTTTTAAAATATTTTATTGCCTGATTCCTCACTTCTTGTGAGTGAATAATTTCGAGCCAAGCACTTTTTGCTCCACACACATCAAGGGTCATTGTAGTTACCGATTCTACTAATTCATTAAAATCAAATACCTGTGTCACTAATTTACTTAAATTATGTAGCGAAGAAACCTCACTAATTTTACGATCAAAAGCTTCGGCAGTCGGTAAATGAAATAATGTACTAACGAATGTCATACCAAAATACATAGTCACGAACAAACCAACAGATGAAATAAATGAACGTAACGCATGTGAATAAAATAATAACGATTGCCCAACGAACGTTGAATCGCTCAAGGTTATTATTCTGATTATGATAAAAATACAAAAAAGTAAAAATCCATAAACAAGACTTAAAATTTTTTCACGCTTAGAAAGATAAACGATCCACGAAACACGTAAAGAATTTAAAATCATTGCAAGGATTGACGAGAGGTACAATATATTAGGGATTATTCCGATATCAGTAGCTTTAGATATCAGAGTAACTAAAGCTGATGTGACAATTAGAATTAACAAAATAACAAAGTTCCGTTTAGTTTCTCTCCTTCTTTTTGCAAATATTATATCCCGAAGTATAAGCAACATAAAAAGCATCGTTACGCACATGACGATACTATAAATGTTTGCCCACACTACAGAATCAAACCCTAGTGGAATCAGTGTAGAAACTTTTATTTCAAACCCCGAAGGGGAAATAAGAAAAAGTAAACCAGTTGCAGCCCCCATAACAATAGCTATAACGATTGCAAAACCAAGTTTCTTAGAAGGTTTTTGATCTCGCTTCCAGATAGATTCTATTAAGATATAACAAATTAGAGTTGATATGATGATGACAATTTCTCGGATTACTAAAATCATACCGACGTCAATCTCTACACTTCGTCGAATGATGTTGATGATAAAAACGAAAACGAATTGCATTCATTAATAAGCAAATTTAGAAAAGCTATTCTCATTGGTA
>JBBIRP010000062.1:0-1362 GCA_037441745.1 Ignavibacteriales bacterium
ATTGAAATGATTTATTCTTTGCTTTTTCTTGATACACTCGCATCGCTTTCAAAAGAAAAACTACTTATTTTAATAGATGAACCTGAACTTCATTTACATCTATTATTGCAGGAAAAATTAGCTGAATATTTGCATGATTTATCTGAAAATGAAAAATATCAAATATTTATTACAACACATTCTCCAATTTTTTATAAAAATTTAATCAACAGAAGTAATGTGTCCGCCTTTATTTGCAATAAAACAAATGAGAATTCTATTCAAAAGTACCCCAAAACGAAACCATTATTTCCGTGGAGTCCATCGTGGGGTGAGATAAATTATTTTGCATTTAACTATCCCACTATAGAATTCTTTAATGAGTTATATGGTTATTTAATGGAAATTAGTGCTTGTAATTCTTGTAAAGATTTTGATAATTGGTTAAACAAAAACTATAAAATACCGTTAAATAAAAATTGGAATCCAGAAAGAAATGGTGTTGCACAATCACAAGAAACGGTTTCTTTAATGACATTTATACGACACAAAATTCACCATCCTGAAAATAAAATAATGCAACAAAATAATTATACTAATGAAGAATTGAAAATAAGTATTGATAAAATGATTGAAATTATAAGAAATGAAATGAATAAGTCGAATGATTAACAGAAAAATACGATTATGATATTTCATTCTAATTTTAGCATCACTCCAGCTAACGAGCAAACTGTAAACCAAATCGAGGCGCTGGTGGATAAAATATTAAAAGCCAAAAAGCGGGATAAAGAAGCCGACACCAGCCAGTGGGATCAGGAGATAGATAGGCTGGTGTATAAGTTGTATGGGTTGACGGAGGAGGAAGTGAAAATAATTGAGGAAGTGAAATAATATGAATAAAAGCAATAACAAATTTATTCCACCGCACGGTGGATATCAGAAACTGATATCATATCAGATGGCAGAAATTGTGTATGATGCTACTGTATATTTTTGCGACAAATACATAGACAGGCGCTCACGCACTCACGATCAGATGGTACAGGCAGCCCGCAGTGGTAAGCAAAATATTGCCGAAGGTAGTATGGTGTCTGGAGTGTCTAAAGAAACCGAAATAAAACTAATGGGTGTGGCTCGTGCAAGTCTGGAAGAATTACTAAATGATTACAAGGATTTTCTCCGAGTGCGAGGATTGCCATTGTGGGATAAAAACGATGAAAGAGCGTTGGCGGTGAGAAAAATTTCGAAGGAAAAGGATAAGTCGTATAGGTCTTATTTGACAAATATTAATTCTCCTGAATCTGAAGCGAATACAATTATTTGTCTCATCTACCAGACAAATTATTTGATTGACCAGCAAATTAGAAAACTGGAAGAAAT
>JBBIRP010000062.1:1372-10279 GCA_037441745.1 Ignavibacteriales bacterium
CAAAGAAGGTGGCATAAGAGAGCGTATGTTGCAGGCAAGATTGAATGAACGGAATAAGAGAAAATAATACACCCAGCACTCCTGATAACGAGCTCAATGTAAACAAAATCGAAGGGCTGGTGGATAAAATCATAGAAACCAAAAGGCAGAACAAAAATGCCGATACCAGCCAGTGGGAGCGGGAGATAGATAGGCTGGTGTATAAATTATATGATTTGACAGAGGATGAAATAAAAATAATAGAGGATAAATCATAAGGAGGTAAGTAATGAATAAGAATGAAGTAAACATAGCATTTGAAATTCTTCTCGAAGAAATTGAAGAAGTTTTTAATATCATTAGTCAGGAAGGCGAAACTGCTTTTAAGAAACAGGATTTTGAAAAAGCTAAAAAGCTTATTGAAAATGGAGAGCGTCTGAGAAACTTTAGAGAGAAAGTAAAAACACTCCAGGAAGAATGGAAAAACATCTTTTCAACTACAATTCAAAAAGTAAAGCGAAAAGAACGAGGTAGATTAAAACGTGGTTTAAGAACCCCTGAGAGTGAGTTCATCCTTCCTATACTACAATCTCTTGTTGAACTTGGTGGAAAAGCTGAAATGAAAGCGGTATTAGATAAGGTATATGAAAAAATGAAATCCATTTTGAACACTTATGATTTACAGCCTCTTAAATCCAATCCTACATCAAAAAGATGGCAGAATACAGCTCAATGGGCAAGAAATACAATGGTCGATGAGGGGTTGCTCAAGTCAAATTCACCTCGCGGAATATGGGAGATTACAGAGAAAGGAAGGAAAAGTCTAACGTAGTAATAATTTTTTCCAATTTAGAGCATAAACATAAATGTGGGTGTCATGATCACGGATGAGAAGAAAATTATTTATCATCGATAGCTTTTACTTAATTCATGAGCAAGGAATTTACCCGTATAGGATATTTCATTCTTCGCTACTTCCTCTGGAGTTCCTTCAGCCACAATTTTTCCTCCTTTGTCGCCTCCTTCTGGTCCCATATCAATTATCCAATCTGCTGTTTTAATTACATCAATATTATGTTCGATGACAATAACTGTATTTCCTAAATCGACAAGTTTATGCAGAACCGAAAGCAACATGCGTATATCTTCAAAATGTAAGCCTGTAGTTGGTTCATCAAGGATGTAAAGCGTTTTGCCGGTTCCGACCTTTGAAAGCTCTGTTGATAATTTAACTCTTTGTGCTTCGCCCCCGGAGAGTGTGGTAGCTTGCTGGCCCAGCCTGATATATCCTAGTCCAACTTTATTTAATGTATCGAGTTTACGAGAAATCTTTGGAATATCTTTGAAGAATTCAAGTGCTTCCTCGACTGTCATATTTAAAACATCTGCAATTGATTTCCCTTTGAAGAGTATTTCAAGAGTTTCACGGTTGTAACGTTTACCTTTGCACGTTTCACATAACACATACACATCTGGTAGAAAGTTCATCTCAATTTTTCGGACACCATCACCTTCACATTCTTCACATCTACCACCGGCTACATTAAAACTAAAACGTCCTGGTTTATAACCGCGAATCTTCGACTCTGTAAGCTGTGTAAATAAATCTCTTATGAGTGTAAATAATCCTGTGTATGTTGCTGGATTTGATCTTGGGGTACGACCTATTGGTGATTGGTCAATGTCAATTACTTTATCAACGTGTTCTAATCCTTCAATTGATTTGTACGGGCAAGGGATATCTCTCGATTGATAAAATTTTCTTGCAAGAATTTTAAATAAAGTATCAGTAATTAAGGTAGATTTCCCTGCACCGCTAACACCTGTTACGCAAACAAATTTACCGAGTGGAATTTTCAAAGTTACAGATTTTAAATTATTACCAGTGCATCCAATCAGCTTCAGATATTTCCCGTTACCATCTCTCCGTTTTATTGGAATTTCTATTTCTCTTTTGCCTCGAAGATACATTCCTGTGAAAGATATTACTCCCTCACCATTTCGCGGTATTTTTAAATTTTCATTTTTGATCTTCAATTGTGTAGGATTACCTGCGGTTACAACATATCCACCATGCTCACCTGCACCGGGTCCTAAATCGATGACGTAATCAGCATTTTGAATCATTTCTCTATCATGTTCGACAACGATCACCGTATTCCCAAGATCTCGTAGACTTTTTAAGCTATTTATTAATTTTATGTTATCTCGTTGATGAAGACCAATACTCGGTTCATCTAAAATGTAAAGAACGCCAACTAACTGTGAACCTATTTGAGTAGCTAAACGAATACGTTGAGCTTCACCGCTTGAAAGTGTTTGTGCCGAACGGTCGAGTGTCAAATAATCTAAACCAACATCCAGTAAAAATTTAAGTCGCTGCTTGATTTCTTTTATTATTTGATGGGCAATTTCAGTTTGTCTCTTATTTAGTGATAATGATGAGAAATATTTTAACACATCGTTCAGTTGCATGGTAGTTATATCGTGGATGTTGACTGCTTGTTTTATTGAAGCATCGATGATTTTAACTGCAAGACTTTCTTTTCGTAATCTTCCTCCGCCACACGATTGACAGGGTATGGTATTCATAAATGATTCAATCCATTGACGCATTTTAGATGAGGTTGTTTCGTTCCAATAATGTTGAAGAGTTTTTATGATACCGCTAAATCGCTGTTTATATGTGATTGTTTTACCGGTTGGATGTTTGTATAGAATTTCGAACTTCTCTTCACCAGCTCCGAAAAGTAAGACATCAATAAATTTTTTAGGGAGCCTTATCAAAGGTAAATTGAGATCAATTTTGTATTTTGTAGCAACGGCTTTTACCTGACTCCACAACCAAGTATCGTGAGGTTTACCGAGCGGAACTATTCCTTCTTTATTTATTGATAGATTTTGGTCTGGTATAATTAGGCGAACATCAAATTCCTTTTTCTCTCCAAGTCCATTGCATGCTTGACAAGCGCCATACGGCGAGTTGAAAGAAAATGAATTTGGAGCAGGATCATCGTAACTGATTCCACATTCAAGGCATGCAAGATGTTGACTATATAAACGGTCTTCACCATTAACATTTATAATGACAATCCCGGAGCTCATCTGCAGTGCTAATTCAATTGAATCCGCTAATCGTGATCTCATCTCTGGTTTAACTATTAGCCGATCTACAACGACTTCGATATTATGAATTTTGTAATGACTTACCTGCATGCCCTTAGAGATTTCTTTAATTTCGCCATCGACTCGAACACGAAGGAAACCATCTTTAATAATCTCTTCGAATAATTCACGGTAATGTCCTTTTCGGCCACGTACTACAGGTGAAAGTACTTGTATTTTAGAATCCTGAGGATATGCCATTACCGCATCGATAATTTGATCCACAGATTGTTTTGTAACAATTTTTCCGCATTGGTAACAATGCTGAACACCAACCCGCGCAAAAAATAGACGCAGGTAATCATAAATCTCGGTTACGGTTCCAACGGTAGAACGAGGATTGTGTGAAATTGTTTTTTGTTCTATGGAGATAGTAGGGCTTAATCCATCAATGTAATCTACGTCTGGTCTTTCCATAAGTCCAAGGA
The DNA here is from genome assembly GCA_037441745.1 of Ignavibacteriales bacterium. Taxonomy (GTDB): domain Bacteria; phylum Bacteroidota; class Ignavibacteria; order UBA10030; family SZUA-254; genus JACQYX01. The sequence goes on from JBBIRP010000062.1 coordinate 4,945, forward strand.
ATTGACGAGCGTACGCTGATAGACTTTCAACATACCGACGTTGACCTTCTGCATAAATAGTATCAAAAGCTAAACTTGATTTACCTGAACCAGAAAGTCCTGTAATTACTACTAGTTTATCGCGGGGAATTTCAACATCAATATTCTTGAGATTATGGACTCTAGCACCTTTGACTATTAATCTATTCTGCTTCAATTTTGATTCAAGAAAATAGATCTCTTGTGGTTTGATTTGTTTTGCATCTCTTGATAAAATATTAAATGCTGAAGAGAAATACAAAGAGGAGACTGGATTAAGACTTGTATTATTTTAGAATTATTTCACCGTTGTAAAAGAAAAATAGTAAGGTGTTTTTAAATAAGTGCCACCTCTTGTTCTCAAAGCAGTTGAAACACCAACGGTATAAGTCGTATTATTGTGAAGTGGTGCTCCAGTCAGATAGTAATAAAAATATTCTCCGCTCTGGCTTGTTTGTAGTTGTCCTTCGATTCCCCCGTTATTAAACGCTTTGCTAATACTACTAGTATCGAGATTTGCGTTGAAGTACATTTCTATTCTGTTCAGAAATCGATTTATATTTGTGGCGCCATCGTATGGCGAGGTAAAAATAACTTGTAAATTCCCTGATGTAAAAGAAAATTGATATGGTTCGGACAATTTATCTCCCCTCATGGATTCGAGAGTTGTGTCGATTATTACGTTATAAGTAGTTTCTGCGGCTAATTCAGGTTCAGGAACGAAAGTGAACACTGAATGTCCTTCGAATAATTCAAAATGCCCAAGAAGTTGCGGTGAAATTTTGAAAGCGGAGGAGACAGAACTTATTTTAATAGGTGAGTTAACGCTTACGCTGATAGTTTGATAAAGTGATACATTTTTACTATCAGCTGAGGGACTTGTTAGGATGACAGAGAAGTTCGAAGTTGTGAAATATGAAACGAATTCTTTTGGTAAAAGATTTCCATAAACATCATTTGCAAAGCGAGCTACAATAATCTTGTATATTGTGTTTGTCTTAAAAGATGTATCGGGTTTAAAATTTATTGTAGACGGGCTTAATATGCTCCATCGACCCCTAATGACTGGTTGTATTTCGATTTGTGAGAAAATAGTTTGGTTTACGGGACTGTTGAATATTAATGTAATTGAAGTATCTGGTCTAATTCCGATTGAACCATCTGTTGGGAAAACATTCACAACGCGAAATTCTGGCTCAGGCTTAAAAGTCATTACGTATGACGATGACAAATAATTTCCATTGATGTCTAATGCTACACTCGATATTTTTAATGTGTCGATTTCATTTATTTTCCAAAAAAAATTCCGCTGACCATTTGTATCAACGGGGTAAAATGTAAATACGTCGCCACCAATGGAGTGAACCGTGCTAGTATCAATCTGAAGTTTTTGTTTGTTTGAAGATAAGCTAACGGCTCGTTTGATTGATGAGCGGTCCATTATTTTATTGAAACGTATTTGGATTTCTTTATCGGAAAAATCTTCATATGGTCCTACGCTATTTGCCGGTGGATGTGTTGCTATAATGTCTGGTTTAATACTAGGGTCTGTCAATGATTGTGATGCCGAACCCGGAGGTCCGGCCGGGCCCTCTGGTCCTCGACAATAAATATTGAGCAGTGTTATACATGAAAATAATAAAATACTATATCTGTACATAAAAACCTCAATTTTTTTATTTGATGTCTACCATTATCCCATTTTTTGTCGCTTATGTAAATATTCAAAAAGTGCGACGTCAAAAGGTGTTGCTGTATCCAATAAAACATAGTCTATGTTATGTTCTCGGCATTCTTTCTTGTAATTGTCGAGAAATTTTTTCATTTCTTGCTGATATGCTTTCTGTATATGCCAGGGTTGAGTTGTTAATTCTTCAGATGTTTCTAAGTCTTTGAAAATTGCATCTCGACCAAAAGCGAAACTCATTTCAAGAGGGTCGAGGACTTGCATTACTATAACTTCATTTTTCTTGTGTCGGAAGTGTCTTAATGCCGCCATTACTTCATTCGGTTTATCGAAAAGATCGCTCAAGATTACCACTAAGCCTCTTCGTCTAATACGTTCAGCTATTGTGTGTAATGAATTAGCAGTCGAAGTACGATTGCTTGCTGTTAATGATTCTAATTGGCGAAGTATTTCTTTCAAGTAACTTTTCGTCGCATGCGGCGGCATGTACAGACGAACTTTTTCGTCATAAATTGTGAAACCTACTGCGTCGCGTTGTTGAATCATTAACTGTGCAAGGGATGCCGTAATGTACGAGGCATATTCAAGTTTAGTAATCCTACCGTCGGAGGCGTAAGACATCGAACGACTTGAATCCAAGATGATGTATGCTTTTAAGTTTGTTTCTTCTTCAAACTGTTTCACATAATATCGGTCTGTTCTTCCGTATATTTTCCAATCGATATGTTTAATTTCATCTCCAGGCATGTACTGACGATGTTCAGCAAATTCCACGCTGAATCCATGATATGGACTTTTATGAAGTCCCGTGATAAATCCTTCGACAACAAGGCGAGCTACAAGCTCTATGTTTGCAAGTTTCGCTACGACTTCGGGCTGAAGATATTTCCTGTATTCTTGAAGTGTATCGGTCAACGTTTTCCAACTTTCTTTGATTGATCTTTATTAATTTCATCTTTCGATGTGACCGCAGGACTTAATACTTGCCCTGGGTCTTGACCGAGCGTCGAAAGTTCAAATTTTGCCGATGGAGCAAGTTCATGGTCAGGATATTTTTGAATAAAGGTTTCGTAAATTTGTTTTGCACTATCAAGTTTATGAAGTTCATTGTTGTATATGAACGCAGCGAGAAAAAGCATGGTTGGAGCTTGTTTACTATTTGGAAAAAGTTCGTAGAATCGCTTGTAGGCATTAACTGCTTTTTGTGCATCTTTGATGTTGTTGTTGTACATGAATGCAAGATGAATTAAAGAGCTTTCTGCATAGGCGCTTGATTGAAACTTTTCAACAGCCTCTTCATATAATTGCACTGCAGTCTGATAATCTTTCCTCTCCTCAGCTGCTTTTCCCTCAGTATATAATTCGACGTCAGTTTTTCGTGAGCAAGAAATTAAAGATAGCAAAATTATCAATGACGATAAGACTCTCATATTTAAAAACCTTCTTTTTGATAATTATTAATGATTTGATGATATAAAGTAGTAAATATGATGTTAATGGTCAAATAAATAAAAACTTCCCGATTGTTACTAATTATTAGTATTTTGTATAATTCGTGAAATTAAATGCTTGATTTGTATATTCGATTGTTTTGAAACTGTTCCAGGGTCTGAATTATAACGTCGAAGCCTGATTTCTCTGTGAGAATTTTACATTTAAGAGACGTATTTCTTAATTATTTTACCTGATTAATATCATTTTCTTCATATGTGTAATCAAGCCAGCCTGCGGAAATTAAAACCTCTTCATAATCGCAATGAAAAATCCATCGGTATTATATCTGTGAGGATATAACGTAATTGATTTTCTATCACGTTTTAAATCTATACCATGAAAATAATCTGTCAAGTCAACCGGTATGAAATTCAAATGAGTCTTTAAAAAATTTTCGACTATGTTTTCATTTTCTTCTTTAAAGATTGAACATGTAGCATAGACAAGTTTACCTCCACATTTTACAAATGAAGAATTGAAACTTAGAATTTCTTTTTGAAGATTGGAATAATGTTGTACTAAAGATTTAGTAACACTCCACTTGAGACCTGGGTTACGCCTTATTGTGCCAACACCACTGCACGGAGCGTCTACAAGGACAATATCCGCTTTTTCTATTAATGTCTCGGGTTTAAGATTGTCTCTAGATATTATTTTGATGATATTAATTCCTGAGCGTTTTGCACGTGATTCTAACTCACGCAATCGTTCGTTGTTAACATCGATTGAATATATCTTCCCTTCGTTGTTCATGATGTCTCCTAAATGAAGTGATTTTCCACCAGCGCCAGCACATGCATCTATTACAACATTCCCGGGTTTTGGATCTGCGATTAACGAAATCAACTGACTCCCTTCATCCTGAACTTCGAACAATCCTTCTTTAAATGTATTGAATGCTCGGAAATTAAATCGCTTATTGGTTATTAAACCTGCTGGAGAAATTAATGTTTTTTCTGTTTCTATTCCTTCGGCGCGGAGTCGAGATTGACATTCTTCTCTTTTAATTTTTCTTGTGTTAACACGTAGTATCGTTTGTGCTGGTTGATTAAGTTTTACTAAAAGTTGTTCGATTTCGCCCCCAACTTGTTCAATCCATCTCTGCACCATCCATTCTTGAAATGAATACTTTGTACTTAAGTAAGAAATGTTGTCGGATGTTAATGGATCGAGTGTTTTATTTCTTACAACCCAGTTATTGAAGTACTCGAGATCAATATTTGGGAAATGTGTTTTCCAATAAAGTGGAGGTATTTGAAATTTATTATCAAATATGGTTATGAAAATTGTGAAATATGCAAGATAACGTACGTGAGGTCCTTCAAGTGCAATCATATCTGGATGAGTTTCGATGAATTGTTTCAAAAGTGATCGGATATATTTTCGATATCTGATAATTCCAAAAATTGTATCAGAAATAAACCGACGTTCACTTGGTCCTAAGTATTTTTTCGATCTAAGAAAAGAAGCAGTAACTCGATCGGGAGGTAAAGTTTCTGTTTCTGTATGTTCAAGTAATTGAATGATATGTCCAATAAGTGATGAATTATTCATACTTCAACAGGAGGCATTGAGAATCCCAGTACTGTGAGCAACTACCCTATTATTTGTCAGATTCCATGCTCTACCGCTTCTTATAATTGAGATCATAAATTTTTTGATTTAAAAAAGAATTAAGAGTGATTACAATTTATGTGAATATTTTTTCATATACTTAAAACATTTGTGAAGATTAAGAAGTTTTACTGTATTTTAAAAATTTATATATTAAGATAAATCAAAGTAGAATTTTAAAAAAATTTTAATCAAATATATTTTCAATTAAATAAGGATATCAGTATGAAATATTCTACAATCATCTTGCCTTTGATTATATTATTAACATTGAACTGTTTTTCACAGGATAAGCCAGGGGGCAAAGTTCATGGTTATGTATTTGGTGATTATTTTTATATGCTTGGGGCTGATCCGGAACCATATCGTGGAGTGGGACAGTATTCTTCGCTTAAAAAAGATTTTCAAGCTTTTCAGTTCCGAAGAATGTATCTTTATTATGATCATACTTTTAATGATGATTTCTCCGCTCAGTTTTTGTTAGAAGGAAATGATAAGACGGATAAAATCGATGGTAAATAC
>JBBIRP010000063.1:0-5283 GCA_037441745.1 Ignavibacteriales bacterium
TCGACTTCATCAACAAAGTATGGAAACGATAATAGGTCTTTTTCTTTATCATACAGTGCAATGTAAAAATTTCGTGCATACATGAGCTCACCGATTATTTCGTGAATTCTTTTGAATAACTTTTGAAGGTCGCCAGCAGAACTTGCTTCTTCCGCAATTTTGAATAATGCTTGCTCTAGTTCTTCAGCTTGTTTTAAATTCGAAATATCCCTCGAACTTCCCAGGATCCCAATTATATTACCATCTTTATCACGCATAGGAACTTTTGTTGTCGAAAACCAACGCATTTTCCCATCTTTTAAAATAACTCTTTCTTCCTTACCAAGCAGTGGTTCACCTGTTTTTATTATTCTTTGCTCATCTGCGAATGCTTGCTGGGCATGGGATTTATCAAAAAAATCAAAATCGGTCTTACCAATTGCTTCTTCAACCGATTTTATACCCAAAACATCTTGTTGTGCTTTATTAATTTGGATGAATTGGGAATTAACATTTTTAATGTAAATTGTATCTGGTATGTGATCCATTAATACGTGCCACATATTAGATTCATATTGAAGAGATTCTTGTACACGTTTTTGTTCTGTAATATCTACAGCGGTACAAAATATTTTCTCTACTTTTCCCCGAGCATTTTTCAGCGGGACGTAACTCGCTGACCATACATAACCCTGAACTTCAATCTCAATTTTATCAGATGTCCCTTTCAATGCTCTTTCGAATTTCTCTATAACAGTTTTATTGTTACCATAAATATCATAAATCGATTTACCAACAATATCGTTCGGGGATAATCCCAATTTTTCTAAGCCTTTACCTTGCGAAAAGAGAAATATTCCCCTTACATCCAATTCAAAAACCAAAATATCTAAACTATCGAGTGTCAACCGGAACTTTTCTAAAAAGTCCATTCGATTTATGCTTGATATTTCTTCAGAGATTACTAAAAGATACTCTGGTTTATTCTTTTTATCGCTTATAGCAATTAACTTTGATTCAAAATACCGAATGGAGTTATCTGGTAATAACAATCGATGACTTATTTTTTTTAGATTTTTACTTTTTATACTATTTTGAAAGAACAATCTGAAAGTTTGCCGATCTTCAGGATGAATATAATTAAACAGCTCAGTACCAATAAATGAATCAAAATTTGTAAATAATTTCTTATAGGACTTACTGAAGCTCAAATATTTACCATCTAAATCAACAATTGCTATATAATCGTTTACTCCCTGATAAATTGCATCAATAAGTGAATCTCTTTGCTGATTGGTTATCGGTTTCACGGATGTTCCTTTTTAAAAATAATTGAATAATAATCGTTTATGAATTTACTGCAAATTTAATAAGGAAATATGAATCATCAAAACGGTGTTTGATATATAAGTCAATAATCAATATCATAAGCTAAAGTAAAGAATTCTTGTTTCTCATTTGTATGGATACGAATCACGCCAGCACGCACGAGCCGTACTAAAATTCGGGATGCACGACGGTCACTTATATTAACAAGACGACCGAACTCTCTAACCGTAATACGTTCATTATCTTCAAGATAGCGAAACAATCTCTGTTCGTTGTCGCCAATGGAGACTTTTAGAGGTGGTGACTCGGGATTTTCGTTTTGCAAAATCTTAACAACTTCTTTACTAGCTATTATTGTTTTATCATTTACTCTGATATATACGCGCGTGTTTTCTCCATTTATTCTATCCTGCGGTCCCAGGAAATAATGGGGTTTTGTTTTACTTTCGGGTATATAACAGACAATTACGTCCCTTCCGTCAAAAGGTACAATTTCAATCTGCGGTTCAATCGGTGGGTCTATAAACTCTTTTCCTGCAATTTCAATGAGTTCAATTTCAGATTTTTCACTTTCGACTCCGACAATCGAACCATCATCATCAACACCAAACAAGATTGTTCCACCTTTAGTATTGGCAAGCGAAATTATAGTTCGTGCAATTTTTTCAGGTGAAGAAATACGGCGTTTGAATTCTAATGTGAATCCTTCTCCTTCTTCGATAAGCTGATTTACATCATGATATTTCATTGTATTACCTTTCCTTTAATTATAATTTACCATCCACGAGCTTCCATCCGAGCAAGTATTATATTTTTCCTAAGTTTAACATATCTTTGCTCTGAATTCGGTTGATGCTGGAGAGGACTTGGTAAAGTTGCTGCTAAACGCGAAGCTTCTTCTCGCGTTAGCTCAGATGCATGTTTTCCAAAATATTTCATCGCAGCTGACTCAACACCAAAAATTCCATCTCCCCATTCTATCACGTTAAGATATAATTCTAAAATTCTTGACTTCGATAACTCATCTTCTAACATTTTAGCTATAAGGAATTCTTTTAATTTGCGAATTGGATCTTTAGATGTAGATAGAAAAAGATTTTTTGCAAGTTGTTGAGTTATTGTGCTTGCACCACGTACAAATTTTCCTTTTTTAATATCTTTCTTGATTGATTCTTTAACTTCATACCAATCAATTCCCTCGTGTTCGAAAAAAGTACCATCTTCAGCAACAATGACAGCGTGCTTTAAATGATCACTTATCTGTGATAAAGGAATCCACCTCTGTCTTATTATTAGGTTATATTCTTTTTCTTCTGCCTCTTTTTTTCGTATTTCCATAAGTGTTGTAATTTTTGGATTATGATTTTGCAACCATTGGATTTCTGATTTCCTCGGTAACGTACTATACTCGATAAGTATGAACAATAACATCAAAATAATAAAGGATATTGTTCTGTGGGTCTTAATCCATTGCCAAACTAATTTTAATAAATTTATCATCGTACTGATTTGAACAATAATTAAATACTTTTTAAATGATTTATTTTATCGAGGTAGTTCTGTAATATCACTGCCGCAGCCATTGCGTCAATTCGATCTTTTTTTCGTAGTCGGTTTTTCTTGATATTCATTTCTCTCATGGTTATTTGAGCTTGCTTCGTCGAAAATCTCTCATCCAATGTAATTATTTCGATTCCCAACGATTGATCTAATAATTTGAGAAACACATTGACTTCTTGGGCTTTTATTCCTTTATTTCCTTTCAGGTTCAATGGCATTCCAACAACAATTTTATTGACATCATATTTTTTTATCAACTCTTCGATTTTCTGGATTACGTTTGGTGAGTTTTCAATAACGCATAAACCTGTTGCGATTATATTCATTGGATCACTTATGGCAATTCCAATACGCCTTGAACCAAAATCAACCCCAATAATACGATTTGACATTTCAATAATTATTGTAGTGGGACTTCTTTTGAACTATCCATTGGCTGAGAAAGAAATTTTCTCAATAATTTACCTGGTTTGAAGTGTGATTTCCTTCTTGGGGGTATGTGTATAATTTCACCCGATTTGGGATTACGTGCATTTGGTTTAGATTTAGTAGGCTTAACTTCGAAAACTCCAAAATCTCTAACCTCAATTCTGAGAGATGGATTAGAACTGAGCAGTATACTTCTTAAAGCATTAAATACTTCATCAACCCATACTTTTGAAGTTCTTAAATTAGAACCTTTTGCAGTTGCTACTAACTTGACTATGTCGTTTTTTGTATAAGTTTTTATTTTATTAATTGTTTGTACCATAGTTCTCTCATAATGATTCTTGCATTCTTTCTGCGCGAGTCATTCCTTTAATTTTTCTAAGTTTTTCGATGACGCGTTCTAGATGTTCTTTATTTTTCACATTGATTAAAATAGTACAACCAAACATTTTCCCTTTGACATCAATTTTAACCGCTCTGATATTTGTATTTTGATAAGTCGAGATTGTATGAGAAATATCATTCAGCATACCAGTTCGGTCTTCCCCTGAAATAAATATTGCGGCAGCATATTCTGCATTTGCTGAAATAGGCCAACCAACTTCTACTACGCGTTTAGGGTCGACATTAGCCATTTGTAAAAAATTATGACAACTTTTCACATGGATTTTTATCCCTTCTCCCTGCGTTACATATCCTGCTATATCATCACCTGGGATAGGATTACAGCATTTTGCATAACTATGAAGAAATTTCTCATGACTATCAAATAATGTAATGCCGCCTGTTATACTCCTTGCTGTAGCTAAAAACTTATTGAAAATTCCATCTGATTTTTGTTCCAGTGTAAGTTCTCGCTCTTGATGTTTGACTTTGCTTTCGATATCCCTTATTATTTTGTCGGGATCGATTACTTGTCTTGCAATTTTAATATAAAAATCTTTGAGATCATTTATCTTTAAATCATGGACAGATTGCAAGAGTTCATCTTCATTCAGATGTATTTTTGATTTCTTGGTACGTTTTTCCCACAATTCTTTTCCAGTAGCAATTTCTTTTCGCTCTTCTTCTTTTGTCCAACGTCGAATGTGGGATTTTGCCTTATGCGTAACTACGAACTTCTCCCAATCAGACCTCGGAGTTTGGTTCTTTGATGTAATAATCTCAATTTGATCGCCACTGCTAAGTTGATAATCTAATGGTACTATCTTACCGTTAACTTTTGCACTCAAACAATGGTCGCCAATATTACTGTGCACAGCATAAGCAAAATCGACTGGTGTTGCACCTTTTGGTAAAATTTTTAGATCACCTTTTGGTGTGAAAAGATAGATTTCATCTTGGTACAATGTTAATTTAAAACTTTCCATTAATTCGGAAGCGGGTGGTTCACCATCGGGATGTTCGAATATTTCTCGTACCCATGAAATCCAATTTTCAAGTTCTTCATCTAATCTGGTGAGATTTTCTTTATAACGCCAGTGAGCTGCAACACCTTTCTCGGCAATCTCGTGCATACTACGAGTTCGAATCTGAACTTCAACCATTTTACCTTCCGGGCCGATGACAGTTGCATGAATCGATTGATAACCATTTTTTTTAGGTACTGAAATATAATTTTTGAATCTTTCAGGTATTTGATTATAAACAGATGTTAGAACTCCGTAAGCAGTATAACAATCAGTCACATTTTCACTATTTACTATTATTCGCACCGCAAAGAGGTCGTAAATTTCTTCGAGTGATTTACCACGTGCTTTCATTTTATTGTAAATGCTGTACAAATGTTTCGGCCTACCTTCTATTTCATATTTCAGATTTTCTTTTTTCAACTCCTTTTCAAGAGGTTGAATAAATTTTTTTATATACGACTCACGTTCCCTTCGTTTTGCTTTTATTTTACGTGCAATTTCTTCGTACTCAGTAGGATTTAGATATTTGAAGGATAAATCTTCTAATTCCCATTTAATTTTTGCTAATCCAAAT
>JBBIRP010000063.1:5294-10017 GCA_037441745.1 Ignavibacteriales bacterium
CATAAATATTGAGCGTCTCTTTTGCCATCCTTATCTGTTTTTCTTTGGATAAATACTCGAGTGTTCGCATGTTATGAAGACGATCAGCAAATTTCAAAAGCATTACCCGAATATCTTTCACCATTGATATCAACATCTTCCGATAATTTTCAGCTTGCGTTATTTCATGACTCCGGAAAATGTCGGATATCTTTGTCGCACCATCAACAATGTCTGCAATCGAATTACCGAATTCATGACGAATGTCTTTAATTGTGAATTCAGTATCTTCAGCAACATCATGCATAAGGGCACTTGCAACAGAAATATCATCGAGGGGTATTTCTTTTGCGACTATCATTGCAACTTCGTAGGGATGATTGAAAAATGGATCACCTGAAGCACGCATATCGTTCTTATGAGCATCGAAACTAAACTGATAAGCATGTCTAATTAAATCTTCGTTGATCGACGGTAGGTTCTTTCGGCAAACTGCTATCAGGTCATCTAATTTCTTTTTATATACACCATCGCGCATAATCTTTTTTATCTTGACTTATTTTTCCTTTTCCCATTTACAATGTTAAAAGGATTGATAAGTCTTGCAATATTCTAAATTTACACTACCTAAATATAATACGATAAGTAATTAATGTCAAGGTTGGAATATTAGCCATCCGTCCCGAACATCCGATCCCCAGCATCTCCAAGACCAGGTAATATATATCCTCTTTTATTCAATTTCCTATCCAGTGCGCAAGTATAGATACGAACATTCGGATGTGCTTGGCTTAAAACTTTTACACCTTCGGGAGCAGCAACAAGGCTTACGAATCTTACTTTTTTTGCGCCTCTTTCTCTTAATAATGTTACAGCTCCAACCGCGCTACCACCGGTTGCGAGCATAGGGTCAAGAATTAGCAATAGTGCATCGTTTAACTTTTTCGGTAGCTTTAGATAATAGTCAACGGGTTTTAATGTCTCTTCATCCCGATACATACCTATATGACCAACGCGAGCATTTGGTAAGACTTCAACAAACCCACCAACTAAACCGAGTCCTGCACGTAATATTGGAACGAGTATAATTTGATCAACTATAGTGTAACCTTTTGTTTTTTCTAAGGGAGTTTCAATTCGTACTAGTCTTAATTTCAAATCTTCTGTCACGGCGTATGCCATCAAACTTGCGGTACGTCTCAGTACAGCGCGGAAGATTTGACTCGGGGTACGTTTGTCTCGAAGAATTGTCAAGTCCCGTTTTACTAATGGATGTGAAATGATAATTAAGTTTTTCATAATGTATCCAAAATTATTAATAATTCACATTTTTTTGTTAGATTCTTTATCTTTTTTAGCTTGATGGGCTGCGATCAATACTGGATCCCACAGTGGTGACAACATTGGAGAATATATCATATCCAGCTGCGAAATCTCATCAATTGTCATTTTCTGTTGAATTGCAACACTTAATACATTTGCCCGTGGTAGTACTCCCCTTCTGCCGTAAATATTGGCTCCTAATATGCGTCCTGATGATTTATCGAAAATCAAATGGATAAATACTTTAAATTCATCTGAGATTATTTTTACCTGCGTTGGTGCTTGGATCAAGGATGTTAATGGTCTGTAACCAAATTTTATAGCTTCTTCAGAACTAATGCCAACGTGGGCAACTTCTAGATTGAATACTTTTACCGCAACTGCACGTATCGCACCATTGTAAGAAGCTTTTCCCCCCGCTGCATTTTCACCAGCAACCCACGCTGTCCGGCTTGCAACTGTTGCAAGAGGTATATACATGTTTTTTCCAATAACTACGTTTATTACTTCACAACAATCTCCTGCGGCATAAATGTGTTCAATATTTGTTCTTTGCCTTGCATCAGTGATAATTCCTCCAAATACTCCAACTCTTATACCTGCTGTTTTTGCTAATCCAGTGTTCGGTTCAACACCAATAGATGATAGAATTAAATCAGCCTCAAATGAACCGCGATTGGTAAGAATATATTTTACTTTGTAACTTTCATCCTGTATAAATGCTTCCACTTTGATATTTGGGATAAATTCAACTCTATTCGTTTTTAATTCTTCCAAAATAATTTCTCTTGTTTCTTTCTCCAATCCCTCCATTGGTAAATTGAATTGATGAAGTATTGTAACATCCATACCTTGCCTTTTAAATGCTTCCACCAGTTCAAGCCCTATGTATCCACCTCCTATTATTATTACATCCTTAACATTATTATTCAATATGTAATGCAAGATTTTAAGTACATCATCTCGATTTTTCAAATTAAAAATATTTCTAGCATTTTCACCCTCAACGTTCAATCGTTTAGGAATTGAACCCGTGCAAATGATGAGTTCATCATAAGTATATTCATCAATCTCACGAGTACGAAGATTCCTTACCAATATTTTTTTATTTGTAGGTAATATCTTCTCGACATTGTGTAAGGTTTTAACAACGATGTTTTTCTCACTTTCTAATTTTTCCGGAGTAAGAATTATCAACTTACTTTCATCTTTAATAAGATTTCCGATGGCGTATGGTGATTCACAAATTGCATATGAGACGTTTTCTGTAGCTTCGAATAGAGTTACTTCAGCATATGGATTCACACGTTTCGCTTTCGCTGCAGCACTTGGACCCGCTGCAAGACCCCCTACAACTAATATTTTGGGACTTCTTGGTTTCATCAAAATTTTAATTCTTCTTCTTGAAATATAATGAAATGGGTACTCCTACAAAACCAAAATGCTTTCTTATCCGACCTTCTAAGAATCGCTTAAATCTTTCCTCAATAAGTTTTGGTTCATTAACAAAAAAACTGAAGGCAGGTGGATTTGTCTTTACTTGAGTTACATAATTAATTTTGATTTCTTTTCCTGATTTTGATGACGGAGGCTTTGCCTGTATATCTTTTATTATCAAATTGTTCAAACGATTCGTCGATATCCGTTTGTTTTGTTCGATAAATACTTCCTTTGCCAAATCAATTGCCTTGTAAACACGTTGTTTTTTTAGTGCTGATATAAAAACTATCGGGACATAATCATAGATGCGGAGAAAGTTCTTTATGGCTTTCTCGAACTTAGTGGCTGTTTGATCATCTTTTTCGACCGTATCCCATTTATTGACAGCAAGAACAATTCCTCGTTTACGTTCAATAATATCTTCAAGAATCCGAAGGTCATGTTTATCAATACCTGCCTGAGCATCAACTATAAAAATTGTAACGTTGCATCTTTCTATACTTTTTAGTGCACGTAGTACACTATAAAACTCAATATTTTCTTTTATCTTACTTCTCCTCCGCAAACCTGCCGTATCAATCAAAACAATTTCTTCATTTTTATACTTTATAATAGAATCGATGGCATCGCGAGTTGTTCCCGGTATCGGTGTTACGATATGACGGGGTTTCCCAAGAATAGCATTTACGAACGATGATTTACCAACATTTGGCTTGCCAACAACGGTAATCTTAAGCCGTTTATCCCGCTCTTCATATTCTACAGCTCCCCGAAATTGTTTTGTGACTTCATCTAAAAAGTCTCCTATATTCCTACCTAATAGAGCTGATATTGTAATTGGTTCACCCAAACCTAACTTGAAAAACTGGGATGAATCTATCTCACGTTTATCGCTATCAACTTTATTGACAACAAGAAATATTTTTTTACTTGATTTTCGAAGAGTATTAGCTAATTCTTCATCTAAGACAGTTACTCCGGTTGTTGCATCGACCATAAATATGATCGCATCAGCTTCTGTTATAGCTATTTCGGCTTGTTCCCGAATAGCACGTTCAAATAAATCCGTGGAATGTGGTACGTAACCTCCTGTGTCTATAATAGTAAATTTTTTACCCGACCAATCGGTTGTTGCATAGAGACGGTCTCTTGTCACTCCCGGTTGATCATGAACAATTGCACTCCTCACACCGAGGATTCGATTGAAGAGTGTTGACTTACCAACATTAGGTCTTCCAATAATTGCCAGAATATTCTCCATAAATTTTTCCGATTCATAATACTAATTTCTGGCAAGAGATTCAAAAATGTCGATCTTTTGAAAAGAATACACTACACCCCATTAAAAAAGTCATTGCCCTGAGCTTTATTCCCTAAGGGAGAAATATTATGATATAAAAAGAATGAACTTTAATTTTCTTAAATGTTTAATTTTTTTCCTAAAATCTTCTTGACAACTTCTCCGAGTTCAACACAAAATTTATCAAATCCTAATGATTTACTTACATACCCAACAACTCCCAATTGATATGCATAATTTATATCTTCTTCCCTATTCGATGTACTTACAATTATGATAGGAATGTTTTCAAGAGTAGAGTCTTCTTTTATAATTTTCAACACTTCTCTTCCATCGCGTTTTGGGAGATTTAAGTCGAGCAAAATTAAATCTGGTATTGGAAACTCATTTTGATTTGAGAATCCATTTTTACGATATAAATAATCAAGAACTTCCTGGCCATCATGAGCAACAAAAATTTTCGAGTACAGTTTATTTCTTTTTAAAACGTATTCTGTTATTTTTTGATGAGCTAAATTATCTTCGACAATTAAGATATTCATTTAGATTTCGTTTGTATATTTTTACATTTCTTTGTAATTTAGGTTTGTAAATTACGGGGCGTGGCTCAGTCCGGCTAGAGCGCTTGGTTCGGGACCAAGAGGTCGGCGGTTCAAATCCGCCCGCCCCGACGATAAAAAG
>JBBIRP010000064.1:0-1649 GCA_037441745.1 Ignavibacteriales bacterium
AAAACTTCTCTACAAACAAGCCAAAGACAAACAGTGGGCGCACGACTACGCCCTGCAGTTCCTCAACCGCTTGATGTTTCTCTACTTCATCCAGAAGAAGCGTTGGCTCGGTAACAATCCTCGTTTCGTGAAAACACTCTGGGATGCTTACAAAGCGAAGTCAGCGCAGAAGGGCACCGCTGCCGGACCGGAAGGCGTTGGATGATGTCGTGTTTGCTGCGCTCGGTCTCACCGAAGCCGAGCGGAAGGAAGTGTATTGGGCAGTGTGTGAACTTGTGCAGAATAGGTTGAAGAAGGAAAAAAGTCTGAACCATGATTTTTAGGATTAAAGAATTACCAGGATTATTTTTTAATCATGGCAATCAAGCTAATCAAGTGAATCGGGGTTCAGACAATAGGAGTCTGAACCGTGATTTTTGGGATTAAAGGATTACCAGGATTTCTTTTTAATCGTGGGAATCAAGTCAGGGCAATCCTTCAATCGAGTGAATCATGGTCGGGACTAAAGGATTACCATGATCGGTTTGGAATCGTGGTAATCAGGTAAGTCAATGAATCTCGTTTCAGATAATTACTTTCATAAGGGCAACCAAGCATCCTTTACACATAAACTTTCATTAAAGTTTATTTTTTATTAACTTAAATAAAATATGAAAATTACATTCTTCGATATATCGAAACAATTAATAAATGGCTTAATAAGTGGAATTGTACCTGGAACAAATTAAACAATTAATCGATATAAGTCATCGCCTTTATTCAAATCGTTTTGTAACCTCAACTGATGGTAATGTTAGTATTCGGCTTAACTCGGGGAATATTCTTACCACGCGAACGGGTATCAACAAAGGAATGGTTACTGCTGAAGATTTAGTAGAAGTAGACTTCGATGGTAATGTTGTTACTCAATGTGAAATCTCAAATCAAAGATCTCAGTTACTAAGTTCAGAATCTTCATTCATAAACCGTCCATCAACAGAAATTGGTATGCACATTTACATCTACACTCAGCGACCAGATGTAAATGCTGTGGTTCATGCTCATCCTACGTATGCAACAGGATTTTCAACAGCTCGTCAACCTTTGAATGAATGTTTATTCCCCGAAGTAATCGTTGGATTAGGTGCAATTCCACTCGCTGATTATGCCACCCCATCCACAGAAGAAGTATCAAAATCGTTAGAACCTTATGTTAAGAAAGCAGATGCAATTCTGTTAGCCAATCACGGAGTAGTTACTTACGGCAAAGATTTATTAGATGCATACTTCAAAATGGAAAAGGTTGAGCATGCTGCTCATATTACTTTTATAGCTCGAATGTTGGGTGGCGAAAAACCCCTATCTCCAGAAGATATTGAAAAACTTAAAGCTATTAGTTATCAATCGTGGGGAAAAGATTTTTCCCAGAAAATTGCATGCGAAACAAGTTGCCAAGGAAAAGAACTACAAAGACATGAAGATATATCACCATCATCACCTTCCGATGAAGAGATACGCGAACTTGTTAAAAGAATGCTAAAAGGATGAACAATGCGACACAAAAAGAAAATTAATGTTGCCGTAATATTTGGCGGGCGCTCTGCCGAGCATGAAGTTTCCCTTGCCTCAGCAACTTCAATCATTAACGCACTCGATAAAAATAAATATAA
>JBBIRP010000064.1:1664-9985 GCA_037441745.1 Ignavibacteriales bacterium
AATTACAAAAGATGGAGAATGGACTAGTGGAAAAAATATACTGGAAGTTTTAAAATCAAAGATAGAATTAAAGAATAAAATCAAAACTGCTTTACTTCCCGAGCCATTAAAGGAGAATCTTTTATTAATCAATGAATCTTGGTCTATCATTCTAAGAAAACATTTAGACGTGATATTTCCAATACTACACGGGACTTATGGTGAAGACGGAACTATTCAAGGTCTCC
This sequence comes from Ignavibacteriales bacterium, assembly GCA_037441745.1. GTDB lineage: Bacteria > Bacteroidota > Ignavibacteria > UBA10030 > SZUA-254 > JACQYX01. The sequence goes on from JBBIRP010000064.1 coordinate 1,892, forward strand.
TTGAGTTGACGAATATTCCGTACGTCGGAGCAGGAGTTTTAGGATCATCTGTGGGAATGGATAAGGTTATTACGAAACAATTATGTGAGGGAGCAAAAATTCCCGTAAGTCCTTCCACCTGGTTCACAACCAAAGATTACTCAAAGAAAACTAAAGATATATTATCCACGATAGAAAATAAAATTGGTTATCCATGTTTTGTTAAACCTGCAAATTTAGGATCAAGTGTTGGTATTACCAAAGCGCACAATAAAAAAGAGCTAGTTGATGCTATAGAAATTGCTTTTCAGTACGACAGAAAGATATTAGTTGAAAAAAGCATAGAGAATTCTCGTGAAATCGAAGTTAGCATTCTCGGTAACGATGAGCCCATTGCATCTATTCCTGGTGAAATCATCTCATCGAATGAGTTCTATGACTACAACGCAAAATATATCGACGGAAAATCAAAATCCCTCATACCAGCAAAACTTCCGGCTTCTATAAGCAATAACATCAGAGAACTCGCGATCAGAAGCTTTAAGGCTATCAATTGTTTTGGAATGGCTCGTGTCGATTTTCTTGTAACCCGACGTTCCAATAAAATTTACTTTAATGAAATTAACACAATACCGGGATTTACATCAATCAGTATGTACCCTAAACTCTGGGAAGCATCGGGCATTTCCTATTCTGAATTATTGGACCGATTGATTTTACTTGCTATAGAACGACATAAGGAAAAATTAAAGTTAAAGACAACATTTAAACCAAAAAAAGAATGGTATGCATGATCTTTTACTATTCATAAATTTGATTTCAATCGAAATTAATCTTACATTTTTCACATGGACGACCAGTACTATCGAAAAACAAAACCAAAGTTCAAGAGTTGGTTAAATAAAACACTACGGAAAAAAAGTGTTCAAATCACGCTACTAATCTCCCTCCCCGCAATATCATTTATATTTTTCAGTAATAGAGGAATAATTCAACGGTTAAATCTCGAATCTGAAAAGAAAAACATTCAAATAAAAATTGAGCAAGCACGTGAGGAAAGGAATCGCCTCGAAGAAGAATCTAAAGCTCTCGATTCAGATCCAAAGGCGATAGAAAAGGTTGCTCGTGAAAAGTTTGGAATGATACGGGAAGGTGAAACAGTATATAAAATTAGAAAAGACCAGAAATAAGACACATTGAGTTTTAAAGATGTGCGTAATATAAAACTCATATCATATTAATTTTTAAAGACTCATGGAATTATTCGACCAACAAAAGATAAAAGTAAAATCTGAGTCAAATAATAAATCTACACCATTAGCTGAGCGGGTTCGTCCGAAAAAACTTAGTGAATTTGTAGGTCAACAACACTTACTTGGCGAGCAAAAACCACTTCGCATTTTAATCGAACAAGACCAAGTCCCGTCTATGATTTTTTGGGGGCCCCCCGGTTGCGGAAAAACTACACTTGCCCGTATAATTTCAAACCACACAAAAGCTGATTTCTTTCAGTTAAATGCTGTTTCATCGGGTGTTCAAGAAGTACGCAAAATATTAGAACGTGCTGAAATAAATCGCTCCAAACTTCATAAAAAAACAATTCTCTTCATCGACGAAATCCACCGCTTTAACAAAGCACAACAAGATGCACTCCTTCACAGCGTCGAAGATGGTTCAATTATTTTAATTGGTGCGACAACTGAAAACCCTTCATTCGAAGTCATATCACCTCTTTTATCACGATGCATTGTGTATATACTCGAACCTCTCAGTAAAACAGATTTAAATAAAATTTTAGATAATGCTATCGAAAATGATGATTTAATAAAATCATTCAAGATTAAAATCGACAAGGATGAAAGAGAATTATTAATGCTCCTTGCAAGCGGCGATGCACGAATCGTTCTAAACGGTTTAGAGACGGCTTCTCGATTGGTAAAACCTAACGCAAAAGGAGAAAGAAAAATCACACGGCTAACAATCGAAGAAGCATTTCAACATAGACACATAAAATACGATAAAGACAGAGAAGAACATTACAATATCATATCAGCATTCATCAAAAGCATGCGTGGAAGCGATCCTGACGGAGCAGTGTACTGGCTTGCTCGGATGTTAGAAGGAGGCGAAGACCCAAAATTCATAGCACGCAGGATGATTATTCTAGCATCGGAAGATATCGGTAATGCCGACCCTTACGCATTGACTTTAGCAACAAGCTGTTTTACCGCAGTTGATTATGTTGGTTTACCAGAAGCTCGAATTATCCTTTCGCAAACGGCAACATATCTCGCAAGTGCACCAAAAAGTAATGCATCGTATATTGCTATAGAAGAATCAATAACAGATGTAAGGAATAAAGAGAACGCTGATGTTCCTCTTCATCTAAGAAATGCACCAACGAAGCTGATGAAAGAACTTAATTATGGAAAAGATTATAAGTATAGCCACAGTTATGAAAACCATTTTATCGAACAACAATATCTACCAGACAATTTAAAGGATAAAATTTATTATAAGCCAACAGATCAAGGGGAAGAAAAATTAATTCGTGAGCGTCTTAATAATTGGTGGAAGAAAAAACAAAGATGAATACAAAAAAAACTTACGCTATTGGAATTGATATTGGAGCCACAACAATCAAAGCAGGAATCATCAAAAAAAACGGAACGATCCCAGATCAACTTTCATCCGATACGAAAGCTGATAAGGGTCCTGCTTTTGTAATTCAACAAATTATATTTACAATTCAGGAGCTCTTCGGTAAACATAATCCCACCGAATGCATCGGAATTGGAATAGGAGTGCCGGGGGTGGTTTCTGTAATTGATCGAACGGTTCAACACCCTCCAAATTTTTCTGATTGGACAAAAGTTGATGTCGCAGGACAGATACATAAGAAATTTAAAATCCCAGTTCAAATAGAAAATGATGCAAACTGTGCAGCAATTGCCGAGGCAAGATTTGGTGCTGGAATAGAATTTAAGGATTTTCTTTTCGTTATTTGGGGGACAGGAATTGGTGGTGGGATAATTCTGGATCGAAAGATTTACCGCGGCCCAAATGGTGGAGCGGGCGAAATTGGACATGTTTCAATTGATTATAACGGACGCCTCTGCAACTGTGGAAGTTACGGTTGCATCGAGAGCTACATTGGACAGCGGTACCTTTCTAATAGAACAAGAGAAATATTACTTGCCACACCAAAATCGGACGTTCAGACGAAAATCGAAAAGCTGGTTAATGGCGATTTAAACTTAATCGATCCAGCTATAATTTCACAAGCAGCTGAAGAAGCTGATCCGATTGCCCGAGATGTTCTAACCGAAGCTGGCACACTGCTCGGATACGCTCTTGCTTCTACTTTAAATGTTCTTGACTTGAGAGTTGTAATAATCGGTGGTGGAGTATCCGCTGCTCCCGCATTTGTTTATGAGGCAATCATTAAAAGTTTACGTTCAAGAGTTTTGAAACCTCATAAAGAAGGAATACGTGTAATCAAGGCAAAATTAGGGAACATGGCAGGGATAATAGGTGCGGCAAGTTTAGTTTTGTGATAAGTAAATGCAAGCAACAATTAAAATCTTTATTTTATTTGGGTGCGTTCCAATTCTTTTATTTGGACAAGAAACCAAGATAAAAGATACAATATTCACAAAATCTGATACTGTAATTATTGATACAACTAAGACGCTCCAAGATACATCTACAACAACAGGTGTCGATACAATTGTTTTTTATTCAAGTTCTGATTCAATAATTTACTCAATTGGAACAAAAGTGATGTCGATGTATTCAAAAGGTCAAATCAAATACCAAACAATGGAACTTGAATCAGAGAGAATAGATGTGAATTGGAATACTTCGACTTTAACCGCTTTTGGAATTCAAGACACTTCTGACACAACCAAACAAAATATGAGCGGCTTACCTGTATTGAAAGATAAAGGTGAAGTTTATGATGGGAAAGAATTGGGTTATAATTTTAAGACAAAAAAGGGACGGATCATTGTAGCCGACACAAAAATGGATGAAGGTTTTTATCATGGCGAACAATTAAAAAAAGTGGGAAAGAATGTCCTTTTTGTGGCTGATGGTCGTTATACAACTTGTGATAAGACTGACCCACATTATTATTTCTTCAGTCCAAAGATGAAAGTAATATTGCAAGACAAAGTGATTGCAGAACCGATCTATATGTATATCGCTGACGTTCCAGTATTTTGGTTTCCAGTTGCAGTATTCCCATCGAAAGGTGGAAGACGTTCGGGTTTTATACCACCCGCAATAGCTGAAGACGCTACACACGGAAGATTACTTCGGCACATTGGGTATTATTGGGCTATAAATGATTATATGGATTGGAGCGTGAAAACAGATTTGTACACAAAAGGAAGTTGGGCAATCTTCTCGAACTACCAATACAAACTTCGTTATTATTTTTCGGGTGGATTATCGGGTGAATTTAGAAAAATGCTTGAGGGTGAGAGTTCAGATCCTAACAGACGGAAAAATTTATCATACAACGTCCACATCTCACACCATCAAGAAATTAATCCCACAACAAGAGCTGATGTCAACTTCACATTTGCAAGCAATAATTCTTATAAAAATACGATCAATCTCAATCAAGCACTTCAACAAGATATCACATCAAACGCTACAATATCAAAGTATTGGGAAGGAACTCCGAACAGTATCAGTATGAGTATATCAAGAAGACAAAATCTAACAAACGGTAATATTAACGAAACACTTCCTTCTTTGAGCTTTAATCATAGTCAAAGTTTTCCATTTCGTTCTTCTAAAAATAAGTCAGCAGATATCTCAAAACTATTTTGGTACGAAATGATTGGTGTAAGTTACAATGCAAACTTTTCCAATAACAGAGCTAAAACTCAAACTACTATAAAAGGAATTACAACAAATATTAATGGTATTGATACTTCGATTTCGGTAAGTGATTATCGCTTCGACCGTAATTACCGTCTATCACAAGGTATTAATATGAGTATTTCTCCAAAAGTAGGATATTTCACAATATCTCCGTCTATGAATTACACCGATGAACGTTCTTTTGCTGACAATAAAATTCCCGATTCATCACAAGGACAATTAATTAAGCGGGAAGAGCAAAAGTGGAGTCGGAAAGGTACATTCTCTTCGGGTGTTTCAGCGAATACAAAGTTATACGGAATCTTGCAACCGAATATTTTAGGGATTGAAGCATTAAGGCATACACTTAATCCTAGTCTTGCATTTATCTATTCGAAACAAGTTATAGGAGAGAATCTTCCCAAAAAACAAATGCTATTAAATCTTACCGTTTCAAATAATTTCGAAATGAAAACTAAACCAGAAAAAGAAGAACAAGAAGGAAAGAAAATTCAACTTTTAAATTTGAATACTGGCATATCCTATAATTTTGCAGCTGATTCATTAAACTTTTCTCCCTTCTATATAAATTATAGAACAAATATTGCAAATAAACTGGACATCGGTGGCAATGTGGGTTACGATTTGTATAAATTTGAACAAACCCGGCCCGGGCATTATGAAAGGGTAAATAAGTTTCTAATTGTTGAAGAAGGCAGACTTGCAAGAATGACAAATTTCTCAATTAGTTTATCAACCTCATTATCTGGTGAGAGGATAGGTTCTACAAACTCAACAACATCAGATACAGTACAATCGCGTCAGAGTAGAGGGACATACAGGAATCTTCTTGAAGAGGAGGAACCGGATTTTAGCATCCCATGGAGCTTATTCATGGGATTATTCGGAGAATAAAGAACCAACGAGAAGATCAAAATCTTCGAGTATAAGAGGTAATCTTGAATTTAATCTTACAACAAATTGGAAATTTTATATTAGCGGTGGTTACGATATAAAAAATCATGAGATGGTCTTACCACAAATAAATATCAGTAGAGACCTTCATTGCTGGATAATGAACTTTACTTGGGTACCTCTCGGTCCTTATAAATTTTATGCATTTGAGATAAGATTAAAAGCTCCACAACTTCAAGACATTAAAGTTACAAAAACTGGAAGTTCGAGCGGCATATATTAAGCCACAATAATTTTTAAATCAAAACGTAATTAAGCAGATGCTTTACGCTCTTTGTAAAGATAAGTTGGTTCTTTCTTTTTTAATATCACATCTTTGGTAATTATGCACTTCAGGAGGTTTTGTCGTGAAGGAAGATGGAACATAATATCCAACATTGTTTCTTCCATTATCGAGCGTAGTGCTCGAGCACCTGAACGACGTTCAATCGCTTTGTTCACGATTGCTTGAAGTGCATCGTTATCGAATTCTAATTCAACACCTTCTAACTTAAATAATTTCTGATATTGTTTCACCAATGCATTCTTGGGTGTTGTAAGAATATTCAGAAGTGCTTTCTCATCTAATGAGTGGAGCACAGCAACGACATGAAGTCTCCCTATAAATTCAGGGATTAAACCGAATTTTAAAAGGTCGTCAGGCTCAACTAACGGTAGGTACTCATCAACAGAGCGTTCTTTCTTTCCCTTAATGTTCGCACCAAAACCGATGGGATTTTGACTTACACGACGTGCAATGATTTTCTCTAATCCTTCGAAAGCGCCACCGCAAATAAAAAGAATATTTTTTGTATTAATATTGATTAAACTTTGTTCGGGATGTTTCCTTCCCCCTTTGGGTGGTACACCAGCAATTGTTCCTTCAAGTATTTTAAGAAGTGCTTGTTGTACACCTTCACCTGATACGTCACGGGTGATCGAAGTATTGTCGCTTTTCCTCGCTATTTTGTCAATTTCGTCAATATAAATAATACCTCTTTCTGCTCTTTCAACATTATAGTCTGCATTTTGAAGTAAGTGGACTAAAACTGTTTCGACATCATCACCAACATAACCCGCCTCAGTAAGTGTTGTGGCATCTGCAATTGCAAATGGGACATCCAAAATCTTTGCCAATGTTTGTGCCAATAAGGTTTTACCTGTTCCTGTCGGTCCAAGTAAAAGTATATTACTCTTCTCAATTTCAACATCATCGATGCGGTTATTTTGGTCTTTTGAATCTATTCTTTTATAATGATTATATACAGCGACCGCAAGTGTTTTCTTTGCGAATTCCTGGCCGATTACATAATCATCAAGGGCTTTCTTTATTTCCGATGGAATTGACAAACTGCGTGATTGGCGGCGGATTGAACGAGTAGCTAAATTATTCCGTAAAATTTCGACTGAGCTAGCTATACAGGAATCGCATATAAAAGCTGCCGGTCCAGCAATTATACTTTGCACTTGATCGGCTGTTCTACCACAAAACGAACACCTAATCAGTTCATCTGTTTTATGTCGAGTTGCCATTTTTTACTTCTCTTTCTTTTCTACTTTTGCTTTCTTAAACAAAATATTGTCAATAAGGCCATAAGCTTTCGCTTCTTCGGAAGACATATAATAATCTCGTTCTGTATCTTTCTCTACAAGCTCAACAGCACGTCCACAATTTTGTGCAATTATTTCATTAATTCTCTTCTTCATCTTCAAAATTTCCTCAGCTTGTATGCTGATGTCTGTAGCTGTTCCTTGAACACCACCCCATGGTTGATGTATCATAATTCTTGAATTTGGTAAAGCTGTCCTCTTTCCTTTTGTTCCTCCCGCTAATAGAACAGCAGCCATTGAAGCTGCCATTCCAATGCAAATTGTCGAAATATCGGGACGGATATACTGCATTGTGTCGTATACAGCTAAACCAGCTGAGACCGAACCTCCAGGACTATTGATGTAAATATTTATATCCTTGTCAGGGTCTTCCGATTCCAAGAATAGCAGTTGTGCAATTACTAAACTTGCAATCGTATCATCAATTGGGGTTCCGATGAAAACAATTCTTTCTTTAAGAAGGCGTGAAAAAATATCATACGCCCTCTCTCCCCTTCCAGTTTGTTCAACAACTATTGGTACAAGTTGATCTATAATTTTTTTATCCATGAATTTTCCTATATTATTTTCAATTTAAAAACTTATTAATCAATAAAATCATTTGTCACTCTTTCAGTAATTTTTGAGTACGATTTAAGCAGCGATATCATTTTATCAGTGAGAATTTTATCTTTG
>JBBIRP010000065.1:0-2555 GCA_037441745.1 Ignavibacteriales bacterium
ACATCACCAAATGCACGTTTACCGATGATTGCAATTCGGGTATCATATTTATTATCTGGAAGGAACTTCTGAAATAAAACATAATCCCTATGACGTTGTTCAAAGAGATTTACCTCCTCCCTCTGAATTGTACGCCGTATTTTTCCTAAAAATTTATGTATCCGTTCAGAAGTCCACATATCTAACAATTTTATACTTTTCAATCCGGGAACATAACCTGATACAATACCTCTACCAAACATTTTATTTATGAGTCTTCTACCGTATGAAAAACTATTAACCAATACCACATTCTCATCACTTGCACCGGATTTAAGCTTGAACACAACAGGTAGTTGAGCTCCTTTCAGCCATTTATGTGCATCTTTTTTATCCCAAAATATCCAAGTAGGCATTGTAGGGAGTGAATTTTGTGTTAAAAAATAATACTCTCTTACTTTATCATCATATAACCAGCTCATTAAAGAATTCGGGTAACAAGAAATCTTAAGATATTCTTCGATAATTGGAATGATAGTATTTGCCATTCGATGCTGTCTTTCAGTTCCATAAAAATGAAATATAAATAACGAAAGCTCACGAACTTTTTCCCAAAAATCACATTTATCAGAATCTAAAATGAGATAAGGTATTCCGTTATAATCTAATATTTTTCTATACCTGTTGATAACTTTGCTATCCTTCTTGTGCGGGTCGACATGAATTCCAACAAGCTTTTTACCATCAATATTCATTTTTTACTTTCTTAATGAACGGATGAAATGTTTAATTTTTTCACCATATAATTTGTAATCGAATTCCTTTTCAGCAAGATGTTTACCATTCATACCTACCTCATCAGCTAAGTTTGAGTTACTCAATGTTAAATCAATAACATTTGCATATTCAGTTTCGCTATAACTCGATGTAATTATTGCTGTTTTAGAATGTTCAAAATATGTTCGAATCTCTCCATAATTTGTTGTAATTATAGGTCTTCCCGAAGCACAATACTCACCAATTTTATGTGGGAACCGTGCTTTATCTTGTAAATTCGGTCGTATAGGTATTAACAATGCATACGCATTTACATACAACCGTGATAACTCCTGCTCACTTAAATTTGAAAAAACTCTAATAAAACCTCTCCTCTTTGAATTTGAAATTATACTTTTTAATCCAAGAAAATGAATTGGAGAACCGTTAACTACAAAATATAGAAATATTTCATCAGTCGTGTGACAATAGTCAAATGCATTTATTATAAATTTAATAACCTCAAGGTATGCAAGAGAACCACAAAACAACAAATATTTTTCATATGGTTCTCTTTTAATACCATCAAAGCGTGATAAATCAACAAGCACTGGCACTTTTAAATAAGGTTTACCCTTTCTGTAAGTTTTTATCCGTTCAATAAAAAACTCATTGATTGGTAGATTACCGTCAACAATTCTAAATGCAAATTTATCAACTAACCATGCATCAAAATAAATAATTGGATTTTTAATTCGTCTCATTTGTGTAAATAACTCAGTAATTGTCAGAACAATTGTAAACGAAAATAATCGTGATATTATCCAATAATAAAGAACATCCCAAAACGAGCCAATTGAAATGATAGCACTTTCAATTCTTCTCTTTTTATTTAATCTCCATAGAATTTTAATTTCATTCAACACTGAAATTATTCTTCTCAAAGTACGTTCGATAAAACGGTGAGGTCTAAACGGAGTACCGCAAGCAAAAGTATAATCAACTCCTTCAAATGTTCCGCTTTTTTCAGCAGTAAAATTGTCAGGACATTTACCAAGTATCCATAATCTGTTTACAATAGTAACGTCACAACCAGCGAGCACTAAACTTCTTGCAATCAGTCGAATTTTTTGTATCTCCGCCAAACCGCATGGATAACCATCCTGTCCCAAGAAAACAATATGTGGTTTTATCTCACTCACATTTATTCCGATTTTTCATCTTCATGACCAATTAAGATCATCCTTCGAAATTTTATATAATAAAAAATCATCATACTACAATAGATTATTCCAGTGAGTAATTTTGTACTTGCCGCACCGAATATTCCAAAATATTTTACCAGGAAAATATAACCTGTAACGTTCATTAAACCAGCAACAATCGCACCATTTCTCAATTCCTTGCCACGTCCATGTGCACCTAAAAACCTGTTGAAATAATCTCCAAGTCCCTGCATTGCAGAACCAATAGCAACTATGACCGAGAGGGATGCGACGGTTACGAAACGTTCGGTATAGACAAGAACAACTAATGGTTTAATCAGGAAAATGAAAATGATCGTTGAAAAAAGTGTTATCAAAATTGTAGAGACTGTTACTTTATTCGGTAATTTATTGAGATGAGCAAAGTCTTTAAAATAGGTTGTACCCACAACTGAGGCAACTTGCATTAAAGGCATCGTCAGGTTCGAAGCAAGTGCAAAATAACCAACATTGGTGTTATCTAGGAAATAACTTATTGCGAACGTCGAGATATAGATTGTGGCGACATTGCTTAAACTACCAAAATAAACTTGTATTCCATATTTTTTATTCGAT
>JBBIRP010000065.1:2565-4118 GCA_037441745.1 Ignavibacteriales bacterium
AAATAAATTTGATATGCTTGCGATAATCCTTGTATAATGGCTTAAGTTTTACATAAAAAAAAATAATAACAATAATACCAACGAATAATTGAATCAACAACGTGATGTATAAATCAACATGAAAAAGAAAATTAACTGCAATAAGTCCGACCATAAACAAAAGACTGGGCAAAACTCTAAATAATGACAATTGATGTATTTTATTATCACCTTGCAATATATTCTCGAACATACTGTTTAAAATAAAAACTGCTACGAGTGGCGAAAAAAATAAAATAGTCAGTCCGATATTTCCATGAAATATGAAAGGTTCAACAAATGAAAATATTATTGATATAATAACGAACAACGCTGCCAAAGAACTGGTGATGATAAAATTGGCACCAATAACTGAGTATTTGAGATTATCGTTTGTATTCATTTTAGCTATGAGTTGAGAAGCTGTTATTGACATACCAAATGATGAGAGAATAGCCATAAATTGAAAAAGGTTTATTATAAACTTATAATCACCAAATCTCTCAGGACCCAAAGTTCGGGTATTTATTATTGAGATAATAAATGAAACAACTATCGTAATAACCATCGAGAAATATAACGAACCTATTTGCCAGGTTTTTCTGTGGAATAAAATTTTTCTAATTGGTATATCCATTGCGTTATCGTCAACTCACTGTATCTAATTTGTAATTTTCAATCCTAGTGTACTTCATAGCGGATGCTGCACCACAGCCAATCACGATACTTAAAATAAACCCAAAATCACCTTGCAAAGGGAAAGCATTGGTAAGATTCATCAAGCAATATATTACTATAAATAAAAAAAAGAAAAGAAATCGTTCTTGATACATACGATAAAATTTTAAATATCCTTTTAAAAGTGAGTATAGTAATAAACAAAAAAGTAATAGTTGAGGAAATCCATAAAAAAACAATATTTCAAGATATAAATTATGAATTCCTCCAACCTCACCAAGAGCCCACTCCTTATTAACAACGCCGGTACTAAGCATTCCGTAGTAATACAGATGGCTTGATCTTGAACCCGCACCCCAAAAAAATACCTTATCAATTCTTTCTAAAACCATTTCATAAAATCTTAATCTATTTGATATGGTATCACTGCTAAGCCTTGATTTATAAACATCCGACATTGTAAGTTCGTCTATTAGGGGTACTATTGCAGTCGAAACAACGACTAAAGTAAAAATTAAAACCCCACCAATTACAACGAATTTCCCAACATTTTGCCGTTTTTCAATGATCAGGTACAATGAAAAAATTATAAAAGTGACAATCCAACTCATCCGGTGGAATGATAATAGAATACCAAATAAAAATAAACCATTTAAAAAATATTTTAATCTTTTTGATTGAACTGTAACAAGAGTTAGTGCAATCGCAGCGACAAGTGTATAGCTGTGCATATACTCTGACCAAAAAATGCCATTTGAACGGTAGTAACCCTTAAAGGCAGGATACAGTGTCCCTATACGCATAAAGTCTTTTACGATAAAAAATTGAATAATTGCAATAGTCGCCGATACGATGCT
>JBBIRP010000065.1:4128-9978 GCA_037441745.1 Ignavibacteriales bacterium
ACAATAATTAAAGATTTCGCAAGCACTTTCAACATTCCATCGTCACCGTTTTGCTTAAGAACTAGGTAGATAACCCAGACAGATAATATACCCTGAATAAGTACGACTAGCTCTTTAAATTTTATTGTTCCAACAAACGAATGATAAATAACTACGACCAGAAACCAAGATAAAAATAAATATAAATATTTTTCACAAGGTAAATTGATTCGGTTTTTTAATTCTCGAAACTTTACAATGGAAATTAAAATCAAATATCCAGTAAGAATCAGAAAGATAATTCTTCTGATTTGAAGATCACCACCAAGACTTTCAATGTTGATTACAAATATATCTTTCCTTATCACCGAAGCTCCAAGAATCCAGAATGCTAACATAAATGTAATAAATTTGTGCTCCGCTTTGGATTTTAGAGTTAATATCAACGCTATGATGAGCGCGAGTATAACATAGGCGATATAAATAGCATCACTATTCATAATTTTCTAGATAAATGACACTTCTTATCACATCAATGGAAGTTAATCTTGGAAAGACAAATACTATAATCATGAGTAATTGAAGTGAGCGAATCGATTTTAGATTAACAAAGAGATTCTTACAACGCTTATTAGGATTCAAAAACTTGTGATTATTTTCAGAAAGCAAACAGGTAAAATATGTTCCCAGAAAAATAATATCAGAGCCTATCTCCACCTTTCTTTTGCAATAATCACATTAGCAATAGCCGAGGTGATAATCGCTGCCGTGGTTACAACAGTCAAAACATCTCTAACTGTAGTCCAACTTGTATGATCAATGAATATTGTATCTCCAGGGAAGAGTTCTAATTTAGAAGATTCTGTATTTGGAAGATCATCAAGATTTATAAAATATTCGCTTCTTACTATAACTTCTTCTTTTTTTGTTACTCTTGTTATTCGGACAGCGCTCATATTAGCATCTGGATTGGGTCCACCTGCATAAGATATTAATTGAATTATATCTGTCGAAGTTGGGATTTCGTATCTGCCCGGCTTTTGAATTGAGCCCCAAATATTAACTTGCATAGTCAGTTCACCGGGCTTTGATATATAATAATATGATGCAGCGGATGCATTCGGGTTTGTAGGTCCGATTCCACTCTCGCTCTGAGAATACAATAATGTAGGAAACAATGCTCCAAAGACGATAAGTGAGATAACAATTAAATTTAATTTCGGGGATCTTTTCATAATAAAAGCCAATATTTATTTTTAATTCTATTTTTTAATTTTTGTTAGCATATGGATAATAACCATATCCATAACGTCCATACGGAATCCCATAAGCTCGATAGAGATTGAACTTATTTAAAACAATTCCGGGTATTTTCCCCTGAGGTTCAGATAATTCTTCTATTGCCCTCAGAAGTTCACTGTGTCGTGTCTGCCCTGCAGAGACAACAAGTAAAAGCTGATCTGCTAATAATGATAAAATAGTTGGTTCCGTACCAGCAAGAACGGGAGGAGAATCAAGTAAAATGATATCAAATCTATTTTGTACATCAGCAATGAACTCTTTCATTTGTTCCGAACTCATTAACTCAGATGTATTTTTCGTTCTTTCTCCAGATCCGATGAAATAAACGTTCTCAACTCTTGTTGATTGAATAATCTCTTCCAATTCAGTTCTACCCATAAGAAAATCAGTTAGCCCCGGTTCAATTTTACAATCAAAATACGAAAATAAGTTCGGTTTTCGTAGGTCAGTATCTACGGTTAAGACTTTTTTTCCCAATTGACCAAATGCAATCGCTAAATTCGCTAATATGGTAGTTTTACCTTCAGCAGGGCTTGTACTTGTAATTAGGATAGTACGAGGAGCATTACCATTAACAACAAACTGTAAATTTGTTCGAAGGTGCTTAAATGCTTCCGCTATAGGTGAGAATGGCTGAGAAAGTCCGAGTAAAGGATTATCTTCGCTCGGTTTTATTCCATTTTTCATTTGCATAATAATTCCTCGTAGAGTTAAACCCTCTCTTTTTAAATCTTCGGGTGATTGAATTTTTAAATCGAGCCTCTCCTTAAAAAATACAATCACAACTCCAATGAAAACCCCTAAAAAGAGCCCGAGTATAAGGATTAAAAATACTTTTGGACTAGCGGGACGATCTGGAACTTTTGCACTGTCTATAATTTCAACGTACCCAAATTGCGACTGCTCAGTCATCAAAGCTTCATTATATTTTTCCTGGATGGTAATGTATAATTTTTCATTACTTGATTTTGATCGCTGTAAACGTGCAAAACTAATATTTTTACTTGGGAGCTGACCAAACTGCCCTTCATAGGATGCAATGACAGCATCCAATGCTTTTTTCTTAGCTTCGAGACTTTGAAGTTCCATTTTTGCTTCGATGCTTTTTTGTATTATTTGCTTTAAGTAACCAGCTGTCTCGGTACCAGTTTGGGCACCTGGGAGCAAATTCCCCAAAAACTCATTAGTCCGTTTTTGCAATTGGTTTCTTAATGATTTAATTTGTTCATCAATCTCTGAAATTTTTCTACTATAGATTTCTTTCTCTGTAATTGAAGGGTTTTGTGCAACTGTTACATCTCGCTGAACTTCTAATTTTGCAATTTGTTCTTGAAGCATTCGTATATAGGGATCGTTAGCATCACCGATGGCTTTTGCAACAGTTTTTTGTTGTTCCGGAATTTGTTCTTGATAAGATGTCAATAATTTAGACAATGACTGTATGTTTATATTTGTTTCATCACGCTGAGATTCTAAACTTGCAAGTTTATCAATTAATTTTTTTGATTCGTCATCGAGTGAAACGATCCCATATCTATCCATATAACTTTGCAATGAATCCTCTGATTGCGAAAGAGCACGCTTTTTATCCTCCAACTGCTTTTCCAGGAATTCCCGAAATGCTTGTGACTTTGCTCGGCTTGCTCGGATATTTCGATCATAATAAACTTGAGCAAAAGTATTCGCAATTAACGCCGCTTCGAGAGCATTCTTGCTTTTTGCATTTATTTGTATGACATCAGTTTCAGGTAATTCAGTGAAATCAACAATCTTATCAAACTTTCCAACTATTTCATCAACTGTCGCATATTGACGATAGTCTTCTCTATCTTTATCTGGTTGAATTATATGGATAGGTACTAACTTCGCTGAATCTAAATATTTTCGATCCAACAATCTTTGTGCAACCTCAGACGCTAAAGACTTCGATTTTAAAATTTCCATCTCATTTTGAGTAAAATTTTTATCGTTTTCCCATCTCTTTAATACATCCAGAAAAATTGAAGATTGAGCCATCCTTGTATTGATAAGGATAGAGGCAGTAGCTTTATACACAGGGGGAGTAAGTCTTGTAAATAGAAACGCTGCAACAATAAATATTATTATTGTTGAGAGAATAATCCATTTACCTCGATTGATTATTCCTAAATAAACTTGAATTGAGACCTCGGGTATTCGACTTTTTTTAGTTTCTTGTTCAGTTTTAGGTTCCAAATTGACTCCTAACCAATTTATTCAAACAATTTCTTAAGTATGCATAAAATACTTATTAAATATATACAATTATGTGTTTGGAATCAATTATAACAGAATGATAAAATTATCAATTTGAAACCTTCATTATTTTATTAAAATCATTCGCTTTACTATCGAATGCTGAACATTCTCTGCGCTCTTGAAATTTAAACGATAAAAATATATACCACTCGGCAAATCAGATGAATTGAAATAAAACCTATGATTACCAGCTTGAATATATTGATCTAACCATGTGACAATCTCTTCACCTAAAAGATTGTAAACAACCAATTTTATATGACCGCTCACCGGCAACGCAACATCGATTGAGGTTGTATTATTAAATGGATTGGGATAATTTTGTTTTAAATCTATATTAGATGGTAAAAGTCTACTCGAATTTTTTCTTACCCTTAGATAAAAGATGATTTCATTATTGTAACTCTTATCTTCTTTCTGTATTTTAATTTCATCAACATCTTTCAATGAATAGACATTTCCCTCATTTGTTATCAAATCATAACTAAGATTATTTTCTTGAATATTCCATTTTATACATGTCGGATAATCCATGATATTTATAATGATAGGCACATCGATAAGGTCAACTTTATTTGTATCAATAAATTTCGCGATAGAACCGGAATTATCCTCGTTTAAAAATCTTACATCCGATAGACCACTTATTGTTGGCGGAAGAATGGCGGTAGAACTTAGATATGAATACTTATTATTTGTTGTAAAAAAAATTTTTTGGGTGATATTTTGGCCAAAATTAAATGTTATCGAGTTAATATCGTTAAAGTTTATCCTATTATCTGAAGTTTTGCCTATCATTTGGCTTGAATTCGAAAAAAATAATTTACCCGGTTGAGAGGCTTGTAACCAATACCCCGACCCAGGGTTAAGGGTATCCGCAATTACATATCCACTTTTAAAAGCATAAACAAAAGAAGAAATAATATCGGATGGTTCCGTTTTCAAATATAAAACTGGTAGTGGAAGACTGATCGTGCCGACTAAATTCCACCCTGCAAAGAGATCAATTGTGTCTTTTAATACTACAGAACCAGCAATTGGTAAAGTTAGTGGTTTCGTAAAATTCAGCCAGTAACCTCGACCCATTTCAAGGTAGTCTGTCCCAATTATTGTTCCTTGATAGAAAAATGCTCTCGAACTTGAGTATGGGAATATATCATCCTTCAAGCTGCTGCTGACAATCAATGGCATAGATATGATGTTCCAACCATTATTAATATTGCATATAACAACATTTTGAGCATAATATCCAAAATTACATATCGCTGACGTTCTACTGGTACTCAATGTAATTAGATAAACAGGATAAGATGGGAACCGTCTTGTCCATTCTGGTTTCGGGGTTTCACTAATTATATAATCACCTGCAGGTAGATTATTGAAAACGAAGGAGCCGTCAGTATCTGTAAATACAGAATCATTAATCGCACCCTTGATATATATTTTCCACCCAGGGATTCCAACATCAGTTGGGTCTTCGGGATCTCTTACGCCGTCATTGTTTCGGTCATATAATATCCTGCCCCGAATAACATAAGTGTTGACAGTTTGAAAATTCCAAATACTTGACCATGAACCAATTCCAAAATCATTAGCAGCGCGAATACGCCAGTAATACCTGGTACCATTCGACAAATTTACAATAAGTTTGAAAGTATCAATAATAGTAGAATCATTGATAATCACGTTTTTGAAACTACTATCATTTGCAATTTGTAAATGAAATTTTTTTGCCGAAGGGACGGTATTCCATTTTAAGTAAATATCTGTAGATTGACCAATTGCTCCATTCTGAGGTGATACTTGCTTAGGAATCGGTGGAGAGGAACCACTTGGTCCTACGTAAACGAACTTAAACGCATCAGCAATAACGTAACCATTACCATTATTAGTAATAGTTGCCGAATAATTTCCACCAGCGGAAAATGTATAAGTCCCTAACAAATTCCAGCGACCATAATTTGTTGTCTGGTCGATTGTGAGATTCGTTGTTCCACCTGAATGTACAATTGTACAAGGGACGTTGGTTGCTTCTTTATAATTTGACGGATATTGACCCCGCCATCCGTGCCATTCATACACTCGATATTGACCACTTACATTTATTGTTGGTTTGAATATCGCCTTTGCTGTTCCAGTTCCAGCAGGCGCATAATAACTGTCATAATAATTCGAATTCACATAAGATATCTGAGTAGCAGTGTACCACCTTGGATGATCATCATTATATTCTGCTGCTCTATCCCAGCTAAAGCCAGTTAGATATGCAGGCGATGATCCCGGTGAAGTACC
>JBBIRP010000066.1:0-9874 GCA_037441745.1 Ignavibacteriales bacterium
CAACAAGACTACGAGTGAGATCATTGAAGTCTTGGTTGCTTTCAATGTTTGGATAATAAGCTAACTCGTTTAATATACCAATCGCATATTCGAACTCATTCGCACACTGGATTGAATCGCCCTGAACCTCAGCATCTAATGCGGAAAGATAATGCTGACGAGCAGCTTCTAATAATTTAGATGTAACTTCATCATAACTTGAATCCACAATGAGATTTTCAGTATGGGCAGTGTCTATCTCTTGTCTGGCAAGTGTATCAGATATCGAGGCAAGAATAAGATGATTATCTGAATGTCTATCCGAAAAATCATTTTTTATAGATTTTTCAGATGTACAACCAATTAACCAGACGATAAAAAAAATATATAATGTAGTTCTAATCAATATTACTCAATATTCTCATTTTTATTTAAATACAATTGTTGATAATATATAGCTTTTCAGAGAAAATGTCAAGGGTTATTTTAAGGAGAAGTGATAAATCTCAAATTATAATGGAATATTGCCATGTTTTCTTTTAGGATTTCCATCGACTTTATTATCTAAAATTCTTAAAGCACGTATTAATCTCGGTCTTGTTTCGCTTGGTTCTATTACATCATCCAAATATCCGCGTGCCGCTGCAATAAATGGATTAGCAAATTTTTGTCTATATTCTTCTACTTTTTCCTCAATTGCTTTTTCTTTGTTTTCAGATTTATCAATCTCTTTCTTAAAGATAATTTCGACTGCTCCCTTTGGTCCCATTACAGCAATTTCTGCAGTTGGCCAGGCAAAATTAAAATCACCACGAACATGTTTTGAGTTCATTACGTCGTATGCACCACCATATGCTTTACGCGTTATCACAGTAACTTTTGGAACAGTTGCTTCGCAGAAGGCATATAACAATTTTGCACCATTTTTAATAATACCACGCCATTCTTGATCAGTTCCTGGTAAAAATCCCGGGACATCTTCAAAAACGACAATTGGTATGTTAAATGCATCACAAAATCTAACAAACCTCGCACCTTTAATGGATGAATCATTATCTAAAACACCAGCTAACACGGATGGTTGGTTTGCAACGATCCCAACCGATTTACCATTTAGACGAGCAAATCCGACGATAATATTTTGTGCGTACATTTCGTGAATTTCAAAGAAATCACCATCATCAACAACTAATTTGATCACATCCTTCATATCGTATGGTTTATTTGGGTTTTCTGGTACGATTGTATTTAATTTTTCTTCTCTACGATTTTGATCATCTTTCGATTTTACACAAGGAGGATCATCCAAATTATTAGATGGTATGAAAGAAAATAATTTTCTGATCGCTTGAAGACATTCAATTTCATTTTCACATGCGAAATGTGCAACTCCCGATTTTGTTGCATGCGTCATCGCACCACCAAGATCCTCGAAAGTTACATCCTCATGTGTTACCGTTTTAACAACATTAGGACCAGTAACGAACATGTAGCTTGTATTTTTCACCATAAAAGTAAAATCAGTAATTGAGGGTGAATATACTGCACCACCCGCACAGGGTCCCATAATGGCAGAAATCTGTGGAATGACACCTGATGCTAATGTGTTTCTTAAAAAAATATCTGCGTAACCCCCGAGACTTACAACCCCTTCTTGAATTCTTGCACCACCTGAATCGTTTAATCCTATTACAGGTGCACCAACTTTCATAGCCATATCCATAATTTTACAAATCTTTTCTGCATGCGCTTCTGACAAAGAACCACCAAAAACTGTAAAATCTTGACTAAAAACAAAAACCAAACGTCCATCTATGGTACCAGTACCTGTAACAACACCATCCCCAAGAAATTTTTGTTTCTCTAATCCAAAATCATGCGACCGATGTTCAACAAGAATATCAATTTCCTCAAAGCTATTCCGATCGAGAAGAACTTCGAGCCGTTCCCTGGCTGTGAGTTTCCCCTTTTTATGCTGTTCTTCTATCCGTTTCTCACCACCACCAAGTTTTGCCTGCTCTTTTAATTTTTTCAGATACTCTAATCTGTCTATTTCATGTTGTTTTGCCATAGTAACACCTCAGTTATGTTGTCGATGTTGAAAAATATATGGAAAGGAAAGAAGTATAACAAGAATTTTCATTTGATATAGATTATTATCCCTTAGCTTGGATTATTTTTATATCAAAAATGCGGTCTTCTAGTTGGATTTTGTTGACTACATCCATACCATAAACCACTTTCCCAATTATTGTGTATCTACCATCCAAATGTGGTTGTGGCGATTGTGTAATAAAAAATTGTGACCCTTCGGTATCTTTACCAGAACTTGCTAAGCCAACCATTCCTGTTTCAAAATTCAATGGTGAAAATTCAGAGCGAATTGTATATCCTGGTCCACCCCAACCATCACCCCGTGGATCGCCGCCCTGTATTACAAAGTTCGGCACAATCCGATGGAATGATAATCCTCTATAAAATCCTCTTTGCGATGCGAGTTTTAAAAAACTCATTACAGAGAAAGGTGCAATATTTTTATAGAGATCGATCACAATATCACCACGTATTGTCTCTAGCTTCACACGGATTGTGTCCCTTAACGAATTTAAATACTTAAAATCGAAATCTGTGTACAATGGTTCAAAATATTTAGGAACTTGGGAAGAATAATCATTCCCTGTAAGTAATTTTAATGCAGATAAAGCAGCATTTATGATTGACCTATCTTTTTGTTCAAACTGACTTTTTAAGATATTTTCCGCACGCTGATCCTTTAGCTTTCCAAGAAGAGAAATGATTCCCTGAATAGCCTCGATATCATCTGGCAAATGTAATTTAGAGAGAGTTTCAATCAGAGGATCGACTGCTCTATGACTATCAAAGATAGAATCGCTTAAAATTGATGTAGCTGTTGTTATAACTGATACATCGTTTATTTTCAATGCTGTCAGAGTCGATTCATACACACTCTCGACTAAAAACGAATCCCCACGATTTCTTCTGACTAACTCCAACATCCCCTCGAGCGCAGCACGATACAATCTTGGTTTACTTACATCGAGGTTTGATGTTATTACGCGCAAAGCTTCTTTTGAACCAGTCATTCCCAATGCGATCAGCAATTGTTCCTGAAGCTTTGTCTGATGGTATTCCGATGGTTTTATGATCTTAAATGCATTTTCGCCTTCTAATTTCGCAACTGTTATTGCTGCTTCGGACTGCAATTGCCACATATAATCATTATTTTTATTTAATGCAATTTTTTCTAATGAAAAAATTGCTTCGTTTACTGCATGATTTTCTCCTATCTTCAGTCTTGTATTCCCAAAAGCGTCAATTGCGGTAATTGCGATATTTGTATTCCCAGAGTTAAAAGCACGCTTGTATACCATAATAATCTCATCATTACCCCTGAGATCGTAATTGCTCAGTGCCTTGAGAGCATTTACCCTAACTCGCCAGTCAACATCAAACTCAGCAAGTTTTTGTAGGGGTTCGAGGCAAATCTTTTCATTGCGTACTTTCCCTAAAAGCGTTGCAAGATTCATTCTTACTATTGGATTACTGTGGTTTAGAAGCTGTGTAACCATTTCCAAGTGCGAATGAATCTCTGGATTATTGCCGATTCTCTGAAGTGCATACACAACTTGCCATGGTGTACTATCAATTGGCTTAATAAATTTTAACAGATATTGTACAGCTTCTCTCGTCGTGATTCCACGAATTGCAAACCTAGCTATACTCATCGTAAGAGAATTCGCTACGATTGGATCTTTAGTTTCTCCATATATAGTCAATAAATCGAATAGCGTTTCTTCGTTCCCAAACTTCCCAATTTCTTCGATTAATTTTGCTTGAGCTCGTGTATTAATGTTTTTCATCCGGAACCAGATTAAATCGTTTGCAAGCGATATTCTACTTGGTTGGCTTATGTTAGGAGCTATTTGTCCGATTGCAAATGCCGTAATAGTATCATCTAATCTATCAAACAGTAAATTTATAACAGATGTATCTTGGATACTACCAAAAGCATATACAACTCTACGACGAACAAGAGAATCTTTATCGTACAATAAACTAATTAATTCCCCATCGAAAATTGTTCTTGTATCTTGCCTACGCAAGATCATCTCAATTTTCTCTTGACGCCTTTTTAATTCTTCATCTTCACGGATTTGTGCATATGATTGCATTAAAGCGAAGAGTGAAAAGAGTATAAGAAAATATTGATTTACTCTCATATAAAACTTAGAACAATGGACGACTTTTGAATTTTGCGCCAATTTCTTTTTCAATAAATATCCTAGCTTTTTCTTTATCAATTTCTTCGAGGTTGACAACTGTCATGATCACATCGAATTTATATCTAACACATTCCTTTGCAAATTCAACCATTGCATTAAAGAATCTGTGTCCATCAACTCTCATCAATTTACCATATTGCTCGTGATCAGTTGAATTTAAACTTATGGAGATCGAATCAACAAGCCCAACCAACTCTGGAACTATGTTACGATGATTTATTATATTCCCATGCCCATCGGTATTAAGACGTACGGTTCCACCATTTTCTTTCACCCACCGAGAAACACTTGTGACGACATCCATTCGTATCGTCGGTTCACCAAATCCACAAAAGACTATTTCCCTGTATTTCTTTGGGTCACCGATTGCTTGTATAATTTCTTCGTATGTCGGTTCTCTTTCTATCGATAAATTATTCCCCTTTACCATTGCTTCACCTTTACGATCACAGAAAATACAATCTGCGTTACAGCGAATTGTAATATTTAAATAAAGCGAATCTCGTATCTGGTAAATAAAAGTCGGCTCAGGATATTTTCCAATTCCAAACAATTTATGAACACCAAAATAGCTTGAACGTTCGATATCTTTTACAGAAAGGTTTTGAAATTCAGCAATCTTCTCAGCAATATATTTTACATACGCCGGTTCATTACGTTTGCCTCGATATGGATAAGGGGATAAGAAAGGACAATCTGTTTCGAGTAAAATATGTTCAGCGGAAACATTTTTAGCAACTTCAATCATAAGATTGGGTTTACCAGGGTTGTAATTATATGTAACCGGACCAGTAAGTGAAATATAAAAACCTAAATTAATAACTCGCCAGGCCAACTTTGCATCGCCAGGGAAACAATGAAAAACACCTTTCGGGGAAGGGAATCGGCTCAATGGATGAGACAAATTATTACGCCATTTCCGATCCAATTTTATCTTTTCTTCGATAATCTCAAGTACATCATTCTCAGCTTCTCTGGTATGCACAATAATAGGTAAATTCCGCTTACGTGCAATATCAATTTGAAGCGAAAATATTTCCTTTTGTTTTATCCTAGGCGAATAGTTGTAATGATAATCCAAACCAATCTCACCGATTGCAACCACTTTTGGATGATGACTTAGCTTTTCGATTTCTGCTAAGTTCTTTTTATTCGCTTTATCAGCATCATGAGGATGAAAACCAATAGCAGCATAAATAAAATCGTACTTCTCTGCTAATTCAATAGATTGTCTACTCGTGTGCAAGTCCGTTGCTGGGCAAATGATATAACCAACACCGGCATCTTGTGCTCGTTTAATGACTTCTTCTAAATTATCTTTGAAATCTTTAAAAAAAAGATGTGCGTGTGTGTCTATGAGCATTTTCAAATTTCAATAAGATATTATTGATTATTAAAAATATTAACCTATCACCAGTAACCCATTAGAGTTTGCTTTCAACTGTGAAAACATAATTTCTAACAGGTCCCATATTTCCGATTAGTTCGACATAGTAATACTGTAGGATATTATTAACTTGGAGTGAAATAACTAATGGTAAATTGATGAAATTCCAATCGAGACTAGCGCGTAAATCAACTAAATAAATTGGTACACGCTTATCAATATCTGGTACGATTTTTCCGAATTCCTCATCGATTCGTTCCATTTTACTGAGATAACGAAAATCAATACCAAATGTAACGGGTTGAATCATAATTGTTGATTCTGTGTAAAATAAATGCCGAGAGCGATATTTTAGCAAATCATCCGTAGTTATATTCTTTGGGAACGTATAGGTATAAGAAAATTGTGTTAAAAAACTCCGATCAAAGAAATCAAGATTTAGAACAACCTCGAGACCTTTGATACGAGCACGGGTAACATTTTGAAATTGAACTCCATTTGTTGTGAAAGTTGGTTCAATTAAATCCCAGAAATCATTTTGGAACGCCGAAAAATCGACAGCTAAAAAATCAAGAGGACTGTATATTGCACCAACTTCATATGACCAGCTTTTTTCGGGCTGAAGTTCAGGATTTGGGAGAACTGTAAGGCCGCCTGTTGAAGTTTTAGTAAAAACTTCAGCTACTGAAGGTGCTCTGAATGCTCTACCGAGTGAACCCCTAAGTGAAAGTATGGAATTAAATTTATATGTAGATCCAAACTTTGGATTAAATTGGCTCACTGTTTTTGCATTCTTTAACTTCTGAATATCATATCTACCACCAAACGTAAATCTTAGTGGTTCAAACATAGTTATTTCATCTTGAGCATAAATTGCACCACCAATAGATGAATGAGTTCCGAAAATTGATTCAGCACGAACTCGATTGACTATACCCGATATCCCACTTGTTATTAAATTTCGATCTGATATCTGGTAATTTGTTTGAATCTCCCCAGTTATAAAATCAGAACGGGAGCTCGTTCCAATGATATTATTTCCACCTGGAATATTATCCTCCCACTGAGTTTTGTACCAACTTGCTCTTACTGTGTAGAAAAAAATATTGGAAACAAACTGTTTATAACCGCCACTTAAATTCCAACGTACCGACTTTACACTCTGCATCAATTCATCATCGGGGGGTTCGAAGGCATTATCAAAATTTTTCCACCATAAAAAATTCCCACGTCTCTGATTAAGTAAACTGAAAGATAACTCAAACGATTGATGAGCAGAAAAATCGTATCCAACTCGGGTCCAAATATTCCAACGTTTCCAATAATCATTACGGCGATAGCCATCATCTAATGTTCTACTCCCACCGGCAACAACAAAAAACTGCCCAAAACGCTGTTGATGATTTATATTCAATCCATTGATAAATTGAGTTCTATCTGCCCAATCACTCCAATTTGAGTAACTTGGCATATCATAAAATCCAGTGTACAATCTAATTTGAGTCTCTGATTTATCGGAGGGTTTCTTCGTTATTACATTAATAACACCACCAAGAGCACTTGAACCGTACAAAGCAGAGCCAGCTCCCTTTACAACTTCTACATGATCGATATTGCCGGTCGGGATGCTTTCCCAAATTATTTCTTCTGTATCACCACTTAGAAATGGTAACCCATCGATCATCAACAAAACACGTGAACCAACCCCATAACTGAATCCCGTTGAACCTCGGATATTAACTTGTGAACGTATGACATTTATACCTGGGGTATATCTCAATGCATTATCAATGGTTGTAATATTACGATAAGATAATGCACTATTATCAATAACGCTTACACTCATTGGAACTTCAAGTAAGCTCTGCTCCCTTTTGCTTGCTGTAACTATTACGGGACTTGTCTGGATCGCTGTCGGCTCTAATGCTACATTTACCACTTCTCCCTGAGGTGATAATAAATCAACTTTAATTGTTTTTGGAATGTATCCTATCATCGAAAAAGTCAGTTCATAAATTCCGAGTGGTAACTTCTGTAGAATATATTTTCCATTTATATCCGAAGAAGTACCAATAAAAGAACCGCGAACAATAACATTTACACCAACCAATGGTTTATTATCCTCATTATTAACGATTGTTCCTTCGATATGTCCTTTGATTTGCTCTTGACAGAGAATAAAATGAGAAAATGTCAAAATGAGCAAACTTGTATTTACGAACAAGCTTTTCATTCTGGTGGTTGAGGTGGTAATTTATTAAAATCGACTGATATATCTATTCTACTAACGATTGAATCTTTTGGCACAATAACAAAACCTGGATGTGTTGTATCATCATCATTATAGTACAAACCAATGATTTGTAAGTTTTCAGGTGCAATCGTTACCCCAAACTGATGTACAACTGCAATGTACGGTATTTTCCCTGGAGGTATTGTTTTGAATAACAATGAATATGGAATCGTATCTTGCCCGTAAGATGTAGTCACATCGATATATTCAATCTTACCACTGAAAATAAGGGATGGTATCTGACTTTTAGAAAGTAGAGATTCTTGACTGGCTGCGACAAAAAGTCCTTTTACACTGTCTCTTGAGATAAAATTTTTAAAATAAATATTACCACTAATGCCATAAGGTTGTTTATACCCACCCCCATCTTGAGTCTCAGTTGGTTCTAGACCTTTCTCGCAACCATTAAGAATCGCAATTGATAGCCAAAAGTGAGTAAATTTTCTAAATATTCCTATTTTAAATATTCTTATTCTCATTACTCATTAAAAGTTAGAAAAAGTTGATAATAAATGCAAACCTTATACTTGTGCTTATTAAAAATATTTGTATATTTCATTTTAAATAAAATACCGAACAGCCAAGAGATTCATATATGAAAAAATATATTCTTTATATAATCGTAATGATAAGTGGTGCGTCTGTTTTAGCTTTAGAAATTTTGGGAACTCGCATCCTTGGTCCATTTTATGGTGTAAGCCTATACCTATGGTCAGCTTTGATTACTGTTACCTTAGCTGCTTTAAGTTCTGGATATTTTATCGGTGGTAATTTAGCTGATAAGAATCCGAGTCTTTCAAGGCTAAGCTTATTTTGTATTCTTGCTGGAATATGGATTACGATAATCCCATTGATTAAATATCCATTTTTAACTATTTTTGAACCATTAGGCTTACGAGTAGCTGTGGTACTTTCTGCATTCATACTCTTTTTTCCACCACTTACAATGTTAGGCATGATAAGTCCGTATGCAATAAAATTAAGAGCTAATGACTTAAATGAAGTTGGAAGAACTGCAGGTAACCTTTATGCAATCTCAACTATCGCTGGTGTTTGCTCTGCTCTACTGACAGGTTTCATCTTAATCCCGAATATAGGAGTAAACCGTTTGACAATGATTGTTGGTATTTGTCTTATTTTAACTGCAACTCTCAGCTTCATCGTACAAAAGAAATATTATATGCAAACAGGAATTCTGTTGGCCTTTATGATCATCTCTCACATATTATTATGGAATAAATATCAACAGAACCCAGATATAAAAAATGGTTTGATAGCTGTTGAACAAAGTCCTTATGGAGAACTCCGAGTAATTGACAATGAAAACGGAAGGCACCTATTAATAGATGGTGGAATTCATAGCATTGTCGACGAAACGACTAAAGAATCTCTTGCTCACTACGTTGCAGTTATGGATTTACCAAAATATTTTTTCGATAAGCCGGGGAAAATGCTTTTAATTGGATTAGGTGGTGGTTCATTAATGAAACAATATGCTAACGCGGGATGGAAGGTAGATGCAGTAGAAATTGATAATATTATAATCAAATTAGCATACGAATTCTTTGATCTTCAGACATCTGAAGGTACGGTTCATGAAGCAGATGGAAGGCAGTTTTTAATGAGCACAAAAAATTCTTATGATGTAATTTTGCTCGATGCCTTTGGAAGTAGTTCTATACCTTTTCATTTAGTAACAAAAGAAGCTTTTGATCTAATTAACTCTCGCTTGACAAAAAACGGAATTCTTGCAGTAAATATAGAGACGATCGGTTGGGATGATCCCTTCGTTAGTATGTTATACAAAACACTCAAGCAAGTTTTCAAGCATGTATTAGCATTACCGATGGAAGAACCGCCAAACCAATTTGGGAACGTAGTACTGTTAGCCTCTCACCAGCCTTTAAACCC
>JBBIRP010000067.1:0-4188 GCA_037441745.1 Ignavibacteriales bacterium
CCATCATCATTCCGACGATTAGGAGAAAAATATTTAAAAGGATAAGAAAAACTTCACGTTTTGTTATAAATTGCTGAATGATACTAAAGAGTTTCATTGGTACTTCTTGATCAATAAGATAATTTGTGAGTCCCATTGCACAGCCAAGTATCGCAATAATCGCACCGACAAGTATCATGCTTTCTTTCATGACGCGTGGAACATCGGTAAATAGTTTTAGGTCTCGATAAATAAATACTTCTACAATGAAAACATAAAAAGCTGTCACGGCTGCAGCTTCTGTTGCTGTGAAAAGTCCACCGTAAATCCCACCCAAAATTATGAAGGGTAGCGGAATTTCCCACACTGTTTTATTTGTTGTAATTAATAATTGTTTCCATGAAAATGGAGTAGTCTGCATAAATGACCTTTTCCCCTGCCTCATACTGTAAACGGAGAGCATGATGATAAGAACAGTCCCTGGAATAATCCCTGCTACAAAAAGCTTATCGATTGAAATGTCTGGAATGTTTCCTCCGACAGTTCTTGTATTTGCAGCGACCATTGAATATAAAATCAGCGGCAGACTTGGGGGGAACAACAATCCTAAACTCCCCGATGTTGTAAGGAGACCAAGCGAAAATTTTTCAGAATATTTTTCTTGAATTAAAATTGGATATAATAAACCACCCAGAGCGATAATTGTTACACCTGAAGCTCCGGTGAAGGCGGTAAAAACAGCACATGAAACTAAAACAACTATCGCAAGTCCACCAGGGATCCAACCGAACAACGCTTTCGAAAATGCAACCAATCGCTGAGGTGTTTTACTTTCGGCTAATAAATATCCTGAAAATGTAAAAAGTGGAATTGCGATAAGTGTTGGTTGACTGGCAAGTCTATACATCTCAACAATTATCGCTGACGTATCAATTCCAGCGGCATTAAAAGCAAGCAAGGCTATGCAACCAATGATTGCAAAAAGCGGGGATCCCAAGAATGCAATCATAATTAGGAGTGCAGCATAAATTATAGTTTCCATCAGACACCAGCGGAATATATATTATTTTTCGTTTCAGGTCTCGATGCTGTAATCATGTGTTCAACTGTACGAATTAAAAATCTAAAAGCCATCAAACTAAATCCAATTGGAATGATGAATTGAAAATACCATGCGGGAAAATTCAAACTTTCAATAGCGAAAAGTATTTCATTACTTTCTAACTCATTCTTGAGGAAAACAAATCCAGCATTTGCTAAAAATATCGTCACACCACAAGCAAAAATATTTGTAACAATTTTTATAATATTGGTTATTTTAGTGGATGTAAATCTAGTCACAAGATCAATATTAATATGCTTTTCCTTCTGTGTGGCTAAAGAAGCTCCAAGGAATCCAATCCATAAAACTAAATGTCTTAAAAATGGATCAGCCCAGAGGAAACCAACAGAAAATAAATTACGTAGAACAACTTGAACGAAAGCAAGGATAATCATGAGGCTGATTAGAAAAACGACAAGCGAGCCCTCTATTTTCGAGAGAATGTCGCTAATTGTTTTAAGAAATTTCATTTTGTCGTTTTGTTATTATTGAAACGAAAATCGTAGACTACTTTTTCGACTTTATTGAGAAGCTCTTCTGGATATAATTTGCCAACGAGCAGGCGGCGGGCTTTTTTCCCAATTTCTTCGTAAGCAAGAAATTCCTCTTTTGATGATGGTTCGATGATTTGAATTCCGTTTTTTCTCAACGTCTCGATGGATTTTTCGTTGTCTTGTCGACTGAGGAGGGTTAATTTCTCCATATATTTTTTCCCGTTTCTTTTCAAAATTTCTTGAAGATCAGCTGGTAATTCGTCAAACTTTTTCTTTGAAATTACGACTGCACCCATCGAGTTTGCAAGTGAAACTTTCAGCATATACTTAACACGAGAAAACCATTGAAGTGCTAATGAGCCAAGTGGAGATGAATAAACACCATTTATAAGTCCTGTTTGAAGCGACGTTAATACATCATTAATAGTTAATGGAATCGGGTTTATACCCAATGCTTTGAATGCAGCCTCCGCAATTGGGTCACCTTCCCACATCCACATTTTTATTTTTTTCATATCTTCAGGCGTTTGTATCCGAGTGTTTGTGAAAACGTAGACAAAACCAACCTCATCCCATCCTAGATTTACGAATCCACCTTCTTCTATAGCTTTATTAAATTCATCGTTGAAAGTTTTATAAACCAAATCGATTTCATTGTAATTTCGAAAAAGAAAAGGTGAATCGAGTATTCGAACTTTTGGAGCAATTGATGTCATCCCCACACCAGTAATGCCAGCGCTATGAAGTTGTCCAAGTTTTATTTTTCGTAAAACATCTTTCTCATCTCCTTGAACCATACCAGGATAAATTCGGAAGCCAAGTCGTCCACCACTTTCATTTCTGATTGCAGCATCGAATTCTTTCATAACGTTCATCCAAGTACTCCCGTCCGGAGCTACTGTTGCAAATTTAATAATGTACTGTTGTGAAAATAATTGTGATGATAAAAAAAGGGAAATTAAAATTCCATATATTTTATTTCTCATTTTCGATGTCTTCTCCGTTTGGTATATCAAACAAATCATTTATTTTTTCTCTTAATAGTGTAGCTTTTTTCTTGGCAATTGCATTCGATAATCGTGCCTGTGGTAGAACATCAATAGATGTCGTATCAACGATCGTCAAACATTTCTCGAATAATTCTTTATCTTGAGTTTGAACAGCATACGAGCGGGCATAGTAAACATAAGTCAACAGAAATTTTCCACCGTTTATCTCAACACATTTATCGAAGTGCTCTTTTGAAATATTAGGATCACCACCAAGCAATTTTGGCCGACTGCCAAATAACGTACCTAAAAAGAAATGTGCCCCTCCGTAGAAATACGATTCATCTTTTTGTATAACGAATTTCATCATCGCTTCTACTTTTGGGAGATCAGCAATTGAATTTGGATCGGTTAGCGTCAGACTGATGTAATTTCCCCATCCCACTGCAGTCCAGAAAATAACAGAAACATCGTTTTTCGAAAAAGTATTTAGTCCTTTTGTGAACTCTTCAATACTTTTATCTTTAGCTTCCTTGAATATTTTATTTTTTTGTAGAATATTCATGCCATAATCTTTGCCTCGATGGTAAAACAACCGTGCACGTTCGATGCTGTCGTCTTCCACGAAACCAAGTGCATAACTTGAATATCCCATCGAAGCAAGAAAGAGATAATGTTCATTTTCAGGGTCGCTCTTTAAAATCGTTTCAAGAAGTTTTAAATTATAAGCGATGCTCACTTCCGCAATTCCAAGATCTTCTTCTTCATTAATGACATTGAAACCGTCATCCATTATTCCACCGAGTGATTTAACAGCAATTTGCTGAAAGCAACCACAGAAGATTAAGGAAACAATTGTTAGGATCGATATTATACCTTTCATAATTATGAACAATATACAAAAAGTTATACAGATGTAAAATAAAGATTTTGGATGTTTATTTAAAATATCTGATATTTACATAGGCCGTTAATTTTTAAATTAACCCATAGCCTGAAGGGAATCAAATGAAGATACTCCTAGTTGAAGATGAGAAAAAAGTTGCTAAATTTATAAAACAAGGTTTAGAAGAGGAACACTTTACCGTAAATGTCGCTTATGACGGTGAACAGGGATTGAAGCAAGCACTTTCAGAGTATTTTGACCTTATCATACTTGACATTTTACTTCCGATGAAAGATGGCATTTCTGTTCTAAAAGCAATAAGGTCAAAGAAAATTAGTGTACCTGTAATTATGTTGACGGCAAAGAGTACCACTGAGGATAAAGTAGAAGGGTTGGACAGCGGAGCAGATGACTATTTAACGAAACCGTTCGCATTCGCTGAATTATTGGCGCGTGTGAGGTCATTACTCCGACGCGGCACAACCGAGAAATCAACTATTCTGAGGGTTGGTGATTTGCAACTAGATCTTGTCACGCATAAAGCCAAGCGTGGCGATAAACAAATTGAACTCACAGGAAAAGAATATGCATTACTCGAGTACTTCATGCGAAATGTGAACCGTGTACTTACTCGAACTATAATTTCTGAACACATTTGGAATTATAACTTTGACACCGGTACTAACGTCATCGATGTATATATAAATCACTTACGGAGTAAGATAAACGATGGTTTTG
>JBBIRP010000067.1:4238-9021 GCA_037441745.1 Ignavibacteriales bacterium
TGTTTAGATGGCTTAAATCGATTCGTGCACGCTTGACGCTTTGGTATTCCTTACTACTTCTAACCACCCTTATAGCTTTTGGTTTGATTGCTTACACCTATTCACGCCAACAACTTTCAGATAGTCTTGATATATCGTTGAGTAATGAAGTTAAATGGATTAAGAATTTCATTGAACCGAAAGCAAATAAAGTAAAACCAAGTAAAAGATTCACTCCGAGGAAAAAATCTACCAATATAAATCAATTCGCTGATGTAGTTCAGGATAGCTTGGAAATGAGCGAAGCTGATGAAGAGATTTGGAATAAGATTTATGAGCATGCTTTGATAAATCCCAAGAAAACAATGATTGAGGTAACTGATAAAAAGGGATCGGTAATATTTCGTTCATTTACTACAATCGAGGATAGTTTCTTTGTTAGTGAAGCACCATTTGATAAAATACAAATTGGTACAGTAAAAAATGCAATGGGGGAAAATCTTCGGATAGCTTCCACCTCGACGAAACATAACAATATTTATGTTGCTTATCCACTTTTAGAATTAAAGGAACTTCTTGATGATCTCTTTTCGGTTTTTCTAATACTCACACCAATAGCATTAGCTTTTTCATTTGGTGGTGGGTGGTTCCTCGCATATAAATCTTTGAAACCGGTTGATAACATAACAAAAACTGTTCAACAAATTACAGCGCACAATTTAAATCAACAAATTCCCGAGAGGAATATCGATGATGAAATCGGACGTTTGATCTCTACATTTAACGATATGATAGAGAGATTACAAAGATCATTCGATGAAGTTCGGCAGTTTTCAATTGACGCATCTCATGAACTACGTACGCCACTTACCATAATGCGAGGAGAAGTAGAACTTGCTCTACGCAGTCCCAAGGGAAACGAGGAATATCGAAGAATCCTTGCAAGTATTTTAGACGAAGTGGTTCATCTTTCAACAATCATTGACAATCTTCTAACCCTATCAAAGTCAGATTTAGGACAGCAAGAGATTTCATTCGATGAACGTGTTAACCTTAAAGAACTGATGGCTGAAATGTTAGAAGATGGTGAGATTATCGCAATGAAAAAGAACATTTCTTTATCTTTGATACATACTGAGGATATTTCGATATATGGAGACCGTTCTCGTTTGAGACAATTAGTCTTAAATTTGATTGACAATGCTGTTAAATATACCCCTGAAAAAGGGCAGGTTATGCTCTCGCTCGAAAAAGAAAACGGATACGCTAAAATCATTGTGCAAGACACAGGTATTGGTATTCCCAAAGGAGAACAATTAAAAATTTTTAATAGATTTTATCGAGTTGACAAAGGGCGTTCGAGAGAACAAGGCGGAAGTGGACTTGGTTTATCAATTGCTAAGTGGATCGCTGAGATGCACAAGGGCCGTATTGATGTTGAAAGTGAAATTAATAAAGGGAGCATTTTCTCTATTTATTTACCACTTTAAATTTTCAAATCAAATATCAGCGCCGATTGAAAAATAATATTGAGGTGTAGAAGAATGCTGTAAATTAAAATTCCATGCAACATCCATTTTCAACAAGAATCCTAAAATTATCATTCTTACTCCATAGCCAGTTCCAGCGAGTAAATCACGCATATATACACCCCCCAATTCATCTCTATCAAATGCTTTAAATTCTTTTCTCCATTTGTATGCACCTCCCATATCGAGGAATAATACACCGCTAAAGCTTTGGAAGAAGACGGGTAATGGTCCTGCACTAAAGTATCCAAACAATGGAAAACGTAATTCCAGATTCATTAAACCGTATTTCGTTCCTATTTTTTTGCTATAATTGTAACCACGAAGTGGTACCCCATACGTCAGAAATATAAAGTCTTCAGCTTCTTGAATAGGAATCTGGTTATTATCTACACGCCAATTGAGCCAATTATCTACACCGCCAATTACAAATCTTTGAGGGTCTTTCCCAAAACTACCTCCGCCTGCTAAACGAATTGCAAATGTGTAATTTTTCCAAAGTTTATAGTATTTCCTGAAATCTGCAGTAACGGTTATAAATCCTAGAGATTGGTTACTGAATTTAGGACTACCAATAAAACTTAAATTGTATCTTTCACCGTTAGCCGGTGCAATTATTCCCCATAAACTATTATCATGCACATAACTTAACGAAGGTACTATAAGCTGCCTACGTTGAGATGAAACTTCTGGTAGACTCAAATTATCCTTAGATAACTTTAGCCATGACAATCCTAAATCAAGCCTGTTATACTTACTGAATGGATATGTAGCAACACCAAGAATTCCGTAACTGCGGAATCTATAACGATAATACAGATCGTCTTGGCTATTATATAAATCTAAGAATCCAACGTTGTGAAATCCCTGAATACCATAGTCTACCCTCTTTGGTAAATAAAGATATGCAATTGCATAATTGCTGTTCTCGAGACCGAATTGTAGATCCAGAAGTATAAATATTTGATGATCTCCCAACATATCGCTGAACGCCATGATTGTTGAGCCTTGAACACCATAGAACGTATTATAGCCAGCTGTACCATAAATAATGTCTGGCGAGAAATTTATTTTGTACTTATTTATTTTATAATTTCCCATCTCATCGATGTTATTTGATACTTCAGGAAATTTTAACGTATCCGACATACCAACATGATTTCCTTTTAGTAAATCACTGAAAACGTAATTACGAAGCTCAAGGTTGCCATTTTCAACATTAAATAAATCTAATGAATCTTGCTTATTCATTTTGATAAAAACGTTGTTTCCTAAAAGCACATCCTTCTTTTCATTCTTTATCGAGTCAGTAGGGATTATTTTTGCAGTTAGTTTTTTAAAATATTCGGTAGGTTCGAGCGATGTGAGCGGTTCCTCTTGTTCTAAAGGATTTCGCATTAAGAAAATGTCAAAACCAGCATTCACAAGTGAGCTAAATACAAGTTTACTCCCATCTTTTGATAGTGAAAGTTGATAAACACCGCTTAAAGAATTGGTACGGGGATGTATCGTGTTACTATCAAGATTAAGTATGTAAATGTTGTTAATACCATTCATATCCGAGACGAAGTAAATATTTGCACCATCGGGCGCTGCAATAGGAGACGTCTCATCGCTATTTGGTAAGTTAGTGATTCGTTCTATCTTCCTAGTTTCTATGTCTATTCTATAAAGATCGAGTTGATGATAATCGTACTTTTGAATTTTAAAATTTTCTGGAATCTGTGAATGTTCAATAAAGTCTTGTCTGTCAGATGAAAAGTAAACAGATTTTCCATCTGCTGACCAAATTGGATCTGAATCTGTGAATATATCATCTGTAAGATTAGTTAATTTCTCAGAGTCTAAATCATAAACGAAAATGTCTGAATGATTTCCTTTAATTCCTACAAACACAAATTTCCCTTTTGTAATCTTGGAATTTGTAGAGTCTAATGACCAGTGAACAGAAAAGATACCATTCAAATCGAATTCTAGTTTTTGCTCTTTCCCAGAAAGAACATCAACAATAATAATTGCATCTCTTTCACCACTTTTTACTGCAAGTGCCAGATATTTTCCGTCGGGTGACCAAGCCATCCCCGGTGTTAAAAGATGTAGCTCTTCAAAATTTGCAGTTCTTTGACCTTTGATTAGTTTCTTAATGATCTTCCCATCTATTGTATTCATGATGAAAACATCAAAATAGTCATCTCTATTCGAAATAAAAGCGAGTCGGTCTCCTTGAGGTGAAATCGTCGGACTGGAATTATAGAAACTTCCATCCTTTTGATGATCAGTTAATTTACGTGCATAATCCGATGGTTCTTTTCGTTTGGCAATATCGGGCCAATATAGAACCTTCATTTCTTTTTGCCATCGATCGGATAATTCTTCGGTGGAAAGACCAATGGCACTTCGGAATCCCTGCTCAACACTGCGTGTACCCTTTATTCGCATAAGAATTTCGGAAATTTTTTCTTCACCATATTTTGTCGCAATATAATTCCAAACAGATTGTCCCCCACGATATGCAAAGTATCCATAGAGCTGATCAATTTTTGGCAGATAATTATGAATCGTTGCGTCGCGTAAGAACATATCTGAATTCGTGTCCCATTTTAGAGCTTCGTATTCTGCTAAACCCTCATTGAACCACAAAGGAAGTTGTAGAGTGATATTATTTGTGATAATCGACTGGATTGAGCCTCCATAAAACATCTCGTTTATAATAGCATGAACTAACTCATGATGTATGACATGTCGAAATTTTTTATAATCTCCTTCAAATG
Organism: Ignavibacteriales bacterium; assembly: GCA_037441745.1. GTDB lineage: Bacteria > Bacteroidota > Ignavibacteria > UBA10030 > SZUA-254 > JACQYX01. The sequence continues at coordinate 8,518 of JBBIRP010000067.1, forward strand.
GAATCACTACTCTATTTTTAAACAATTCTGTCACACCACCTATACCTTCCTCAAGGTATTCACTTATAACATTTGTTTGCTGAAAATCGTTGTGAGAGTTGTAGACAACTATAGGGATACGATTACTTATATGATATCGGAAAGATTTACTAATCGAATAATATGAAGACTCTGCTACATCAGCTGTGAAGTCAGCAATTTCTTCGCCACCCGCAGTGAAATAAATATCAAAGTGTGTTGATTGAATAAAGTACCAGTCGAATGGTTTATATTGTATTTTATTCTTACCGAAAGGAGTTCCTTGTGCGTAGCTTGGCAAAACATTCAACATCAACGTCAATGTAATGCAGATTAATGTAATCATTCTCATAATGAAAGCCTTAATAGGTTACATCTTTAATTTACAAAATAGGACAAGTAAAAGCAATGTAGGTTTAAACTTATATTAAAATTTATTTTGGATTAACTCGGTTATTGCTTCGTTCATCGAACCAGTTCTATATC
>JBBIRP010000067.1:9031-9872 GCA_037441745.1 Ignavibacteriales bacterium
AGTCTAATGTAACATAATTAAACCCTAATTGTTTAAATTCCGATATAATCATCGTACGGACTTCTGGTTCAAGGATTTTCATTAGTTCATCGGTGCCAACTTCAATCCTTGCGGTTTTATCATCGTGGTGACGAACGCGGAAATATCTGAAACCCAAATTTCTTAACAAATTTTCTGCCAAATCAATTTTCCGCAAGGCATCTTTAGTGATTCCAAATCCGTACGGAAACCTTGAAGCAAGGCAGGCGAAAGATTGTTTATCCCATGTCGGTAAGCCAAGGTAACGAGAAATTTCACGTACTTCTGCTTTGTTTAAATTTGCTTCTAATAATGGAGAACGAACGTTTTGCTCTCCTTTCGCTTTGCTGCCGGGGCGAAAGTCGGTTAAATCATCTGTGATAGATCCATCAGCAATCCAATTAATTCCTCGTTCTTTTGCAATATTGTTTAGCTTATTGAAGAGTTCTGTTTTACAATAATAGCAACGATCAATCGGATTTTCTTTGAACTTTAAGTTGTCGGTCTCCTCAGTTCGTATTTCCTCGAAGTGAGCACCAATTGATTTTGCAAGTTGTACTGCTTCAATGTATTCTTGAGTAGGATAAGTTTCGGATTTTCCGATAACCGCGAGCGCTTTCTCACCGAGTACGTCGACAGCAACTTTAAGAAGTAGAGTACTATCAACACCACCTGAATATCCAATAACAATGCTCCCTAATTCTTTTAGAATAGATTTTAGTCTTAAGTATTTCTCTTCAAGTTCTGGGTTCATAGAATAAATTAAATGATCTCGGGAAAAATTATGTGCGATTAGAGATTGAGATGAATTACATTATTTCTC
>JBBIRP010000068.1:0-5396 GCA_037441745.1 Ignavibacteriales bacterium
ATAACGTCACTTTCGACCCTGAATGGCGATTTGGTCCAGGTTATCAGAAATATCACGCATGGGAAAATAGGTTCGAACCAGCAATCTCAAAAGGGCAAATTTTGACCGATGATTTGAATCCAATCGATATAAGATCTGAAGAAATTAACCTTGCCGCAAGGAAATTACTTCATGATTATTTTGGGAAAGACGGGCTAAGTTGGTAGTTTAATTTAAAGGTTTGATCTCACCAGTTTCATCTATTTTAACTCGATACCCTTCGATAATTTTCGGTATTTTTCTTTCAAGCTCAGGAGTCTTTTTTATCACCATAACGCCAATACAAGGTGTACCATTATCAAACTGTCCCACATAAACACCAACCACCCCGGGTATTTTCATTAATTCTTCGGTATGAGCTTCTTTGACGATATTTACATCACGTTGCGGCAAATTTGTTTTATTATCTGTTTGTTTATTGACATTACAACCAATTATAAGTAAAAACATATAAATGAGATAGAACAATGAAAAATAAATGTTACAATATCTATCCTTGAAATTCATATCATACTACATTCGAAAAAAAGTAAACCCACCCCGAAAGTTTTTCGAGGTGGGCATTAAAAACACTTTATATATTTTATTATTGTCCAACCATCGAAGCGCCAAAGTAGTTCAACACTTCGTTAATAGGATTACCGAATCCATATAACGAACTTCCTGCAAAGCAAAGACCAACTGCGCGTGGATTTGTTGTAACATTTTCAACCGCCAATGAACCAGAGTCACCTGCTTGAATAAATCGACCACCTTTAAATACTATCTGACCTGTAAAGGTTTTTGTGAAGTATACATTCCCTGCACATTCATCATCATATTGGACACTAATCGTAGCATTCAGAGCGTACACAGTTGTCCTAGTTAAACCGCTTGTTCTTCCACTCTTTTTAACTTTTTGACCAACATAAGCTGCAACAGTATTTTTGGAAATCGTCCCCACTTCTAAAATAGATCCATCAGTACGAACCATACCAGAAATTACTTGAGCGAGTGCTGCATCGACGTTTGAGCTTGGAAGACTTCTCGTACCTTCAAGTGTACCAACATTTTGTGCATTATTCGCATTGCAACTAACATCTATCAACCCTGGTTGAATGACCGGATCACCCGCTTGGGCATAACGACCATTTCCTCCAGCGACTGCATCACCCATGAATACGTGATAGTTACTCAAGATGTATTGTGTGGAACCTTTTTGGACAAGTGATCCTAAAGTTCCACCACAACAGTAACCATTTGCCAAATCATACCGCCAACCACCCGATGTTCCAAGCTGAATTGGAGGCGTTTGTTTTGCTTTATGACTAACTGTTGTCTTCAAAGCTTTGATCGGACCGGTAACTTCAGTATAAACTGGAACACCATCAAACTCTTTGGGAATTGAACTGAGGGTTTTCATTCCTTTCGGTGTTGAACTGCCTTCATTTAAGAAGATAAGAATTCCAACTCTTCCATCTGGAAGTATCCCTGTTGCTGTTCCAACAATATTCTTATCTCGCATCAGATCAACTGTGTGTTTGTTCTGAATTGACATGACGTCTTTTACAACCGGATCATCAGCAGATAATTTTGTGAATGATGTTACTTGTGGAGAAGTAGATTCAACTCCAGATTTCTGAGTATCACAACCTACCCAGTATAACACCGCCACTGAAATAATAATAAAATATATAAATAACTTTAAAAAAGGTTTATTCATAAAACCTCCTTTTTTATTTTTTGGATTAGTGAATTATTATTGTTAGATTCTTCTGTTTTCATATACTTAAGACTTGTGATGATATTACAAAATTTTAATTTCATTGTCAAGTTTATTTAACTTTTTTAAAAAAATTTATGAGTAAAATAAACCATAGGTTCTTAAAATTTAATTCATCATTGAACTCTATTTAACAATACTTCCATCTTCAATGTCCTTTTCGGGTTGAATTATGGCCAATTTCCCATCTATTGATGAGGCAGCAAGTAACATCCCTCGAGATTCCTGTCCCATTAACCTTGTCGGTTCAAGATTGGCAACAACAACGATTTTCTTACTAATGAGTTCCTCGACGTTATAGTGCTGAGCAATACCAGCGACAATCTGTCGCTCTTCTTCTCCGATTTTGACTTGCAATTTTATTAACTTTTCCGACTTCGGTAACCTCTCAGCTCGGATAACTTTTGCAATCCGTAAATCGACTTTCTTGAAATCTTCAATAGAAATAGTTTTTCTATGATTTTGCGGTTCATTAGTTGAATTTGTTAGACCTTTTAATATGTTTACATGTTTCTGAATTATATCGTCGTCAATCTTGGAAAATAATAATTCAGGAGGTTTTAAACGATGTCCAACAGGCAACTCGGTTACACCGACTGACTGCCAACCTGAATCACTCGGTGTATTGTGCAGATTTAAAATTTTCCATATTCGAGACGCTGTAAAAGGTAAAACTGGTTCTATCAATATCGCAAGGGAACGAACAGTTTGCAAACATATATTAATTGTTGTTTCACACCGTTCTCGATCGGTCTTGAGTGTTTTCCACGGTTGACTGTCATTAAAATATTTGTTGGCATGACGAGCAAGATTCATAATCTCTAGTGTTCCATCTTTGAAACGATATTTCTCAAAATAATCACCTGCCTTACGAGCCGTTTCTTGAATTTGAATTTTCAAATTGTTGTCGATTTCATCGAATATATCTCTTTTGGGAACACATCCATCAAAATTTTTATGAACGAATGTTAAAGTTCGATTCACAAAATTGCCAAGTATATCCGCTAATTCATTGTTATGTCTTGCTTGAAAATCTTTCCAATAAAAATCTGCATCTCGATATTCGGGCAAATTCATTGTTAGTGTATAACGCAGTGAATCTGCTGGAAATTCATCTAAGAATTCATCGACATCAATTCCCCATCCTCTACTCTTAGAAAATTTTTGCCCTTCGAAATTAAGAAACTCATTTGCCGGTACATTCTCAGGCAAAACATATTGGTCCTTATTGAGTTCATTCCATGCCATCAACATTGCAGGGAAAACTATACAGTGAAAAACCACATTATCTTTACCAATAAAGGCAACATATTTTGTAAAATCATCAAACCAATAATTTTTCCACTTATTTGAATCGCCAACTTTTTTCGCCCATTCTTTCGTGGATGAGATATATCCAAGAACAGCATCGAACCAAACATAGAGCACTTTATTCTCGAAATTTTTAAGTGGAACTTGAACACCCCAACTGAGATCACGGGTAACTGCACGATCCTGCAAACCTTCTTTGAACCATCCTTGACAATATTTAAGAACATTTTCTTTCCAACCATCTCGTTCGTTTGCATCCTTGATGTAACTTTCCAATTTCTGCTGATAATTACCAAGAGGAAAATATAAATGTGTTGTCTCTCGGACAGTTGGCTTCTCCCCGGTAATTTTACTCTTTGGATTAATTAATTCCGTAGGATTGAGAAAAGTACCACATTTCTCACATTGATCCCCTCTGGCATCAGTATTTCCACAAACAGGGCAAACTCCTTCTACATACCTGTCAGGCAAAAACATTCCGGCTTTTTCATCATAGAGCTGCTTTTCCTTTTTTTCTCTGAGTATATTAGCCTTATAAAGAGCCAAAAAGAAATCTTTTACAGTTTCATGATGCAGTGGTAATGACGTACGTGAATAATTATCAAAACTCATCCCAAATTTCTCAAAAGCTTTTTTATTAAGCTCGTGGTAACGATCAACCACATCTTGAGGAGATATTTTTTCTTGATCAGCTGTGATAGTTATTGGTACGCCATGTTCATCAGAGCCACAAATAAATATTGCATCACGTTTCATCGAACGTTGATAACGGACATAAATATCTGCAGGTAAATAAGCCCCTGCCAAATGACCTAGATGGATTTTACCATTTGCATAAGGTAATGCCGCAGTAACCAGAATCCGTTTGAACGACTTTTTCACAAATTTCCTTTCATTTCATATTATTTAATTCAAGCATTAAAGCATCAGGCTTGAGTTGTACATTGTTTAATTTTAAATGACAGATCGATTAATATTAGTGGAATATAAACATTTTTACTTAGAAGTGAAATTGCCCTATCAATGGCATCGAATGAGCGAGGATAATCCCAATCGGGATAACTAGTTAAAAATCTCTCAATAATCTCCCCCGAAGAGGGCTTGATGTTATTAACAACTCTTTCTTTGTTCAACATAGCCTCCTGCAGCCATTGCTGCATTAAATGGAGTACATCTTCTATTTCAGGTTTTTGATAATCTGCTATTAAGCTTTCGATTTCATTCATGATTGCAATTCTTGATTTCAATAACATTGCTCGTAAAAGTGCAACTGCTCTATTCATTCGATCTTCATAATCTGTATCTATATACAGCAAAGCTTTAGTATAATTACCGTTTGCCAATCGTGCAACTATTTTAGCTTTCTCGAAATCAATATTTTTATTTTTTTTAAGAGCTTCAGCAATCACATCATCGCTTAGGGGATCAAACCTGATTAATTGGCATCTGGAAATAATAGTCGGTAATAATGAATGCACCGAAGCAGTTAATAAGATTAATAAAGTATCTGGATGAGGTTCTTCAAGTGTTTTAAGAAGGGCATTGGATGACTCATCATTCATCTTTTCAGCATCGATGATGATAAACACTTTTTTCCCACTACCGAAGAGCGACATACTGGCTTGCCTTCTGATTTCTCTAATGCTGTTAATTTTGATAACGTTTGCTCTCTCAATTTCGATTTTGTGATAAGGATTTTTTGCTTTCAAAGCTATCTGTTCTTGGATATCTGCCACTTCATTGTCGGTTAATTTAGCAAGTGGGGGGTCATTTGATTTTTCGCCCCGACCAACAGGTAGTGGAAATATTAATTTTAAGTTCGGATGTTGTAGTGTTTCAAACTTCTTACAACTTGAGCACATACCACATGATTCAGAACTCTTTTTTTCACAATTCAAAATTTTTGCCAATTCTAATGCGACAGCAAATTTACCACTCCCCTCCTTCCCAATAAAAAGATAAGCATGAGCAATTCTATCCCGTTCTAATGATGTTTTCAGAATATCCTTAACTCTCTTCTGACCGATTACATCACTCCAACTCACCGATTTACCTCGTTAAAATGCATGACCAATACCAAATTGGAGTACTCCTTTATTCAGAAATTCTTGAAAAAACTTTTTCTTAAAAACTGTATTTCTTCCATCCCCTGCAGATGGATCATAAAATCTTAGTCCGTAATCAATTCTGAATGGTCCAAAAAATGTTTCATATCGCAATCCAACTCCTCCTGCAATAGCAATATCTTTGAACCTAAAATAACGAATGTCTTCCCATACATTTC
>JBBIRP010000068.1:5459-7304 GCA_037441745.1 Ignavibacteriales bacterium
GAAATGACTGATACGCATTTCAACACTTCCTTCGAAAATAAAATTACCTCCAAATTGTATTAAATCTTTTGGCATAGCACCAAGTTCACGAGCGTTCCAGCCTCTTACACTTCCGCTACCACCTGCAAAGTACCGACGGTTTAATGGTATACTTACATTGAGGTACTTACTCTCACCGTATTTATTCTGATAACCAGATTTCAATTTCCACGCGAGGATATTGAAACGCCGCCAAGTTAAATCTCTATACCATCTGCCGAGCAGTGTAATTTTATAATATTGCGTAAAAGGAAGTCCAGAACGAATTCCTGCGAGTAATTTTGGTAAAATACCAGATTCCTCAATTGATAGACTATTAAAAAAACCATCAGTCGGTGAAAATATATCATTCGTTTTGTCACGTTGAAGCGTCAGAGTTAATATCGAATTAAATTGTGGTTTATCCTCCTGACGAAGAACATTTATCACCGACTGTGTTGCCACTGTATCTTGAAGGATTTCTGGACTGACGCGTTCTAAGGTCCAATCAAAAAAACCATAGGTATATACTGCAAAACGATTACTAAATCCGATTTTATTCCTTAGAATAGATAGAATATAGGTTGGTTGTTTTTCCGCACTTATCGTTGAAGTCCACGAAGCACTCAATGTTCTTGTTAAGAGATATGGTTGAATTACTTGAAATTGTAATTCTATCGCACCTCTTACAGAAAAATCCCTTAGACCTTTTCCATGAAAAACACGGTCAAATTCCCAACGTTGAATATCCTGAGTTCTTATTCGAATATGTGTGTTAAAAATTCGAGCATCACCGAATAAATTCCTATTGATATAACCCAATCCTAAACCTAAATTTAAAAATCCACCTTCATCAGATACAATAAACTCAGGAGAAAGCTCATTCCGAGCTTTAGGTCTAACATAAATCTCAATCGGTACTGAAGTTCCAGGCACACTATCTGAAATGAATGCGTGACCAACTCGAGCAGATTCAAAAAGTCCAAGCCTATTGAGATTTCTTTCGCTTGATAGAATCTTTTCACGACTGAACATCTCTCCTTGTGAAAAATCTAGCTGACGAGTTATTAATTTTTCGACAATATCTTTACGAGGTGGATCAACAGTGATAGTAGTGTTTCCAAAAGTATAAAAACGACCTAATTCAAAAACGTATTTCAATAAAATATTACCGGTGGATAGAATTTCATACTTTCCGGATTTCTCTGGAACGAAGCGGGCATTTGGATAACCAATATCAGAAAGCATATCTAAAATTCTTTTTATTTCTGCTGTTGCTTTGTCCTCATTATATGGTAGACCTTTTTTAATGAGTGTCGTAGAAAAAATTTCATTTTGAATCGCTTGCGGAAGACTATCTAAACCGACGTACGTAATACTATCAACATAAGATTGACGGTTCTCGGTGATTGAAAATACTAAATTGATTCGATGGTTCAATGTGTCATGGAATGTTTCGCCCTTTACCGAAGCATGAAAGTACCCATTATTCTGATATAAGATTTGAATCCTGTTAATATCTTCGTTAAAAATATTGCCATTGAAGAATTCAGGTTTCGAACCAAATTTTTCTCCTAACATCCGATACATAAATTGAGAAAAACTGCTGGGGGTTTCTTTTAAAAGAATCGCATCGGAGAGTATTTCTGACTTAATCGAATTGTTGCCCAGAAATTCAATTTTATTTATCTGGTATTTTTCATCTTCAGATTTTTCTGTTTGTGAATAAATATAGGGGATATAGCAAAATAAAAATATAACTAAAAAGTTTAGGATGAAATTTGTAAAAGTATTTATAAATCTATTCATTAAACGGGAATAAAGATA
>JBBIRP010000068.1:7321-9836 GCA_037441745.1 Ignavibacteriales bacterium
AAACCCATCCTACGTAGGCATTGGATGGGTTCAGGTTAAATTTTTTATACCCTACGAATGAATTCAAAAATTAATATTCGTTTTCGTCTTCAAAGAAAAAATCACTCTCTGTAGGATAATCGGGCCAGATATCTTCCATACTTTCGTATGCTTCATCTGAATCCTCTAATTCCTGCAGATTTTCGATGACTTGCCTAGCTGCACCAGTTCTAATGGCATAATCAATCAACTCATCTTTGGTTGCAGGCCAAGGAGCGTCATCAAGATACGAAGCTAATTCCATTGTCCATATCATATCAAATGTCTCTCATTTTATTTTTACTAATACATCTAAAATAATATAAACACAAAATCATTTTTCAGTAAACTGTTTTCGATATTCGTCAAGACTAATATCGTCAAAGAAGTAATCTATTGGATTTTGGCAAACACCGTTACGCCGAACCTCATAATGGAGGTGTGGTCCATTAACAAGTCCCGATCTACCACTTTTAGCTATAATCTCTCCACGTTTAACTCTTTGACCTTCCTTAACCAATATTTTCGATAGATGGGCATAAATTGTTTGAAAACTATATCCATGATTGATGACAATAATAAGTCCATATCCACTACCGCTGTGACCTGCTAACTGCACAACTCCATCCCCGGTGGCGACAACAGGCGTTCCGACATTGTTTACAATGTCAATACCCTCGTGTATCTTCTTTATACCCAATATTGGATGGACTCTCATGCCAAAAGAGTTCTTTGAAAAATAACCTTGCATAGGTTTGAGCGCGGGTATTGACGCAAAGTATTTTTTATTGAACTCAAATTTTTCAATCATCTGAGCATAACTTTGTTCTTGCACCTTTACATCTCGTGTCAATTTATCAAGAATCTTTTGAGCCGATCTTAATACCAACGACCCATTGCTAGAATTAAAACTAAATTCATCATTCACATTTGCACCTCCCGTTCCAGCAATTTCTACCTCCTCATTGATTGTGGGTAAATCGATAGAAAGTCGTAATTCATTTCCACGATCAGCAAGATTATATATCTTTGTCTCAAGTTCCTGCATTTTAGCTGTCATTGTTACGATTTGTTCTTGCAATAATTTGTTCTCTCGCATGACATCTTTAAGTTTACTATGACCAAGACCTAAAAAATTATTATATGCATAATTGACAGTTAAAATAATTGATAGACAGACTATAACAGTGCCGATCACGAATGTTAATAACTTTAATCGGAACCACTTAATCTCGCTGATTTGCAAATGTTTGTCAGCGTAATAAAACGTAATATGTTTATTTTTCCTAAACATTATGGCTGAAAAGTAAAAAATATTTCAATACAAGTCAAGATTTTTTTAAAAAAATGTGATTTTTTACTCAAAATCATGCTCAAAATAATCTATGGTTCGATCTCCTAATTGCTTATTTTTTACTGAAATAACGTTTTCCAATCGTTTTGCAAATTCTTTCGCTGCATCGTGTCCGTAATGTTTTAAAAGGTAATTTAATGCAATGACTTCGCATATTACAGTTACATTCTTACCAGGGAATATCGGCAACTTAACATTTAATATGGGTACATCGAGAATTGTTACGCGTTCATCATCTAATCCCGTTCTAGTGTATTCAGTTTTCGGGTCCCAATCCATTAATTCAACAACAACTTCAACGCGTTTTTGGAATCGTATTGCTCGAATACCGAACATGCTTCTGACATCAATTAATCCCAATCCACGGATCTCCATGAAGTGTTTGACCAATTGAGATCCAGAACCAATTAAGATACCTTCACCTTTCCTTGTTATCATAACGACATCATCGGCGACAAGCCGATGTCCGCGCTCAACCAGATCCAAGGCAATCTCGCTTTTTCCTATACCAGAGCGACCAGTTAATAATAATCCGATACCATAGACATCCACAAAAGAACCATGGACAACAGTTTGTGGTGAGAACTGATCATCGAGAAAATCGCTAACAAAATAGACAAATTTTGTTGTTTCAAAAGGTGTTTTGAGAATCGGTACCTTGTAATCTCTTGCAATTCCAATAAAATGATCATCAACTTCATTATCGTTTGTTATGATAATACAAGGTACATCAAATTGAAGAATTCGTTTCAGAGATGTTTCTCGTTCATGCTTCCCTAATTGCTGGAGGTATCGCATTTCCGTATTACCAAAAATCTGAACCCTATCGTATCGAAACAACTCAACATAACCAGCTAAAGCCAAACCCGGACGATGAATATTTTTATCTCGTATTTCTCTTTCAAAGCCGATTTCGCCAGTCAATGAAATTAGTTTTAATCTTTCCTTATTAGATTCATATAAAAATCCAACAGTTATTTTCTCTTTTACAGTTTCTTTAACTTGCTTCAATTTTACTCCTCTTTTGGAACTAAAGATTTTTCTTTTACGCGTCTTAATGTTTTCTTGTTCTTCATTCGTATCTTTGTTTTATATTTTGCCAACTGGCGTTCAAGTTTCTCGACAGCCAAATCGATGGATTTA
>JBBIRP010000069.1:0-9823 GCA_037441745.1 Ignavibacteriales bacterium
GATATGAATAATAACGGATATGTTTTTGCGGCCACACACGGTAGAGGTATGTTTAAATCTGATACTCCAGTCGAAGTAACAGAAGAAAGGGAGGTTTTACCAGTAGAGTTCGTTCTTAATCAGAATTATCCAAATCCATACAATCCTATTACAACGATATCTTATTCAATCGGAAAGCCATCAAGAGTACAGTTAAAGATTTATGATCTTTCGGGGCGTGAAGTATCTACACTTGTTGATGAAACATTAGTACCGGGGAATTATGTTTATAGATACGATGCAAGCAATCTTGCTTCTGGAGTATATTATTATTCCATGAATATTGTGACCAATGAAGGAAATTATAGATTAACAAAGAAAATGGTTTTGCTAAAGTAATTTTCTTACCCTTGCGCTGTCATGAACTTATGGATCGATTCTTTTCATCATTGTTCTTAGTTCTGTCACAAGCTGATCTACAGTTATTCCTATAGCTTTATCATCGGTATTGACGACAATGTCAGCCTGTGCGTAATATTGTTCTCTTTGCTTTAGAAGTTGGTTAATTTTATACAGAAGTTGTTCTTCGCTTAGTTGTTTCCCATTAATAAATTTGATTAATGGGCGATCAGTTTTGTATTTTAACCGCTTCAAAATATTTTCTGGTCTCACTCTTAGGTAGATCAGAATCCCCGATGTTTTAACGATTTCTAAATTACTTTGACTTGTAATTGTTCCTCCACCTAAAGAAACGATACATTCATCCATCATACTAATCGATACAAGTAGATGATGTTCCAAATCCCGAAAGTATTCTTCACCAAAATCAGAAAAAACTTCGGTAATTTTTTTGCTCGTAAGTGCTTCTATCTCTTTATCAATATCAACATGAGAGAATCCCAATGTATTTGCTAACATTGGTGCAATTGTACTTTTACCACTCCCCATAAAACCAGTAAGATAAATCAAATCCTTTTTTCTCGAAATCATTAAAAATTCAGGGTTGTTCCTAGTATTAAAATCATTCCATCGATATGCATGTATGACTCGATTGGTTCATAGGGGAGTGGAACGATTATACCATCATAGATAGTTGTCGCTTGTTCGAATTTATTTGTTGTTCCAAATTGAACATCTCTAAATTTAACTTCTGCACGTAATGATAAGACGGAAGTTAGTAAATATTCAACTCCACTTATTACGTGGATGCCGAGTCCGATTTTTTTATCTATAGTCCGAGCTTTCACATTTGCTTGTTTGTAGATTCGTTCTCCCAAATAGAATCCAATTCCGGCACCCATTGAAGGTCGAAATTTTTCCCCGCCAATTGGGATACTGAAAAATCCAGTCAACTCGATTGGAATTGCTGAAAATCCATCTGCTATCGGGATTTGTTTTTTTTGGTTTGTGAGGTAGGAGAGTTTTATAATCTTCCACAAATACTCGATGTTCAACCCTATTTTAAAACCAGAGGAATTGACATTTCGCCGATAATCGATACCGAATCCGAAGATATTATCGATTGGTAGATATTGATTGCGATATGATGCGTTGATGTCGTCGGGATGGTGAAATAGTTTCGCTGATGTTGTAAATGTTCCAAAAAATGATATACTATTTGGAAGTTCTTGAGTGAACACCTTTTGCATGTGAAATATTACACACAGCAATATCATTGCGCGAATGTAGCGCACGTTAAATGCTGATTATTCGAAATTAACGATAGAATAAATCTCTATTATCTACTATCTCAGCAGATTTCTTTAGTTGATTTGACCATTCGTTAAAGAACCTACTTCTTTTCTCACTAAGAATTTGATTTCTTAGAGTTTGTTTCTGTGCGGTAAAAGCCGTCGAATCAAACATGGACTTGTTGAGTAATTTGATTAAATAAACTCCACGAGTTCCCTTAATCGGTTGAGATATTTCTCCCGTTTTCAACGCACTCAATGCTCCGATGAAATTCAAATCACGCCCTACCCCTGGTATGTAACCACTAACGCTGAATGCTGTTAGATGTTGAATCGATACCTTCGGATTCTTGATAGTAATTACTTGTAAACTATCTGATGGTCTCAATTCTTTACTTAATTCTTTTGCAAGATGTACCAGCTTTTCAATTTTCTTTTCGCGCTTTAAACGTGCTTCAATCGTATTCTTTACTTCATCGAATGGACGGAAACCTGCATCTTTAACTTCGGATACCATAAAGACTCCATATCCATTGGTAACGGGAATTGCATCACTGACAGTTCCTACCTTATTTTTAAAAGCAAACTTATTTACAGTATTGTTCATTCCGTTTCCTCCGATTACTCCATCTTTTTGGAACGAAGGCGTTTCACTGATTATGTATCGGCTTTGTTCTGCTTCTTTTTCGAATGAACCTTCTTTTGCCAGATAAGCAAAATCCTGTGCTCGTTGGGAAATTTCACTCCTAGTTCGTGAACTGACCCGGACAAGCATATGAATATCAGTTATTTTTACTTCACGATTATCTTTTGCATGAACTTTTACAATGTGATAACCTAAATTCGTTCGAATAGGACCAAGTAGTTGACCGGGTTTTGCTTTGTAAACTGCTTCTTCAAAAGGTTTAACCATTCTCCCCTTACCAAACCAACCAAGGTCACCATTTTTCGATCTCGAACCCGGGTCTTTAGAATATTTTTGTGCGAGCTCTCCAAAATTTTCTCCATTTTTTATTCGTTCATACAATGATTTTGCTTCCTTTAATGCCTTAATGCTATCGTTGTTTTCAACCTTTATTAGAATGTGACTTGCGTGAATGAATTCTTCTTTCCCTTGACGAAAATCAATTACCCTGGTTAGATGATAACCGTCTTTTTCAAGAAATGGACCAATAATATCACCTTTCTTTGCCGAGAATATAGCATTTTCTCTTTCACTATCGAAAGATCCATGTTGTTGATATATATCTTCGTTTGGTAAGTCTGAGTAAATTTTTGCTAGAGTATCAAAGTTTGTGCCTTCTTTCGTTCGTCTCAAAATATCCTCAAGCTCCATGAGCACATCTTGAGAGTCTGCCTTGGAAGGAATTTCTTTGAAGAGAACATATTTCAACTTGCGGGTGGCTTCAACTTTATAATCATCAGAATTTTCATTGTAATAGCGTTTATAATCATTCTCATTAACATTTATTTCTTCATCTTTTACGAGGGTATTCGGATCGAAGATGACAAAGTCTGCATCGTATTTTATATTTTGGTCTAAGAATTTTTGAAGTACTTCGTTTTCACTAACTTGTACGCTTGCGGTAATTATGCTTTGTAGTTTTTCTCTTTGACGTTGTCGTCGGAGTAAATCTTCCACTTGAACCATCACTGCTCTATTGGTCGGATCCATAATCGCTGCATCGTAAGCTTGACGATTGAAAGTTCCATTGGAATCGATAAACCGTTGACGAAGAAAATCGGGAGGATTTTCTCCACGTACCCAATCTATTATTTCTTGATCGGTAATTTTAATTCCGAGTTTTTCAATTTGTTCATCATATAAAGTTTGTTCGACAAGTTGCTGCCATAATTGGTCTCTAATCATCCTCTGTTGTTCTTCGTCAGGTTCAACGCCACTTTGAGCTTTTTGATTTTCGAGGGCTCTTCGAAGAAGTTCGGCAAAATCTTTTGCTAATATTGGATGGTTATTGATTTTACCAATTTCTTGTGAAGCTGCTAAATTTCGACTTCGTTTTCGTCCCGTTATATCCATTCCCCAATCTAAAACTATATAAATAACAAATAAACCCGCAAAAACAGAGAAAAAAGTAGCAAGGTTCTCACGTATTTTTGTCATTAATGGCATGTAATACTAATCCTTTAAAAAAATAAGTTTGGTTAAATTGTGTATGAAAATATACGATAAAATTGAAATATAAGCAAAGAACGTAAAATTGAGATAGTGTATAAATATGTAAAATTAAAAAGCCGCCGGATCCCTTCGGCGGCTGAAAACTTATCCTCGCAACTAATCCACCTAATCTTATTCTGTATCCCACAATAATTTCGTGCAAGGTTAAGATTCAATATTTATAACATTTAATGTACAACCAAAGTTTCGTTATTTAATCAATAGCCACATGATAAATTATAACCATCTCCAGAGCCAATATTTTTCAAGAACGACTTTTCCCCAATGGAAAGTTACATTTGGTTCAAGCCACAAGATTGAAGGATTTGGTTCTGTGAAGAAATTCCCATGCAGGTAAGAAGCGCGTCCATTTCCAGTTTCAATAAAGAAAAATCCGTAACCCGAAAAAGTTTTCCTCTGATTATTTCCGTTTATCTGTTGTGCAATGTTATATGCAATTACTTCTGCTTGATTGTTAGCAAATATACCGGCCTTTGGTAAAATTTCGCCATGGCTGAGTCGGATAATTGTACAATCTCCTATAGCCCACACATCAGGATGATCCGTCTCAAGTGTTTGTTTGTTGACTTTTATCCACCCAGAACTGTCTGATAACTTTGATTTGATTAGCCCCTCAGGAGGCTTACATGAAGGAATTCCGATTACTAAATCATAAGGAATTTGAACATTAGTAGAGCTTATAATTTTTTTATTTATCGTATCAACTTTGGTTGTTTTTTGATTGAGAAAAATTTCTATATTGTGTTGTTTTAATAAATTCAGTAGATGTTGATTGTTCTCACCACCGATTCAAGTGAGAGGAATAATATCAGGTACAAAGATTTTTAACTGAACATTTGAAATTCCCCGCTTCAAATAGAACGATGAAATTAATAATGCCGATTCATATGGTGCAAGTGGATATTTGATATTAGGTTCAGTTTGAACGATTGCTATTGTTCCACCTGTGAATGTTGGAATTGTTTTACTTAATTCAACAGCTTTTTCGAAAGTATAAAACATATAAACACTGTTTTGATTTTTAAAAAGTTCGGGAATATCATTTTCAGCTCCAAGGGCAATGATTAGATAATCAAAATCAACATTACCATGGTCTGTTTCGACTTTTTTATTTTCAATGTCAACATTTAAAATACTAGCATTAAAGAATTCAATACCGTAATTTTGTAATGATGAATATGATTTTGTGATTGCTGCTGGTGTACGCCAACCGATTACTATCCATAAGTATGATGGTTGGAATGTATGAAACGCATTTTTATCAATTAAAATTATACGATGTTCTTTACCAAGGTGTTTACGTAAATCCCTTGCGGTAACAATTCCACCCATACCACCACCAAGTATAACTATTTTTTTCTGTGCCATAATTGATTGAATTGAAATCTACGAAATTCTTTTTATAAAATCGAATTTTAATTTAAGATGCCTTTTAAATAACTTATTATTAAAATGTCACAATGGTTGCCTTTGGTCAATAAATTCCGTATTTTCTTATTAAACTTAAAGCAAATCATAAGATTGGATTTTAATATGAAACAGCTTGGAATAAAAAAGCTATATTATTCAATCAGTGAAGTTAGTAAAATTACTGATCTTGAGCAATATGTGTTAAGGTACTGGGAAACAGAATTCGAGCAATTGAAACCTGCAAAGAATCGGGCAGGGAATAGAATTTACACTAATAAAGACATTAAGCTGATTCTCTTTATAAAAAAATTACTTAGGGAAGAACGTTACACTATCGAAGGTGCAAAACAAGTGCTTCAAACTTATACACCAGAGTCAGAAACCGGTGAACAATTAGAATTGATTCCAGAGTCAACGCACCTGGTCGAACAACAGATGCAGTCAGTAAAAGTACAGGAGAATCGTTTGCGAAAAGATCTTATCGAGATTAAAACGTTCCTTGAAGAGTTGTTAATGAAAATAACATAGTAGTAAGATGTTCCCGAATAATTTTGTAATTTTATAAATTTTTATTATGGAATTTGATACATTGTGAGGAGTATAGAAATCGAAGTGGAAGTGTAATGAGAGAACGGGAGATAAAGTGTCATAAAAAGAGAGCTTATATTGAAAACATATTGAAATATCGGAACGTGGCGCAGCCCGGCTAGCGCACTTGCTTGGGGTGCAAGGGGTCGCGGGTTCAAATCCCGCCGTTCCGACTATAAATCGTCAGTTTATTTGATGATTATATCCATTCCACCACTTGTATTATAATTTAAATCTTACCTTTTGGATGTCAAATTGATAGTCACGAGATTTCTTCTTAAATTTTTAATATGATAAAGTTCGTTAAAGATTTAATTGTTGGAATTCGTGTTTTTTTTAAATCTATGGGACTTGTTGAACAAGCTCAACTTGTTGCTTCAACAGGTGTGATTGTTCTTATGATTACATTAATTACTATTAGGGCGGTTTCCGGGGAAAGTTTTGGAACATTTGATTTAATAAGTGTGATAACAGTTGGTGTTTTCGGATACGTTAGTATTTTCTTCGCATTGAAGTACGGTAGAAACCTTGAAGCTCAACGTCGAGAAATGCTCGAACTAAATTCAATCTCTGAAGCTGTAAATTACTCTGTCGAATTGACAACTGTTTTGCAATCTGCTCTCACTAAGGTCATGCAATTGATGCATGCAGATGCAGGGTGGATATACTTACAGGAAAATAAAACACTTCAACTTAAACATCATGTTGGTACGTCTGTTAAATTGTTCGAAGAGAATAAATTAGTTGACGATGAATCAATATCATGGATCCGTAGTCCTGTAATCTACCAAGTAGAAGACTCTATAATTAAACAAACGATAAAAAAAGAAGTAACTGATGATGGCATTAAATTGCTTGTCTCCATACCGCTTTCTCGTCAGGGAGTTTTTGCAGGAGTCTTAATAATAGGTAGTAAAGAGATCAGAAGGTTAGAATTAAAGAAAGTTGCTCTGATTCAAGCATTCGGAAACCAGATAAGTATGGCACTGAATAATGCATATCTTTTTGAACAAGTAAAACAATCGGAATTATTATATGCTGATCTTTATGAAAACTCACCCGACATGTATCATAGTGTCAATCGTGAAGGTATAATTGTAAGTTGTAATGAAACTGAGTGTAGATTGCTTGGTAAAACAAAGGAGGAAATTATAGGTTTTCCATTGTATAACCTTTATCCTCCTGATCAACACAAGCATGTTGAAAAGAATCTTAGAAAGATATTTGAAATGGGAGAGGAGCTAAAAGGGTTAGAAGAACAAATTCAATGTAAAGAAGGCTCTCTAATTGATGTTAGTGTGAATACATCATTAGTGTTCGATGGAGACGGGAAACCTTCACTCGCAAGGATGGTACTTCGAGATATTACTGAAAAGAAAAAGATGGAGGCAAAGATACTTCAAGCACAGAAGATTGATAGTATTGGTAACTTAGCGGGTGGTATCGCTCACGATTTTAATAATATTTTAACTGCAATTCTTGGATCAGCATCGATAATGCGCCGTAGGATACAGGAACAACCAAAGTTGCTAAAGTATGTCGATCTCATCGAAACGACATCACGAAGAGGAGCTGCTGTCACACGACAACTTTTAACATTTGCTCGAAGAAACAACCCAAATATTGTAAAGGTAGATATCAATAACGTGATTGATCAGACAATAAAGTTGTTTGAAGTAACAACTCCAAAAACGATTCATATAAAATGCAACCTTGGAACAGAACCGATGATAGTAGAAGGAGATGAGGGACAGTTACAGCAAGCATTGCTAAATCTTTGTCTGAATGCACGTGACGCAATGCCAAAGGGCGGTATTGTTGTAATAACTTGCAATGGTGTTAATATAGATGAAAACAAAGCTCAACAATATACAGATGGAAATGTAGGTCAGTTTGTTCAGATTACAATTGCAGATTCTGGGGTGGGGATTCCAAATGAGATCATACCACGTATCTTTGAACCTTTCTTCACAACAAAAGGACAAGGTAAAGGTACTGGGTTAGGTTTGTCAGTTGTTTATGGTGTTGTAAAAAGTCATAACGGCTATATAAATGTAACGAGTGAAATAAATAGCGGTACAACATTTACAATTTATCTCCCTCGAGTAATGGATTACCGGTACATTAAAGAGAGGCAAATTACTAAAAAAGATGTAGTCGGTGGGAATGAACGTATTCTTCTAATCGAAGACGAGATATCTGTTGGTGAAGTGGGCTCCGATATTTTAGAAGATTTAGGTTATCATATTGAAGTCGCTCACAATGGGAAGGAAGCGTTAGATATACTGTCGAAGAGAAACGGAGCTTTTGACCTTATAATACTCGATATGAATATGCCTCGAATGGGTGGCAGAGTAACATTCGACTATATCAAACGTCAATATCCAACAATGAAAGTGCTCGTATGCAGCGGGTATAGTGCAACAATGTTGGATGATGGAAAATTTACAGATTCAATTGACGGTTTTCTTCAAAAACCATATAATGTTGATGATATTGCGTATAAAATTCGTGAGATTTTAGATGCTTCGAAAGGAAATTAGAATTTTTTATAGAACAGATTATATTTCCTCGAATATTTTTTTAAAAAATATTAATTCACAAGAATTGAGCATATGACAACACTGCCGATTGATAATTCAGAAAATGAATTTTCAAATAAAAGTATTGGTGAAAAGTTAAAATCAGCACGCATAGCTCAAAATAGATCACTCGATGATATTGCAGCTTCGACCAAATTAATAAGATGTTTCTTGAGGAAATAGAGAATGGTAAAAAACCCAATTTACCATTCACATATATTCGAGCATTTATAAAAGAGTATGCATCAGTTGTTGGAATTCCAGCTTCTGAATTCTTTGGAGAAGAAACATACAATAAATTTAAAGTATCAAATGATCAAGAATTTAAACCACCTTCATTCTCTACCCGAGGAGAAAAAAAGAATGAGAGCAATTCACTTGTTCCACTGATTATTGTAATAATTTTTGTGCTGGTTTTAATTTCTTCATTTGTCTTGTTGCGTAGCAGAGATACGAAGAGTAAGATTACAGAGATATCATTTTCGGATGTTATAAAAGAACAAGAAGCAAAGTTAGGAACAAAAATAGAATCGGATGATACAAATAGGTCAGGATTGAAATCCATTGTGGGGCCGCAAGATACTTTGATATTAGAAGGCGTGGCTATAGAAAGTGTATGGGTCAAAATTGTAATTGACGGAGCGTCTACCAATGAATACGTTTTTCCACCATTTTATAAGAAAAAATGGAAAGCAAGAAATTATTTTTTAATATCTCTCGGGAACGGTGCAGCAATTTCTTTCTCCTTGAATGGAATTAAAATGGGCACATTGACCCCTTTTAGAAATACTATTAAAAATGTTCAGATTAATTGGGAAACATTTAACAAATTGAATAAAAGATGACGTTAGGTAATAGAATAGATCATTCGATTCTTAAAAGAGTTGAACAGCTTCGTAAGGAGATTAATCGTCATGATTATCTTTATTATGTTCTTGCAGAACCAGAGATCAGCGATGAACAGTATGATAAATTGATGCAAGAACTTCAAGAGTTAGAGAATAAATATCCAGAGTTAATAACAGCGGACTCACCAACTCAGCGGGTAGGAGGCAAACCGACTAAAATATTCCCAACCGTCAATCATCAAGTACCAATGTTGAGCTTATCGAATACATACTCTGAAGATGAGATAAGGGATTTTGACCGTAGAATAAAAAGTCTTTTACCAGGTCGAAAATACCAGTATGTTTGTGAGATGAAGTTTGATGGAGTCTCACTTAGTCTCCGATACTCAGATGGTATTTTAACCCTTGGTGCAACACGCGGAGACGGTATGCAAGGGGACGAAATTACAGCTAACGTTCGAACGATTCGAACAGTCCCGCTTCGTTTGAATACAAATGATCCAAAACTTCTAACTTGTGAAGTTCGTG
>JBBIRP010000070.1:0-961 GCA_037441745.1 Ignavibacteriales bacterium
ACTATTGGCTAAATCCTTTAGAAATGGTAGCATATCTCTCGCACCGAGGGAACAGTTAATTCCAACACCAAATAAATCTGCATGCGAGGTAGATATGACGAACGCTTCAATAGTTTGACCAGCCAACATTCTTCCACTCTTATCCACAATTGTTGCTGAGATGATTATTGGAAGTTTCTTTTTCTTTTCGGTAAATACTTGATCGATAGCAAATAATGCAGCTTTCGCATTCAATGTATCAAACACAGTTTCAACGAGAAGAATATCTACGCCACCATCCATTAGCCCACTAACTTGCTCTGTATAAGCTTTTACAAGCTCATCAAATGTTACAGAACGAAAACTTGGATCTTCCATCTTGGGCGAAATAGAAGCAGTTTTATTAGTTGGACCAATTGAGCCAGCAACGAATCTTGGCTTGATAGGATTTATGTCAGTAAATTTATTTGCAACCCTTCTAGCAATTTGTGCCGATGCAAGATTCAATTCGTAAACTAAATCCACCATTCTATAATCCATCAACGAAATTCCATTTGCGTTAAATGTATTTGTTTCGATAATGTCGGCACCAGCTTCGAGATATTTTGTATGTATTTCCTCGATAATTGCTGGCTGTGTTAGAGAGAGTAAATCATTGTTGCCTTTTAAATCGCAAGGATGTTTGTCGAAACGATCTCCCCTATAATCTGATTCATTAAGCGCATAACTTTGAATCATTGTTCCCATCGCTCCATCAAGGAGCAATATTCTTTGTTTGATAATTTCTTCTAACAACACAGTAATTAAAGTTATAATCTTTGAATTAATTTCATTACAGAGGTCGCATCATCGATAATGAAGAAATGAAGATGATTAAAACCGTGCTTGATAAGGTCTTTGCATTGATGTTCACCCCATTCAATACCGATTTCTTTAACCTTTTCAGGATATTTCATCACTTCATCAACAAACGTTTCAGGCA
>JBBIRP010000070.1:997-1210 GCA_037441745.1 Ignavibacteriales bacterium
TAACATTATTTATAATTTTAAGTCCAGGAATGATTGGGACCTTAATTCCTGCTTCTCGGCAGTTTTTGTCAAATTTGTAAAAAAGTTTATTATCAAAAAACATTTGTGTAATAATATAATCTGCACCCGCATTTACTTTTTGTTTAAGATGTAGAATATCCATCTTTACATTTGGTGATTCATAATGTTTCTCAGGGTATCCCGCTACCCCAA
>JBBIRP010000070.1:1233-9801 GCA_037441745.1 Ignavibacteriales bacterium
GGAATATATCTTGAAAGGATACTTAATTCACAGCCTCTAAATCTTTAATTTGTTTAACAAGGTCAGAAGTATAAAAATTCTCAGATTTATCTTTTGTGATATCCTTTTTATAATTTGGTTCATCACCACGAAGGGCAAACACATTTTCAATTCCAAGATAATTCAATTCAATCAATGCATCCTCAGTCTCTTCTTTTGTGAAGCCACGGCATAAGAGATGAGCAACAGTATCAATATTAAAACGATTTTGGATTACACCACATATACCAATTGTCCCGGGTCGTTTTCGACGTATTCTTCTTCGGATTGTTCCGTTCTCAAGCTCTTCAAATGACGCTTCTGCAGAATGGCTTGTTACATCAATAAAAGCTGGTTCAGCAGGTTGTAATTTCTCTACAACACTTATTATATCTTTCCCACTACTTCCTCTTGATGGAGGAATGATTTCAAAACTGAATTCAAGTCCATGATTAGTTCTTAGATGTTCTACTACTTTCATAATTGACCGACTTTTTATAATTTAACATATAAAAGTTACAAATAATTCATCAACTATCAAATTATTTTAAGGAAAAAACATAAAATAATAATACCTACTTTTGCTTATCATACCATTTTCTCGTATATTTCAAATGAAATGATGGCGGAGTAGCTCAGTAGGTTAGAGCAACGGAATCATAATCCGTGTGTCGGGGGTTCGACTCCCTCCTCCGCTACATAAATTTTCCCGGATAAATAATGATTAAAACCTACACACACCATATAATTTTTTAGAGTACCTGAATCTCAAAACAAAAATAATATGACGGAACATCCGTTACTTAAATCATTCCAACAATTCATCCAAAAAAACCATTTGCTTAATCCAAACGTTAAAATACTAATAACAGTAAGTGGTGGAATTGACTCAATGGCTTTGCTCGATTTATTCGTAAAATCTAAAACAATGCTTAAGATCGAAATTGCTGTTGCACATTTTAATCATCAATTAAGAGGAAAAGAATCAGATGAAGACGAAGCATTTGTCCGATCACATGTAAAGGATTATAATTTAACATGTTATGTTGATAGTGCAGACACTCGACATATTTCTGAGATGGAGAAAATTTCAATCCAAGAAGCTGCGCGGAATTTGAGATATGCTTTCTTTATGAAACTCAAATCTTCATTTAATTATCAAAAAATAGCAACAGGTCATAACGCTGACGATAATGCTGAAACTATTCTCTTGAATATACTTAGGGGAAGCGGCATCCATGGATTGACAGGTATCCCAATTTATAAGAAGGATATGGATGTTATCCGTCCATTACTATTCGCACGTAGAGAATCAATTCGAGATTATGTAGAATTTAATAAAATTCCTTTCAGAGAAGATTCATCTAATCTAAAAAACGATTACACACGTAATTTCTTACGTAATGAGTTACTTCCTTTAATCAAAGATAATATCAATCCGAATTATTCCGCTGCTTTAACACGCACGAGTGAGATATTTAACCAACTTGAAGATTACATCGAAAAAGAAATTAAAACTTTATCAAATAAAATTACAAGTAGTAGATCTAAAAAGGAAACTCATTTAAACTTAATCGAACTTAAAAACCAACCGCTATTTATCCAGGAATATATTCTTTTAAACACTGCAAGAGAATTTACAAAATCAGAAGTTGATTTTAACGCGATAAAGAATTTACTATATATCTTACAGGGTGAAACAGGCACTTATTGTTACCTCCCAAATAAAAAAATCATCTATCGCGACAGGAACAAATTGATATTTAGTAATGTTGAAGACAATGATCCTTTTACTTATACAATTGACTTACTTAAAAAATATGAATTTGATAAATTTACATTTGAATCAGCCATAACCGATTCACCAAAAATGACAAAAGATCCAAATGTCGAATATGTTGACGGAGATAAAATTGGTAATCGATTGATAATTCGATCGTGGCACGAAGGAGATCGATTCATTCCGTTGGGGATGCAGATAGAGAAGAAAGTAAGTGATTTTTTTATTGACCAGAAAATCCCATTATTTAAAAAGAATTCCATCCCACTTCTAATATCTGATGATAAAATCGTTTGGATATGTGGAATGAGATTAGATGATCGGTTTAAAATTACCGAGCAAACGAAGAAGTACATAAAATTACAATACAAACCAAAAATATGAAAAAAAAATATCTCCAAATAGGAAATGATAAATTCAAAATATTTTTAACGGAAGATCAAATACAAAAACGTATAAAACAGCTTGCACGACAAATCAACAAAGATTATCAAGGCTGTATACCGATATTCATCGGTGTACTGAACGGTTCGTTTATATTCATGTCGGACCTGATACGTAATATTACACTAGATTGCGAAGTTGATTTCTTAAAACTTTCGAGTTATGGGGATGCAAAGATTAGCTCTGGCCATGTTATTTTACTAAAAGATTTAAATGCAACAATTGTGAATCGGGACATCATTGTTGTCGAGGATATTGTCGATTCAGGTTTATCAATTGATTTTATCAAGCGCCTAATTTGTCTTCACAAACCCAAAACATTTAAGGTCGTCGCATTATTGTATAAAAAGGACGCAATTAAAATTAATGTAAAAATTGATTATATTGGATTTAGCATACCAAATGACTTTGTCATTGGATATGGACTCGATTATGCCCAAAAAGAGAGGAATTTAAGGGCTATCTACAAATTGGTAAATAAAAATTAATATTGAAAATAAATTATATATGGAAAATAATACAAATAGAAGAAACACTGATCAGCAGAAAAAATTAACACGGCCGAGAAGAAATAGAGTACCCAAAAAGCCAATGAAGGGCGATGATGAATTTAATTGGTCAAAGGTAATGAAAGTGATTCTTAGTTGGTCGGCAATCGTAGTTGGCGTATTCATTATCATGACACTTTTTCGTACTCAAGAAGGTCAGGAATATGAACTTACATTTA
Organism: Ignavibacteriales bacterium; assembly: GCA_037441745.1. Taxonomy (GTDB): domain Bacteria; phylum Bacteroidota; class Ignavibacteria; order UBA10030; family SZUA-254; genus JACQYX01. The sequence goes on from JBBIRP010000070.1 coordinate 4,203, forward strand.
CAGAGTATCTGAAATTATTAAACGAAAATCAGATTGAAACCGCATTGATAAAAAAATCTGATATAGATAATTTTGAATTTCATGGCGTGTTAAAGAACCCTCAGGATGTAATGACAACAAGCGGTAAAACAGTAAAACTTGTGAGATTTATCGTTACATTACCATATCTTGACGATAACGTTGTAAAAATCTGGACAGAAAAGAATATAAGATTCAATATTACAAAAGAAAACAATACCTGGATAAATGCATTATTAAGTGCATTACCCTGGGTTTTAATATTAGTAATCTGGATAATTGTAATGCGACGAATGCAAGGCGTTGGTACAAAAGGAATATTTTCTTTTGGCAAAAGCCGGGCAAAAGTTTTAAGCGAAGGTGCACCGAGAGTAACATTTCAAGATGTTGCAGGTGCAGATGAAGCAAAAGTAGAACTACAAGAGATAATTGAATTTTTAAAAGAACCATCAAAGTTCCAAAGATTAGGTGGTAAGATACCAAGAGGGGTATTACTACTTGGTCCACCTGGTACAGGAAAGACATTACTTGCTCGTGCAGTAGCTGGTGAAGCAGGAGTACCGTTCTTCTCAATCTCAGGTGCTGATTTTGTTGAAATGTTCGTTGGGGTAGGTGCGAGCAGAGTAAGAGACTTATTCGAGACAGGGAAGAAAAACGCACCAGCAATAATTTTTATAGATGAAATTGATGCAGTTGGCCGTCATCGTGGGGCCGGTTTAGGCGGTGGCCATGATGAAAGAGAACAGACATTAAACCAACTGCTCGTCGAAATGGATGGTTTCGAACAAAATAGCGGCGTTATCATAATTGCAGCAACAAATAGACCAGATGTCTTAGACCCTGCATTACTACGCCCAGGGAGATTTGATAGGCAAATTGTTGTAGACCGACCTGATGTGCGCGGAAGAGAAGGAATTCTAAAAGTTCATACACGAAATATTCCTCTGGCAGAGGATGTTGATCTTGCTGTTTTAGCAAAAGGAACCCCAGGACTCGCCGGAGCCGATTTGGCAAATCTTGTGAACGAAGCTGCCCTTCTCGCTGCACGTCAAAATCAAAAAGCAGTTTCAATGACACATTTCGAAGAAGCTAAAGATAAAGTAATGATGGGTGTTGAAAGGAAAAGTTTAATCATTTCAGAAAATGAGAAAAGAGTTACTGCGTACCACGAATCTGGGCATGTGCTGGTCGCCCGAATGGTTCCAGAAGCTGACCCTGTTCATAAAGTTACTATAATTCCGAGAGGACGAGCTCTCGGTGTTACCACATATCTCCCAATAGACGAAAAACATACGTATTCGAAAGAATATCTTGAAGCGATGATTACATACGCTCTGGGTGGACGAGCAGCAGAGAAAATAGTCTTTAATCAATTTACAACCGGTGCTGGAAATGATATTGAGCGGGCTACAAATCTCGCACACAAAATGGTTTGTGAATGGGGAATGAGTGAACGACTTGGACCACTAGCTTATGGTACAAAGGAAGAAGAAATTTTCTTAGGACGTGAAATAACAAGGTCGAAGAATTATTCAGAAAATACTGCTATTCTCATTGATGAAGAAGTTAAAAATATCGTTACAAAGGGTATGAACCGAGCAGAAAAAATATTAACTGATAATCTCGATATACTCCATCGTTTAGCAAATTCATTACTTGAGAGAGAAATACTAGATGGGGATGAAATCGATAAAATAATTCGAGGTGAAGAATTACCACTCGCTGAGCGACGCAACAACGCAAATACACAAAGTATTAAAGTAGATGAAAATAAAAAATAACCAATTAGATGATTTGATAAATCGAGTAAAATCTATTCCTTCCGGAACTATTGGTCGATTTCAAATTATTGAACATGACTATAGAGTCGAGGTAATCCGGAAAATGATCCACCTCGTTTCGCTCTCTATTCCGATAGGTTATTATTTTTTATCGAAATCTACTGCACTTACAATACTAATCCCACTGACAATTGCATTTTTTGCAGTAGATATCACGAGATATTACAACAAAAAAATCGAAGAATGGTTTTACAAATACTTCGGTTTCTTACTCCGAAAGCGAGAAAGCAACAAAACACGAAAAACCCTAAATGGGGCTACTTATGTTTTGATCTCCGCCATAATTTGTATAATCATATTTCCAAAAATCATTACAATAACATGCTTCTCAATTCTAATTATCTCCGATATTACATCTGCATTGATCGGAAGACGTTGGGGTAAACATCGCTTCATTGCAAAATCATTAGAAGGAAGCACAGCTTTTCTTCTTAGCGCGCTCATTGTAGTTGCTCTTACTCCAAAAATTAATTACGAGATCAGTGAATATCTCATTGGTGCAGCATCAGCAATTATAGGCACATTAACCGAAGCACTGCCAGCAAATTTTGATGACAATCTTCTGATTCCAATTACTGTGGGAGTAACGCTGTGGTTATTATATAATATCTTTCTTCCTGGTCTAAATCTTTATATTTTGGAATAGTATTATGAAAGTATATCTCTCGGGCGGAATGGAATATGCTGAAAACGAGGGCATAAACTGGCGAAGAGAAATTCAAAACTGGATTGAATCAAAACTCCACCATTCTGTATATAATCCAAATATCGAAAGTGATAATTTCTTTAAAAAAAACTATCCTAACATAGATTTTAGGGAAATTAAAAAATCCGACATAAAACTCTATCAAGAAATTGTTCGTCACCTTGTTGATATTGACTGTCAAGAAATCGCAACTCATTCAGATTACATCATTTGCTATTGGGATGATGGTGCTGTAAAAGGAGCTGGAACAAAAGGTGAGTTAACGATGGCTAAATATTTTGGTAAACCCGTTTACCTTGTGACTTCTTATCTTCCACATGATATTCCCGGATGGGTGCTTGGATGCACGACTAAAATATTCAACAGTTTTGATGAATTAAAAATATTTCTACTCGAATCTAACAAGTCAAATAACATTATTCAAGAAGAGAATATATGAACAATTATAGAAAAAAAAACATGATCGTTGTTGGTGATAAAGTTCTTATCATTCCTGACAGTGACAAAGAACGAACTGAAGCTGGTTTATATCTTCCACCTACTGTGAAGGAAAAAGAAAAAGTCCAAAGTGGCTATGTGGTTAAAGTAGGACCCGGCTATCCTGTTCCTAATCCAAATTATTTAGATCAAGAGTCTTGGTCGACTACACCAAAAGAACCTGTGAAATATATTCCCCTCCAAGTTGAAGAAGGTGATTATGCAATATTTCTTCGGGATCAAGCGATCGAAATTGAATACGAATTCAAAAAATATCTTATTGTACCCCAATCAGGGATTCTTATGGTCATTCGAAGAAATCCGATTGATGAACTTGAGAAGTGAATTAAATTTAAACTAAATCAATGCGATTTGAAAGTCGCATTCTAAAATATGTTCCTTCCTACAACAACAAATGAACTTGCTGAACTTGGCTGGGATAGATTAGATGTTATCATTATATCAGGTGATACTTATATTGACACTTACTATTCCGGCGCTGCAATTATTGGTAAAGTTTTACTCAACGCTGGCTACAAAGTTGGAATAATCGCACAACCTGATATTTACATCGAAAAAGATATAACCCGTCTGGGAGAACCCAGACTATTCTGGGGAGTTACATCAGGATGTGTAGATTCCATGGTTGCAAATTATACAGCGACAAAAAAACGAAGGCGTCAAGATGATTTCACGCCGGGTGAAGTTAACAATAAACGGCCTGACAGGGCGACTATAGTTTATTCCAACCTCATAAGAAAATATTTTAAAAAAACTGTTCCAATTATACTTGGAGGGCTGGAGGCAAGTCTGAGGCGCATTTCCCATTACGATTATTGGGATGACAAAATACGTCGTTCGATTCTCTTTGACTCTAAAGCCGATTATCTGGTTTACGGTATGGGAGAAAAAGCAACACTTGAAATAGCAAGAAATTTACAAAACAGACTACGATATAATTTAAAGAATACAGGAGATTTTCAGGAAATTCGTGGTATATGTTACATTTCTAAAGAAACAAAAGAAAATTACATACCGCTCCCCTCTTTTGAGGAAGTTATAACCGATAAAGAAAAATTCATAGAGATGTTTCATATTTTTTACCGCAATAATGATCCTGTTACAGGAAAAGGCTTATACCAAAAGCATGGCGATAGATATTTAATCCAAAATCCACCCGCAAATTATTTAACACAAGAAGAGATCGATAATATTTACAATCTTGAGTTTGAACGGGATGTTCATCCGTACTATAAAAAAGATGGGAAAGTCCGTGCATTAGAAACCATCAGATATTCAATTACAACCCATCGCGGGTGTTATGGAGAATGTAATTTCTGTGCAATCACGGTACATCAAGGAACAAATATTATTTCGAGAAGTCAGGAATCTATCTTCAAGGAAGTCGAATCTATCACTAAATTTCCGGAATTTAACGGAATCATTAATGATATTGGTGGACCGACCGCTAATATGTATGCGACTGGATGCGAGAAAATGCAATTGCGTGGGAAATGTTTAAAAAAAGATTGTTTATTTCCGACTACATGTAAGAAACTTAACAAAAATCATGATCTTCAGATTGAATTACTTCGAAATCTTAGAAAAATAAAAGGAATTAAAAAGGTTTTTGTAGCATCGGGTATCAGATACGACATGATAATTGATGATAAAGTTTCCGGTATAAAATATCTGGAGGAGTTAATTGAGCATCATGTTTCCGGGCAATTAAAAGTCGCCCCCGAGCACACAGAACCGAAAGTTCTGAATTTGATGAGGAAACCGATGATTCAATATTTGGAAAAATTTAAAAATCAGTTTGATGCTATAAACAAGAGGAAAAAGAAAGATCAATATCTTACCTATTACATAATTGCCGCACATCCAGGTTGTAATTTGGAGGATGAGGTTAAGATGAAGCGATATATTTCTAAAAAATTAAATATAAATCCCGAACAGGTACAAATCTTCACACCCACTCCCTCTACATATTCAACATTAATGTATTATACTGAGATGAATCCTTGGACAGGAGAAAAATTATTTGTTGAGAAGAATCCTGTAAAAAAGGAAAAACACAAGCAAGCAATCAGAAAAGTACTGTATTCGAACTTCCGTTGAAGAAGTTAAACAAAAACTTCAATCTAAATTTAATTCGATTTAAGTGAAATAAATTTCGCTTTACAGCTCGATTGCCTCCAAGACCAACTCTGCAATATCTTTTACCTGAACTTTATCAGTTGCTTCTTTATCTTTTACACCGTCTGTCAGCATTGTCATGCAAAACGGACAGGCAGTGCTTATTACATCGGGATTGATTGCCAACGCTTCTTCAGTACGTTCGTGATTTACGCGCTTTCCGATCGTTTCTTCCATAAACATCCTTGCTCCACCCGCACCGCAACAGAGCCCTTTATCGCCCGATCTTTTCATTTCAAAAGTTTTTACTCCAGGAATTGATCTTATAACTTTACGAGGCGTATCGTAAATATCATTATATCTTCCCAGATAACACGAATCATGGTATGTGATTTTATCTCTTTGAATTTTTGAAAGT
>JBBIRP010000071.1:0-9782 GCA_037441745.1 Ignavibacteriales bacterium
AACCGTATAGTGACTCTTCAATTAAAATCTGTTTAGTGAATGAAAATGCTTGTGTAACTTTAGTAATTAGATCTTTATCATTATCTACAATACCAGAACCAAGCCCGCCTAGAGCGTATGCAATTCTGCACATCACAGGATAACCAATTTTTCTGGCAGCCGCAACAGCCTCTTCAACCGAGGTTACAGACACACTTTGTGGAACTTTTAAATCAATCTCTTTAACCTTTTTATTGAATAAAGAACGATCTTCAGTATTAATGATCGATTCTATAGGTGTACCGAGCACTTTTATGTTAAATTTTTCAAGTATCCCTTTTTGATAAAGTTCAATACCAACATTCAAAGCCGTCTGACCACCGAAACCGAGTAAAATTGCATCTGGTTTTTCTTTTTCAATGATTTTTTTAGCAAATAAAAAGTTAACTGGTAGGAAATAAATTTTATCAGCAAAGTTTTCCGAAGTTTGTACTGTGGCTATATTGGGATTAATCAGAACAGTTGCGATTTTGTCTTCTTTAAGTGCTTTAATAGCTTGACTACCTGAATAATCAAATTCTCCCGCTTGTCCAATTTGTAAGGCTCCCGATCCTAATATGAGTACTTTTGTGGGTTTTTCTCTTCTTATCATTTCAGAGATCTTATAAACATATCAAAAATAAATTCTGTGTCATCTGGACCCGGAGAAGCTTCGGGGTGAAATTGAGCACCAAAAAATGGCTTAGACACGTGCATGATTCCCTCGTTAGTACCATCATTCTCATTTTGGAACCATTCTCGCCAATCTTCTGGAAGAGTTTCAGAATTTACAGCATAGCCATGATTTTGTGATGTGATGTAACATCTTTTAGTTCCAGATTCGATGCAGGGCTGATTTTGACCTCTATGGCCATATTTTAGTTTATATGTATCCGCGCCTGCTGCTAACGCGAGGATTTGACAACCCAAACATATTCCAAGGATCGGAATATTATTAAGCATCGCTCGTCTTGTATGCTCAATCGTTGTTTTGCACATTTTAGGATCACCGGGACCGTTGGAAATTACAATTCCCTCGGCATCTTCTAATGTAAAATCATAATCATAAGGAACTTTTATAACTGTAATATTTCTTAAAAGAAATGCTTGAATAATACTATTTTTTACACCACAATCTACAAGAACAATTCTTTTCCCTGGTTTATCATATCTGATTTTTGACTTAGTTCCAACTTGCGAAACTAAATCCAGCTTATTTGGATCTTCAAAATGAGTATATCGAAACTCTCCGCATGCAATTTTCCCAAGCATCGTTCCCTGTCGGCGTAATTTTTTAGTAAGTCTTCTTGTATCAATGCCATAAATGCCCGGAATATTCTGCTCCCTCATCCAGACGGAAAGAGATTTATTAGCATTCCAATGAAAATAATTTTCCGAAAGATCGGATATAACTATTCCCCGAACCTGTATTTTTTCTGACTCAAAATGTTTAAAAAGGCCATTATCTTTTTCATCTCCTGGTACACCATAATTCCCAATCAATGGATATGTGAACACTAAAATTTGTCCATAAAACGAAGGGTCAGTCATAGTTTCTGGGTAACCTACCATACCCGTGTTAAAGACTACTTCGCCTTCAACTTCTAAGTCTGCTCCAAAAGACCATCCAAGAAATTCCGATCCATCTTCTAATATCAATCTCGCTTTCTTCTTTGTATTCATCCGTTACTAAAAATTACATTACCTTTAATAAGATTTTAAAATCAATTTACCATCCTTTGAAACTTTAACCCAATAGCCTTTTCCAGGAACTAATGCTTGAGCTACTTTGTAAACAAGGTCATATTCATAAAAATTTGAACGCCACATATCGGGTGGATCCAAAATTATTAAGTTCGTCGGTACAGCGAAAGAAATTCCTCCAATTAAATTCCATCCACTCTTAACACTTATAACAACCGAGTCAACTATGATACCTTTGAAACAAAGTGTTTCAGGTGAACTAAATCTTATCCAGTATCCTTCCGCCATGTTTAATGTATCCACTATAGAATAGCTATGGCCGGTATAATTAAAAACCTTTGAGGCTGCACTCGGGAAAAGTACATTAGGAGTATTAACGGGTAAAATTACTGGCAGAGATATTAAATTCCAACCAGGTGACATTAATAAACAAACAGTCCCCTCCAATCCTGTTCCTGTCCCCGAGACGATTACACTATCTTGACCAGCAATTGCATTGTGCGAAAATAATATTCTTCCCGATTGCAACCCGAGTTCAATCGGTGAGAATCTAATTACGAATTGTTGGTCATTAAAAGGTAGTATTGTTGCTTCTGTTGGTGTAACAGAGAAATAGGCATTATTAGAATTCACACTAGTTATTTCTAAATTCCCATCACCATAGTTACTAACAATGATTGGCAGTTCTTTTGTTGTACCGGTTTCCACATTTCCAAAATTTAAGTTGTCAGTAGAAAGAGAAAAATCTGGTGTATTTTTCCAGATGTTACCATCTCTATTATATTTAACCACGTACGCATCTGATAATCCAGAACTTGATAATGTCAAAACATTACTTGAAGGATCAAAATCGCATGAACCGAAGAAACTTCCCGTAGTAATGAAATTACCAACCGAATCAAGTTCAACCGTAGATCCAAAACTAAGATAAGATGAACCAGAAACAGGAGCTCCGTAAGTATTTACCCAAATTAAATTTCCTCCCAAGTTATATTTTGCAATAAAAATATCACTTGCTCCATTCGTACCCTGGCTCGTTTTGTAATAAACCTGGTCAGTCGGATCAAAATCGACCGTACCTTTAAATGAACCAGTTAAAAAAATATCACCAAAATTGTCAACTGCAATGCTATATGATTTATCTTGCAACGTTCCACCGAAACCAGAGCATGAAATAAATTTACCAGCCGAGCTATATGCCGCAATAAAAACATCATAATCCCCATTACTTATTAACTCAGCAGTTCCAGAAGGACTTGGATCGAAATCAACAGTATCACTAAAAGCACCTGTGATATAAATGTTTCCATCAAACAGTGTAATTCCTTTTTTCGTCGTAAAATCTTCCTTTGGACCTCCTATAGTTCGCGACCACTCCATAGTGCCATCTGTTGAAAACTTCAATAAGAAAATATCTTTATTAGTAGCTGATCCACCAAATGTTTCTTTAAATATACTTTTGGGTTCAATCGTTCCGGGGGACTTGTACCCACTTAGATAATAGTTATTCGATATATCAGCTTTGATTGCTAAACCTTCAGCGTTTAATGCATTTCCCCAAGTGAATTGCCATTGATAAATACCGTCTGGATTTAATTTGATTAAAAAAATATTTTTACCCCCATTGCCAATCAATTTTTCTCCTCCAATATCGACAGTATCTTGAAAATAACCAGCCACGATAATGTTACCGTCACCATCTATGTCTAAATCCGATGCTTCATCAAGACTATCACTCCCAAACGATATTACCCACACAAGGTTACCGTTCATATCAAGTTTCATCACATAAGCATCTGTCATTCCAACAGGAGATCGAATTACAGAACCAGACCCCGGATCAAAATCAGTTTGAGCAGAAAAACTTCCACATAGGTAAATATTTGAGTTACTATCTGTTTTGACTCGGTTAATTAAATCTACCTCGGTACTTCCGAAACTAACAGCCCACTGGAAAAGACCTTGAGTATTATATTTTGCAACAAAATTATCAACATTTCCATTAGATGATAAGCTGTGAATTTCTGACCCTGGATCAAAATCGACCGTATTGGAGAATTGTCCAACAATTATAATGTTTCCACTCTTATCAATAGTAATATCATTACCACCATCAACGGAGGTCCCTCCAAGTTTGAATGCGGTTTGCGTATAAATTAATGTAGAGCAAAGAGATAAAAATAAAATTAATGAACAAAATCTTTTTGACATAAAATCAATCCTTTCAACTACTGTATTAAAATATATTTCTATTACCATCCTTCGTGGTGAACGCGTGTCTCATCATATCGGTTCGTTATCTCAAACTTTTCATCGGGATAACCAACAGGAATAATACAAAGGGGAATTATATTCTTCGGTAAATTAAAAATATCTTTGACATATTTAACTCTTTCTTCCCTTGGATAAACAGCGACCCACACGGCACCGAGTCCAAGTTCCTCAACTTCTATCAAAATATTTTCAGTTGCAGCAGAACAATCTTGAATCCACATATCTTTTTTAACTTCAAGACTTAAATCGGAACATACAACAATTGCTACAGAAGCATTCTTTATCATAGCGGCATTACGATGAGTCTGTGAAAGTTTATTGAGAGTAATTTTATCCTTGACAACAATAAAATGCCAGGGACGCTCGTTACCGGCCGAGGGGGCACTCATAGCTGCTTCTAACATTTTTTTTATCTGTTCGTCTGATACTTCTTGTTCTTTATAACGACGGATACTTCTTCTTTTAAATATTGAATTCATTGCAAATTTAGGATTGCTTGAACTTATATTTAAATATAATAAGATTTTTAATAGAAATAAATGAAAGTATAACACAGTAAGTTTAGGATTGGAAAAAACGAGTAATTTTAAGTTATGTTCACACCTTTAGGAGTCTTGAAAAACTTAGCTATAAAATAATAAAGTGTTTTAACCCATAAATAATTAAGGCAATATCCATTAACGTGCTTTTTTACACGTTAAAACATAATAGGATATTGCCTTATATTTTAATAATGATAATTTTACTTTTTCTCTTTTTGCATTTCAACGTTTATCAATATATCAACATCTTCACCAACAAGTAAGCCTCCCGTTTCTAAAGTTTTATTCCATTGTATTCCAAAATCTTTTCGATTTATTTTAGTTGTAGCTTTAAAACCAGCACGAGTGTTTCCCCAAGGGTCTACCATCGTACCGTTGAACTTTACCGACAAGCTAATCTCTTTCACAACACCATGCATTGTAAAATCACCTGTGACATTGTAAGCATCCTTACCTACTTTTTCGAACTTTTTACTAACAAAAGTTATTTCAGGAAATTTTTCAACATTAAAAAAATCCGGAGATAACAAATGTTTGTCACGTCCTTCATTATCAGTATCTATACTCTTAACTTTGATAACTGCTTTTAGGTTGCTATTCGAAAAGTCATCATTTATTTGTTCCAATGTTGCATCAAAATCTTTGAATCTACCCGTGACCTCTGAAATGACCATGTGGCTAATAGAAAACATAACTTTCGAATGTGCCATGTCAAGTTTCCAGATAGTCTGTGTATTAGATGTGTACCCATATATCAATAATAAAAACAAGAATATGGTTGTTCTTTTCATTTATTTATCCTTTTAAAATTAATTGTATATATCTTTTCCCCCGCGAATATCTATTTAAACATATAGAAATATTAAATGGTTCCAATAACTTCCAACTTTAATATTTTAAAAATCCTTATTATATTGATAAAAAACTGCGTTCATATCATAGGAGTAAAATACATGAAGCAACTATTACTTGGTTCACTGATTGGTGGAATAATACTTTTTATCTGGGGTTGGCTTGCATGGACACTTGTACCAATTCACATAGGAACGATTAAAAACATCGACAATGAAGAAGCTGTTACCACGGCAATGAGTATCAACATGGACAAAAAGGGTGTGTACGTTTTTCCTGCGTTGCAAGAATCACACGACCAGACAGCGGTAGAGGAGTTCAATCAAAAATATCAACAAGGACCAGTTGGTATGATTTTTTATGATCCACAAGGCGGCGATCCGATGCCACCGAGTCAGATAATTATCGGTATAATCATTGACATTATTGCAGCATTCTTTGCTAGCTGGTTTCTCTCAAGAAGTACGGCTGCAGCGGCAAATTATTTAAGTCGTGTCATATACATTGGTATGCTCGGTGTTTTTATAACTCTTTTTTCCCATATAGTAAATTGGAATTGGATGAACTATCCACTTGATTATACAACAGCATGGTCTTTGGATACAATAATCGGATGGATATTGGCTGGGTTAGGAATTGCGGCAATTATAAAAATTCCTAAATCAGAAAAAGCGTGATGTATTATCATGTAGTTCGATTAATCCCATTAATCGACAAATTCAACGCGTTAGATCGTTGACAGTACATTTATACTTGAACATATTTACTTACAAATCCACTTAGAAAAATTTATTATTAAACAGAAAAACTTTTTCGCAAAGTAAATATGGTACCTAAAAATAAATCGCTTTTACTTATTTCCGGAACTAAAGGGCATGTATCATCAGATGATTTGAATAAAGCGCTTGAGATTGGAAAGCAAAAATTGGACTTGAGCTTATTGCATCCCCGATGATTAATAGAAATTACAGCGAGTTGTTAAAGAAAATATAACCGCTAAGTTAGTCAAGAGCCACAAAGTTTTTGCAACTCTTTGTGATATCTGTGGTTAATTTTAAAAAAGGAAATAATATATGAATTATTCTATACTTAAAATTTTGTTTCTTATATTTCTCATCGTTTACTCAGGTAAACCGCAGACTAAATTTCCCGATTCACCGGAAGGAAAAATTGCTGCTTCTTACATTCAAACATTTAACAATGGAAAAGAAAAAGATTGGCGACAGTTTTTCTTAGAAAATGTTTCGGAGAAAGAACTGAAAGAGCGCTCGATCGAATCCCGCGTTGAACGCAGCTTGATAATGCAAAAAGAACTGAAATCCTTTGAAGTACAAAAATTAATCAGCTCATCCGAAAAAGAATTAAGCTTGTTGGTGAAAGCGGAAAACGGAGAAATATTAACGATTAGTTTTAAGTTTGGGCCAATGCATAAACTTACAGGAATCCACATAATGATGGGTGAGGTGGCATCCGAAGAAACCGGCCCGCCGATGTCAAAAACGGATGTGATAAATGCAATTGAAACTTATCTATCAGAACTTGTGCAATCAGATAAATTTTCTGGAACGGTATTCGCTGCACGAGACACTAATATCGTTTTTAAAAATGCGTACGGCTTTGCTGATAAGCGATTTAACACTCCAAACAAAATCAATACAAAATTCAACCTTGGCTCTATTAATAAATTCTTTACGCGGCTTGCCATTGCTCAACTTGCAGAATCAGGCAAACTTTCATTCGATGACTTTATTATAGAACATCTTCCAGATTATCCAAATAAAATGATTGCAGAGAAAGTTACTATCAAACATCTCCTTGAAATGACCTCAGGGCTGGGTGACTTCTTTGGCGAGAAGTACCAAATGTTACCAAAAGATAAAATTAGAAACTTAAAAGATTATTTATACTTGTTCTCGCAAGATACACTTTTATTTAAACCAGGAACAAACAGACGATATTCAAATGCGGGTTACATCGTGTTGGGTTTGATAATAGAAAAAATTTCAGGAATTGATTATTACACTTATGTAAAAGAAAATATTTACAAGCCTGCAGGAATGGAAAACACCGATTCATATCCAATGGATGCAATCACGCCGAATCTTGCAACAGGCTATACACATCCTGAGGGGGACAGTATAAATTGGATAAGCAACATTTATACAGCACCCGGACGAGGAAGTTCCGCAGGCGGAGGATACTCGACCGTTGACGACTTGTATAAATTTATTCAAGCTTTACGGTATGGAAAACTGCTTTCTCCAAAATATTCAGCATGGATGCTTACTGGTGATTTACCCACAAACGATCCAGAATTACCATTGAAAAAAGGAGATTTTGGAATTGCAGGCGGCGCTCCGGGAATTAATGCTGCAATAGAATTTGATGCTGAAAGTGGTAACCTGATAATTGTTCTCAGTAATTACGATCCACCAGCTGCAAGGGAAGTTGCAGATAAAATTAGAATCTGGATGAAAAGACTGGAGTGAGATAAAAAAATATAAACAACTCACTTAGCAATCTGGTGAGGCGTTTATTATTATTTCCTTGAAATTATTTCCAGCAACCGGGAGGATAATTAATCATACCCATTCCACGTCCACCGCGTTTGTACATGCGATGCCCAAACTCACCTTTCATTCCAAGTCCACCTCGTTGTCCAATTCCATCACCAAACATTATTCTATGTTCTTTCCAAACCTTTCGCTGATCGGGCTTCAAAATTTTATATACACCAAACCAAAAATCCAAATGATTCTTTCTGATCTCGGTTTGCAGTTTTGTTATCTCGTTCAACTTGGATTCTATTTTTCCTTTGTCGGGATCATCATCCTTAAAAATATCTTTAATATCTATATGTAGCGATTGAATCTTTGAACGTAAATCAATCTGCTTCTTTTGCATATCCGACTGCATTTTATCGAATTGCTTTTGCTGATCTTCGCTCAGATTTAGTTTTTCACAAATTCCTTTCCACTGAAATGTGGGCGGGTCCTCACCCCATCGTGGTTGAGCAAACATCATAGAGGTTGATATTATCATTAAAAAGATTAAACGTTTCATAATTATTTTACTCCTATCTTTTTATTGATGTTTTCTGTTTGCAAATTAGACATTGTGATAAATGAAAGGTTTAGTATGCTCACATAAATTTTTTTAAATCATCAAACTTATTCTTATCTTTAGAACAAGTCAATTTTCAATCGCCTCGAGCTGATTCGCTTGAGGCATTTTTATTCCGATAGAAAACAATGAAACAAGAAGATATTCGAAATATTGCTATAATTGCACATGTAGATCATGGAAAAACTACGCTCGTTGACCATATGCTTCGGCAAACGGGCACATTCCGAGATAATCAGGAAATTGTGAAGCGTGTAATGGATTCCAACGAGCTGGAACGAGAGAAGGGCATTACTATACTTGCAAAAAATACTGCAGTATTTTATAAGCATGCGGTAAGGAACAATGAGCAGTATATTACTAAAATAAATATTATAGATACACCCGGCCACTCGGATTTTGCCGGTGAGGTTGAACGCACATTGAAAATGGTAGATGGCGTATTACTTCTAGTCGATGCAGCCGAGGGTCCTCTTCCTGGAACAAAATTTGTGCTTAAAAAATCTTTGGATTTAAATCTTCAGCCAATTGTTGTTATAAATAAAATCGATCGTAAGGATGCGAGAGCGCACGAAGTTCTAGATGAAATTTTTGATTTATTCCTTTCGCTGGGTGCAACAAATCAGCAGTTAGATTTTCCTGTTGTTTATTGTATTGCAAAACAAGGAATTGCAAAGAACGAACTTGATGAAGAAGGAAAGAATTTAGTACCTCTGTTCGAGGCAATTGTAAATAAAATACCACCCCCTTTTGGAGACAAAGAAAAACCTTTTCAGATGTTAGTAACAACAATTGATTACAATGACTATCTTGGGCGTTTAGGAATTGGAAAGATCGAGCAAGGAGTAATTAAACTTGGTTCCTCAATGAAAGTAATTCGTAATAACAGTCGAGTTGAAGATGCTCGGGTAACAAAAATTTATACATTCAGTGGACTTAAAAGGATAGAAGTTGAAGAAGCAAGTGCAGGTGACATTATCGCAATTGCCGGAATGGAAGATGTTGACATCGGCGAAACAATTACTGACGCATCCGATCCAACACCATTGCCTTTTGTAACGATTGAAGAACCAACGATTTCGATGAACTTTGTTGTAAATAATTCACCTTTTGCTGGACAAGAAGGAAAATATGTAACAACAAGAAATTTAGGTGAGCGACTTGCAAAAGAACTTCGTTCAAATGTTAGCTTACGAGTTGAGTTAACAGAGAACCCAGACACATTTAAAGTAAGCGGGCGAGGAGAGCTGCACCTTGCAATTTTGATTG
>JBBIRP010000072.1:0-8858 GCA_037441745.1 Ignavibacteriales bacterium
TTGCCTGAGCTTTGGTATGTACGTCAACGACATCTGATATCAGTACACGTTGAACTGGTTAATTACCCACTTATTTTCTTGAAAAGAAAATGAAATAAAGACTTGATAGATTACTTTTTTCCCTTTTATAACAGAGCTTCCTCCTCCAGTTGCGTACGGCATACCATTTTCTAATGATATTTTTGTAAATGAAAAGTTGCTTAATCTATGATTGTAAAAGAAATTTTTTAGAATAAAATATGCCTGATTATTGCTAAACAATCCATTGACGTTTTCTTGCAGATTGAGTTCAACACGTTTTGCTAAATGCTCTGAAAAAAGGTCGATGTTTTTGTTAATTATTCCATCTTCAACAGCTTTTACAATTTTCATCAAACGATTATTTTGATCTTTTTCTTGTTCAATATTTTGGATGTTGATATAACATGATATCTTTCCTGAGTGGCATACACTCAACCATGAAGAGAAGAGAACTATGTATATTAATTTAAAATTCAACTTTGTCATGATTCAAAATACATTTTATGGATGAAAAAGTCAAACAAACTCCCTGTTGATTGTTGAAATTCCCACAATCCAAAAGTTTATAATATTCTCGACATCGCACCAATTCCGAACGCAAGACTATCCCGTACAACACCATACGATTTGAGGTATGGGTTGTCGACTTGTAATTGATAAGCCCATTCAAAAATGACATAGGTATTTGCAAGGCTTAACACCCGAATTTTTGCATAATGTTTATCCCATGTGTAAATCACATACGTATGTCCAACAATTAGACGAACATCTTTGGTAGGAGACCAACCAATTGTGGGTGAAGAAGATATGTCGTCAAGTGAATTTGTATATCCCATATCCTGTATTTCTGTATCATCCCAAACATCCAGATAAAAAATGTTATTATAATATTCAAAAAATATATCCGTGTACTGATCATTGTATGGACCAATAGTATTAGTTGAAAAATCATATCCGGAATAATTTGGAGATGAATGATAATCCCTGATTATAACACTGTGCCCCTCAGGACGTGGAGTTGCAAAAACTGTTTGTCGGCTCAGATGGCTTTCGTTTCCATTACGATCATAAGCACTTATCCGATAATAATATGTCTGACCATTGATAGTATTGTAATCGATATAAAATGTTTCACTCGTAGATTTAATAATACTATACTTGCCATCATAAGAGTTACAGACAAAAATATTATAACCTGCAAGATCAGATTCGGGATTTTGATCCCATGATAATTCGACAAAATTATCACCAGCATAAGCATATAATCCTCTCGGTGACGAGGGAGGGGTCATATCGGGTTGAACAGAATCGTCAGTACATCCTATAAATATTAGGAGGATACTTATCGTTATTAAAATTATTACTCGCATATGAAATTTCTTCTTACAATTAACTTCGAATTAATCAAAGCACATGCCAGTAATTATTATGAATTACTTTTAGAAATAATCAGATATTTGAAAAACTAAAATGTAAAATTGTCTAATTAAAAAGTATTTACGTTTAATTTTTAGTACAAAACCGAACCGTTTATAAACATACAATCATGATTGAGTACCGCAATTGGTTTTCCTTTTAACATACGTCCATTAAAAGGTGAATTTTTTGATTTCGATTTGAATTTCCCGACATCTACTGTCCACTCAAGCTCTGGATCAATAATTGTTAGATTTGCCTCTTCGCCCTCTATTATTTTGATAGGAGGTAAGTGAAGTATTTTCCTTGGATTAACGGAGTACTTTTCTATCAATTGATAAATATCTAAATAATTTTTCCAGACAAGCTCTGTGAATGATAACCCTACAGAGGTTTCTAATCCAACGATACCAGAAGGTGCAAATAAATATTCGATCTGTTTTTCATCAAATGAATGTGGAGCATGATCTGATGCGATCACATCAATTGTTCCATCCTTTAATCCTTCTTTCAATGCCTCGACGTCATCATTTGATCGTAACGGTGGATTAACTTTTGTGTTGGTATCGAATGAGCAAACAATGGAATCAGTTAATGAAAAGTGATGTGGTGTAACCTCACATGTAATTTTATTATTCACTCGCTTCGCATTCCCGATTAATTCGACAGCGCCTTCAGTACTAATATGAGCAGAATGATATTGAGATCGAGTATAATTAGCAAGTTGAATATCTCTTGCTATAATTATTGTTTCAGCGATTGATGGAATTGGAGGCATACCTAATTTCGTTGAGATGAAACCTTCATTCATTACACCACCTTTTGATAGATACATGTCTTCTGAATGTTGAATTATTGGTTTACCTAGCATACTTGCATATTCCATTGCTCTTCGTAATAATTCCGAACTTTCTACTGAATTCCCATCATCAGAAAATCCAACTACTCCAGCATCGACAAGTTCCATCATTGGTGAAAGTTCTTTGCCATCACGATTTTTTGTGATAGCTGCAATCGGATAGACATCAACAATGTGATTTCTGACTTGTTTTGATCTTTCAACTATCCATTTTGCGATTGAAGCATCATCGATCGCGGGGTTAGTATTAGGCATACAGCATACTGCTGTGAAACCACCAGCTGCAGCAGCTAAACAACCAGTTTCAATTGTTTCTTTATATTCATATCCAGGCTCCCGTAAGTGAACATGCATATCTATGAACCCGGAAGTAATTATTTTCCCTTTCAGATCGATTATTTGATAATCTTTCTTGCTCGCGACATTTGGTTTGATCTTGTCTATAACGCCATTGATTATCAAGATATCCGAAACATAATCTTTTTTGGTCGAAGGTTCAATAATTCTACCATTCTTTAAACGTAATTTCATATTAACTCCTCATCCCAAGTAAGTACAAGACTGCCATTCTAATAGCAACACCATTTAAAACTTGTTGCAAAATCAAAGAGTGCTCGCTATCGGCAACATCAGCAGAAAGTTCAACATCTCGATTAATCGGCCCAGGATGCATTATCGTAATAATTTTACCTGATTTATCTAATCGTTCCTTTGTGACCGCAAAATATTTTCTATACTCCCTAAGAGAAGGGAAGAAAACTCTATCTTGCCTTTCCAATTGAATTCGCAGAACATTTAGAACATCAGACCATTTGATCGCTTCGTCTATATTGTTGAATATTGCAACTCCTAATTGTTCAATGCATCTAGGAATCAAAGTCTTTGGTCCACAAACAGCGACTTGTGCCCCCATAGTTCTTAGTCCATATATATTTGAAAGTGCTACACGACTGTGAGAAATATCTCCAATGAGACAAACTTTCAGCCCATGAATACTGCCATATTTTTCGCGTATTGAATACATATCTAATAGTGCTTGTGTGGGATGCTCATGCGAACCATCACCTGCATTTATTACAATCGAGTTTATGACTTTGCTCAAGAATACAGCAGCTCCGGGTGCTGAATGCCTCATAACAACCATATCTATCTTCATTGCTTCTATATTCCTTGCGGTATCCTTTAAGGTTTCACCTTTTTTTAAACTACTTATATCTGCAGAAAAATTTACAACATCAGCAGATAGACGCCGTTCCGCTAACTCAAAAGAAATTCGAGTGCGCGTCGAGCTTTCAAAAAAAAGATTTACAATAGTTTTACCTTGAAGTGTTGGAACTTTTTTAATCGGGCGTTCGAGTACTTCTCTAAATGATGTAGCTGTGTCGAGAATAAGCTGAATATCCTCTTTTGACATTCCTTCCAATCCTAACAAATGTTTACTCTCTAAAGGCATTCATCATCCCTTTCCGTTTTAATTAAATAAATGCCATCTTCATTATCGATTTCTTTCATCATTACTCTTACTCTCTCGTCCTTCGATGTTGGAATATTTTTACCAACAAAATCTGCTCTTATTGGTAATTCGCGATGACCCCTATCCACTAAAACTGCTAACTGAATCGAAGCAGGCCGACCCAAATCAACCAATTCATCTAGTGCAGCTCTAACAGTCCGACCAGTAAACAAGACATCATCAACTAATATTATGTCTTTACCTTCGATATCAAAATTTATCTCAGTTCCTTTTAGAACTGGTTGATCAAGTCTTTCTCGAAGATCATCACGGTACAATGTTATATCAAGAAAACCAACGTGTATATGTTTATTTTCTATTTGCTCAATTATCTTAGCGAGTCGTCTTGTCAGATATTCCCCCCTAGTTTTTATCCCAACAAGGGCAATATTATCAGCACCTTTATTTCTTTCCAGAATTTCATGAGCAAGTCTTGTTAAAGTCCGAGTAAAACCCTTAGAATCAATAATACGCAAACTTGGATTCATATTCTTCACCATAATGAAAAAACCTCCGTATCCAAAATTTGGATGGAGGTTTCTTTAAAATAAAAATTTAATTGCATTTATTTGTTCCTTTCCGATTTCTCTGAATCGGTTTTAAAGGTGATTAAATATTTTATTGAAATAATATAAAGAAAAATCTTACAAACGTCAAATATAAGTGATATGTACTGATGTCGTCTGCTTTCTCATAAATGATTTGGCCTGCTTTGGGTTTTAAGCTATGCTTTTTCCGACAGAAAGGTTCGCATTCTGTCAATTTATATCAGAAAAATCAACTTATCAACAATTTTACATTTATTGTGAATCCTTTATATAAAAAATCTTTGCTTCGCTTTAATGATTTTTTCAACTAACCTCACGAAATACTGAAAAATGAGTTTGGGGTTAGGGATGATGGGATTATTTTTCCCCATTTATTTAACTCTATCTTACGGTTGTATGTTGGCATTATTTAAATCAATCAGCCGAAACCACCTATACCTTCAACTTTGGCATGTATGAACACATCGGAAAGTGCTTGGTAAAATTCTTATTCTTTGTTTATAGTTTTCTCACTTTAATTAGTTATCAATCAAAACATTATAATCTTTTTTTGGATTGCGATCTGAAAGCAGTCTAAATACTGCCCAGATTGAGATTGTTAAAATATAGTGGGCGATATAGGACTCGAACCTATGACCTCACGGATGTGAACCGTGCGCTCCAACCAACTGAGCTAATCGCCCAAGTTTACGTCAAGTTAAAAAAATAATTAATTTATTCCAAAATTTGGAATGTTTATATTGGTAAGTATATAAAAAAACAAAGTGTGTGTCCGGCGGTGAAATCATGTGGGAGGGCCATGACTTCGAAGCGGGAACCAGACACACACCAAACTTCAATTTGAAATATAGAAAGAACAGTTATATTTTTATATAAGTAAATTTAGTATATTTATGTAAGAAATTCACTTACAAAATATAATAAAATTTTTTTACCAAGTCAAATATTTTATTTCATTTCTTAAAATATTTTTTGATTTTTATTGCTAGCGATTCTCCGAGAGCTTTTTTAGCCTGTTCTTCATTTGCATTTTTAACATTTTCTACAGAACCAAAAATATTCAAAATCTTTAAGGCTCGCTTTTTTCCTATTCCTGGTATATTTTCTAATTCAGTTTTAATTGTTCTTTTAGTTCTCAGTTTCCGATGATATTCGATTGCAAACCGATGTGCTTCATCACGAATCCTTTGAAGTAATCGTAAGCCGGGAGAATCCTTAGGAATACAGATTGGTTCCGATCTTTCAGGAATAAAAACTTCATCTAACTTTTTAGCAAGAGCAATTATTGTTTCTTTATGATTGTTACTGATTTTTCGTCCTTTATGCTCTTGCGCACTACACTCAAGATTATTTATTACATTTATCGCAGCAGATAACTGGCCTTTACCACCATCGATCACTATCAAGTCGGGTTTATCTTGTGACTCCGCCTCTTTTTCCATGTATCTTCGTTGTATAACTTCCTTAATACTTGCATAATCATCAGGGCCATGAACGGTTTGAATTTTATATCTTCTGTATTCTGATTTTTTGGGTCTACCATTTATAAAAACGACCATTGAAGCTACACTATCAGTTCCTTGAATGTTCGAAATATCGAAACATTCTATTCGTCTCGGTAAATTTGAAAGTCTTAAATCTTTCTGAAGAGAGATCAAAGATTTCGGTGTGTATTCTCGATGCTTTCGCATTTTTAATTCATCAAGAAGCACAACTGCATTCGTTCTGCACATCTGAAGCAATTTTGCTTTCTCACCAACTTTCGGAATTATAATTTCTGGTTTAACTCCTGATTTTATTAATAGCCAATTTCTAATTAGCTCTGAATTTGGTATGTTAAATGGAAGATATATCTCCGAAGGTACATCATAGTTACTTAAATAATATCTTTCTAAAAATTGTTCAAGGACCTCTATTTCTTTCGTGTCCTTTACGCTATTAATATAAACATGATTCGTATTAATAATTTTACCTTCTCTAATATTAAACACTACACCACAAGCATCGTTATTTCCCATTGCAATTGCAAAAACATCTCTATCAGCTGCTTCGATATCGATAACCTTTTGTCGTTCTTTATATACATTCAGATTTCTTATTTTATCTCTCAACTCGGCAGCTTCTTCATAATTTAATTGTCCAGACGCTTGATTCATTTTTTTCTGAAGTTCATTAATGAGGGATGATAGCTTTCCTTTTAACACTTGTATAACTTCATTAACCATTTCATTATATTTCTCTTGAGAGATTAATCCCTCACATGGTCCATCACATTTTTTGATATGATAATCGAGGCAAATTTTTATTTTACGTTTTAGAATTGTTTCTTGAGTAATTAAATAATTACAACTTCTAATTTTAAAAATATCTCTAACCATTTTTAAAGCTGCACGCATATTTTTTACATCGGTATATGGACCAAAGTACTTCGTTCCATCTTTGAGTAACTTTCGAGTCACTATTACTCTAGGGTAAGGTTCATCGGTTACCCCTATGTATGGATAACTTTTATCATCCTTCAAATCGATGTTGTAATACGGTTTAAATCTTTTGATGAGTGTTGCTTCGAGTATCAATGCTTCAACCTCAGAATCTGTTACAATATATTCTACATCATGAGCCTTTTTTATCATTGCTTGAATTCGAGAAGATATTGTTCCACTTTTCGAAAAATATTGACGGACTCGATTTCTGAGATTTATAGCTTTTCCTATATAAAGTATCTTCCCTTTGTTATCTAAAAATTTATAAATCCCTGGGTTTGTTGGTATGTTTGTAAGTTTATCCCTAATTATCGAATGTCTTTTGTTATCTGAGGCCATGAACGCAAAATTGATTGACGTGTTACGATATTATTTCATTATTCATATTCTAATTCTATTTTTTAAAACAATTTTAATATCTTTCAAGTTCGCAATTAAAATTCCAAGGAGCACAAAAGCAGCTCCAAAGAAAATACTTTGAGAAAGTTTCTCTCGCAACAAAATTGTACCTAATAAAACAGCTAAAACAGGCGTTACAAAAGAAACGAGTGATAGATATACAATTTCGACCCTCTTCATTAACCAATAATATACAACGAAAGTTACTACAGTGCCAAAGGTACCCAAATATAAAATAGGATACACTCCCTTCATATCAAAAATTAATTTTGAAAAATCCTCGAAAATGAATGCCATTGGATACATAATAAAAAGGCTCAAAAACATACCACCAAAAGTAAGCGACATTGGATTAATTTGATGGTTTGCTCTTTTAAGCATTACTAAAGATGCCCCCTGCATAATAGTACTTACAAGAATAGCAGCCATACCAATAATATTACTTTGTCCAAATTTTATATCTGACCAGAATATTAAGACGATGCCAATAAACCCGAATATAATTCCAAACATTTTATAAACATTCAATTTTTCGGATTTTAGAAAAAAATGAGAACCGATTGCAACCATGAAAGGATATACACCAAATAAAACCGATGCCAGCCCTGAGGCAATATACTGTTCTCCCCAGTATACTAACGCAAATGGAAAACTGAATGACAAGATTGCCAAATTCAGGTATAATGAAATCGATTTTTTATCAAGCGGAATTTCTTCATGTCTTATTTTTAGTATAAGAAATAAAATTAACGATGCGATTGAAAAACGTATAGCAATACCATAAAATGGGGATATACTATTTAAACCAATTTTTATTGCAAGCCAAGTTGAACCCCAAATTATTGAGATCAGTATGAAACCAATGATAATTAGTGATTTTTCAGATTTCATATCTAAGATGTATAGCCCAGCCTTTTCAGCCAATCTGGTTTATCTTTCCATTTTTCTCTAACTTTGACGTGTAGCTCAAGGAATACGGGTCTACCAAGGAACTTCTCAATATCTTTTCTTGACAATTCGCCTATCTCCTTCAATGCGTGACCCTTCTTTCCGATAAGTATACCTTTTTGGGATTCTCTTTCTACGTAAATATCCGCTCGTATTACATCTTTTCTATCTTTTTGTTCCTTGAAATCGAATACATCCACCGCAGTTGAATAAGGAATCTCTTCTTTAAATTTTTCAAAAATTTTCTCTCTAATTATCTCACTAACAAAATACCTCTCATTGTACTCACTGACAATATCAAGAGGATAATATGGAGGATGAATTGGAAGATAATTCACAATCGATTTGGTTAACTCATCTATGCCTGTATTATTAAGTGCAGAAATGGGAAAGATTTCCTGGAAATTATATTTGCTTGAATAATTTGCAATGATAGGTAAAATATCTTTTTTATTGATTAAATCAATCTTATTGATCAGTAGAAATATTTTAGCTTTAGATTTTGATAAGAAATAAACTTTATCTTCATTCGATTTTCCTTGAGATTTAATTCTTTCGGCATCTACCATGTATAAAATAATATCAGCATCTTCGATAGCGGCTTTTGCTGCTTTCATCATTACTTCATGGAGGAGGTATTTTGGTTTTAACAAACCCGGTGTATCAAGAAA
>JBBIRP010000072.1:8871-9623 GCA_037441745.1 Ignavibacteriales bacterium
GTCGATAATATCCCTAATATCTTATGGCGTGTAGTTTGGGGTTTACTCGTGACTGCAGATATTTTTTGACCAACAAATGCATTTATTAGAGTCGATTTACCAACGTTCGGTCTTCCAATGATTGGAACATATCCAGCTTTGAAATCAACAGCCTGCGACATTTTATTATCTGTCGGTATTAAATAAGATGGTAATCAATCAGACATACTTTTATGTAGAAGAATCTGAAGATTTAAATTTTACAAACAACCTTATCTCCCATGACATTGTTTATATTTTTTCCCACTCCCACACGGGCATGGGTCGTTTCTACCAACTTTGTTCCCAACATGGATGGGTTGAGGTTTACCTGGTTTTGCTTCTGGTGAACCTTGTTGCTTTCTTGCTTCATCACCGCTTACAGGCTCACGAATTCCTTGTAAACCCAATCCTAATGCGGACTCATGCGTCATTGTCATTTGTTGAGGTCGTACTACACGTGGTCGTTTTATTAATGGAACTTCTTGTAAAGGTTGTGGGAATAACTTGAATACCAAATTAAGTGTTTCCGTCTTAATCATGTTGAGAAGTTCAACAAACATATTAAAAGCTTCAGTCTTATATTCAATCAGTGGGTCTTTTTGTCCATAAGCACGCAGATGAATTCCTTCTTTTAAATCGTCCATTTCACGCAAATGATCTTTCCATTTTTCATCTAAAACCTGAAGTGCAACCATCTTTTCAAGCGTTGCCATATTTTCTGCACCGATACG
>JBBIRP010000073.1:0-6987 GCA_037441745.1 Ignavibacteriales bacterium
ATTACGGAGGAAATTAATTAGAATCATTTAATGATATAAATATTCAAAAATCAGTCTATTTTTAGCATTCCCTTTGTGATACTCTACACTTGAAGTGATATAATTAACGTTTCTCATCCTCTAAAAAATATATCTTACCCAAAAAAATATTTAAGGGGATTAGAGAAAAATGAAAAAGATAACACTTTTGGTAACTTTAACATGTTTAATAAATACAAACATGTTTTCACAGGCAACTGAAATAATTGAATTTACGATTCATAGCATCCAGACTCCACTATCTGTTTCAGTCTTGAACGGTGCCACATTCGAGAACCTAACTCCGGGGTTAACATATGAAACAATTGCAATTGATGACGGTTCAATGTCGAATATAGTACGTTTTAACGGTTCGGAAACCTTCAACCCCGCTCAAATTGAAATAGAGGGAGTGCCTTATTCACAGGTGATCGTAAATTTTTCATTGCCGCGAAGGTTGTATTCAACTCAGAACGATATAGGGTTCGTTCGTATGGATTATGACCAACAGTCAGCAAGCATATATGATTATAAAAGTGGAAATTATATTTTTTTCAACCCAGAGGCAGGTATAACTCTAACACTACCCGGTGATAGTCAACGCGCATTAATTTATCTTGGTGGAAACCCTCAAGTAACTCCTTTTACAGAAATTGGTGAGTTCGTTGGTATTGGTATCGTTATTATTGAATATTCGTAAGCATTCATCTCCTATATCTCCGCCTGAAGCGGGTTCGATATTCCAAACCAACAGCGGCTGGTAAAAAAAGACCAGCCGTTTTTTATTGTAACGATCCAATGAATTTCTTATATTCTAATTACAAACATAAACTGAACGATCATATTTAAGGAAACAGCTATGAAAAATTTATTCATTATTATTTCTTCTTTGTTAATAACTTTCCCATTATTGAGCCAAAAGCGTGCTTTTACAATCACTGACCTATACAAAGTAAAAATGATCGCTGACCCACAAATCTCACCTGATGGCAAAAAAATTGCGTTTGTTGTAACAGAAAATTTTCTGAAGCAAGGTAAATCTAACCAAGACATTTTTTTAATGGATATTGATGGGAACAATCTTAGAAACCTAACCAGCAATCCTGCATCTGATAATCATCCCCGGTGGTCACCCGATGGAAAGTCGATCTTATTTATCTCAACAAGAGAAAATGGACCTCAGGTCTGGGTAATTGATATTTCAAATAATGAATTGAAACACCTCACAAATTTTTCTGCAGGCGTAGATAATCCTGAATGGACATTAGATGGGAAACATATAATTTTCTCAAGCGATGTATTCCCCGAATGCGGTGCCGACGATGCATGCAACAAATACAACGACAGCACAATGAGCAACGGACCAATTCAAGCACATTTAGCAGACCGATTGTTATATCGCCATTGGAATACCTGGAAAGATGGAAGACGTACACATACTATCAGATTCGACATTGAAACGAATCAATACACTGACCTTTCCCCTGGTGACTTCGATGCGCCTACTTTCGAGCAAAGTTTCAACATTTCAAAAGACGGAGAAGTTTGCTATGTTTCTAACCACGATTGGAATGAAGCCGAAACCACAAATAAAGATTTATTCACAGTACATCTTACTGGCGGTGAAACAAAAAATATTACTGAAGAGAATAAAGCATTCGACGGAGATCCTCAATATTCCCCCGATGGTAAATGGATTGCTTACAAATTTCAAACTATCCCAACTTACGAATCAGATTTATTCAGAATTAGACTTTATAATCGGAAGACGGGTGAGAAAATTACGTTGACAGAGAATTTTGATTATTGGGTGAATAATATCAAGTGGTCGCCTGACTCAAAATCAATCTATTATACTGCACAAGTTGAGGGACATGTTCCTTTATATAAAATCGAAATAAAATCCAAGAAGATTACAAAAATTATTGATGTTAAAACTATCGACGCATTTGATCTATCGTCGGACGGGAAAACACTTGTCTTTTCACGCAGATCCGTGGGTGAACCTTTAGAAATATGGAGCTGTAACTCTGACGGCAAGAATCTGAAAAGATTAACATTCTTCAATAAAGAACTTGCCGATCAAGTAGATATCAGATCGGCGGAAGAAATTTGGATACCATCGCCGACAGGTAAAATGATTCACACATTTATTGTTAAACCTCACAACTTTGAGCCGCACAAAAAGTATCCGTTGATACTAAACATTCATGGCGGTCCACAATCGCAGTGGGCAGATGCTTTCCGCGGAGATTGGCAAGTGTATCCGGGAGCTGGCTATATCGTTGCATTTCCAAATCCTCACGGCTCAACAGGTTATGGTCAAGACTTTACGGCAGCCATATCAAAAGATTGGGCAGGCAAAATCTTTATCGATGTAATGGCAGTTGCTGACTCGCTGGAAAAAATTCCTTACGTTGATAGAGAACGAATGGGTGCAATGGGATGGTCATATGGTGGTTATTTTATGATGTGGCTCGAAGGACACACGACACGCTTTAGAGCAATCGCTTGTATGATGGGTGTTTATAATCTAAAGGCAATGCATGGAGCAACTGAAGAATTATGGTTTCCACAGTGGGACTTCGGAGGCACACCTTGGGAATCCGACCTTTATGAAAAATTCTCTCCAAACAAGTATGTTACAAACTTTAAAACCCCTTGCCTTGTCATTACGGGAGAAAAAGATTACCGAGTACCCTATACGCAAAGTTTAGAGTTCTTCACCGATTTACAAAAGATGGGCGTGCCTTCACGTCTGATTGTTTTTCCTAATGATGGCCATTGGCCCTCCGCAGTAAAATCAATGCCACTATATTACAATGCACATTTAGATTGGTTCCATAAGTATTTAGGTGGAGACCACGCACCATACGATATGACAAAAATGTCAAGAAACCAAGCGTTTTAATGATTTAGCAATATTCCAAACAAAAATCAAAGACAAATATATTCTACTTTGTCAATGGTAAAATTTACTAATGATAGGTGATAAAAAGTATGAAACAATTATTAGCATTCTGGATTATCACCTATATAGATTTATAAGCTCAGCGGGTATTTATTAAGAGTTTCTATGAACTTCAAATTTCCCTTTGTAGATTATCATTTCTCGTTATTAACAATTATATTTAATGAAACTTTAAATCCTCAATTAACACACTAATAAAAAAATAATCAATGACTATACAAAATAAAAGACTTTCCGGTATTTTATTCGCCATAGCACTTTTATTACTCATCCCTTTAATAGCGATGCAGCTAACAGATGAAGTCAACTGGAGTGTGTTTGATTTTATTATCGCAGGAGTATTATTATTAGGTACAGGTCTTGTATGCGAGTTAGTATTAAGAGAAGTACGAAACACTTATCTCCGAATTTTACTCTGCACAATGCTTATCGTCGTGTTATTCCTCATTTGGGCAGAACTTGCAGTCGGTTTATTATAGAAAGTGGTCAGAGAAAAATAAGGTAAGACAATGCATATGCACAATTCTTGACATTTACCAAATAAAATATTAGATTATGAAGAAGAATTCTCTTACTTAATGCTCGCATAAACTAAGTATTTCATTTTTAACACCCAAAAAAAGGGGGTATTTATGAAAAACAGTAAAGTTTGTATCTACCAAAAAAATTTTTACAACACTGTTCTTTTAAAAATTATCTACACCGGAATTCTATTAATAATCTTTCTTTCCCCATTAATGATACTGGCAGCAGAAACCACACAGTATAAAACGCAATCACCGCGAGAACGTGCAATGAAAGCTGCTGAGGAACTTCGACTTTTCAAAAATAAATACAAAATAAATAATAAAGACCATGGTTTACAATCCTCTTTCCAAACAAAGTCAGAGGTATCAATCCGATACAATAACACAGTACGAAGTGCATCTGTTATATATTTTTATGACAATATGGAAAGTGGTACGAATGGATGGACGACAATCGCGTATACAGGATCAGACCTATGGCATCTGACAACAACTAACGCATCCTCTAAACCAACGAGCTGGTGGATTGGAATCGAATCGCAGCAAAACTACGATAACGGAAGTCGAATTAATAATGCACTAATCTCGCCAACTATCAACCTCATAGGGGATATTCCTCCTGTGAAACTAATGTTCACGGAAAATTTTGTCACTGAAACAGGATGGGATTATTGTATGGTTGATGTCAGCACAGATGGTGGAACATCATGGAATCATCTGCGAGGGGGATATGGCGACGCACCATCAGGTGATACCGATGGTTGGATGATAACCGATCTGGATCTGTCAGCTTATATTAACAACCAAATACTACTTCGTTATTACTTTGATACGGGAGATCAACTTTATAACGAATTCTTAGGTTGGTATATTGATGATGTCATAATTTTTGATAAAGCCGGATTGATTACAGGAAAAACATTCTTCGATGTTAATAATAACGGAACGAAAGACATTGGTGAACGTGGAATCAAAGAATGGCTAGTAACTGCCCAGGGTAACGATAATCCAATTTCTTTGACAACACGAACAAATTATAGAGGCAGATACTGGCTTCCACTTCCACTTGGCTCTTATACACTGACGGAAGAACAGAAAGTCGGTTGGACTCAAACATATCCTACAGGTGGTTCGTGGACAATTGACTTGGCAACAACAGATACATTAGTAGATAGTATTCACTTTGGCAACTGGACACAGGCAAGTTTTATTAATGGTATCAAATTTCATGATCTTACAGAAGTCAAAGGTAGTTACGATTTAGGCGATACACTTCTACCTGAATGGAAAATTTTGTTAACCGATACACTAGGCAACGAGATTGATTTCGATCGAACAGATTCAATAGGAGAATATCAATTGTATGTATTCACACCGGGGAAATATCTTGTAAAGGAGGTTGAGAAGCATGGCTGGATACAAACATATCCCGAATCTGAATATTATACAATCGATATTCCAGATCTACAAACAGTAATTAATGGTAAAGATTTTGGAAATTATTGGTCGCCAACAACGAACGGTATAATGGGACAAAAGTTTGCTGATAGAAATCGAAACCATATTAGAGACCAAGGCGAAGAAAATCTCGCGGGATTCAAGATACAACTTTTCAGAAAAGGTAATGGAAACAAATATAATTTATCTAAACAAAGAACAACTGATAGTAGCGGATATTATCAATTCCTGAGTCTTGAACCCGACACATATAAAGTTGTTGAACAGCCTCTTGAGGGATGGTGGCAATCATATCCCGATTCATGTTATTATGTTGATTTAACACAGAGTGGAACATTTGATACTCTGGACTTTGGTAACTACGAAATCGATTACAGTTCTATTAGCGGTATGAAGTTCAATGATATCAACGGAAATGGTATCAAAGACGAGAGTGACAATGGTTTGAGTGACTGGACTATAATGTTAAGCGGCATTGATAGTTACGGGAAAACAGTTACCAAATCAACTGATACAGATGGAGATGGAATATATACTTTCCAAAACCTCTGGCCAGGCAAATATACAATAAGCGAGGTATTCCGATCGTTTTGGAGGCAAACGTATCCTGAAAATTTAGCACCAAATTTCGTGAACTTACCACCCGAATCAGAGATAACAGGAATCAACTTTGGGAATACACAAGACAGCTCATTCAGCCTTGCATTCCGAACATTTCTACCTGAAAGTTTAGCTCTTGCAGTTGATTTAAAAGGTAAGAGGAAACCAATTCCGCTTAAACCTAATAAACTTGAATACTGGATAACATTGTACAACGATACAACAATGCCGTCGCATAGTTTGATTGTTCATACAACTGGGCCAATGGATGAGAACACGCTTACTTGCTCAAAACTAGGTACGATTACATTCCTTGATGGAAAATTGAAAAAGATACAAATAATTTTTGATTCATATGTTCAACCGGGAGATTCAGTAACGCTCCATGGATTCACAAAGAAAATGGGTATTCAACATGCATCATATCAAAAATGGATGCTTGCCGGTGGTGGTATATATATCGGACATCTTGAAACTTTTGTGAATATTCCTCGCTTACCTATGCCAAACGCTATAAATCTTTTATCGGCTGGTGCGGGAACGGGACTGCAAGTAGGTCTTGGTGGACCACATTCAGTTGTTCATAACACATACAATGCTGTTTTAAAATCATTAATTGATAAACATGGAATGCACATTGGTGAGCCTAGATGTCTTGGAACATTCAGTGGTGTAAAACCAAAACCGATTAAGAAACAGCAAAAATATTTACCACCATCTAAACATAATAACAAATTATTCGCAGAGGCAATAGCACTTCAAGCTAATATCAATGGCAGCGATTATGGAATATTACCTGGCGGTTTCGGTAATTTAATTTTTGACGAAGGTGGTGAGAATATTTGCAATGGCTTGAAGATCAGAGAAATTGCGAACAAACTCGATAGTGCAATGTCTCTCTTCAATGATACTTCATTAATTTGCACTTACAATTTACAACCAGAATCATTCTTTGATATATTCAACACAATACGAAAAATAGATTCAGCTTTTTGTGGACCAATAGATACTTTCAGTTTTGCCACCGGATTGCGATTTAAACCAGTACGTCCACTATCTGATGTTCCATTTTTACATCTTGATAGTTCGTTTATTGAAATGGGTTCGTTCACGCTCAAACCAATACCAGAAACAAAACCTGAGCGATTTGTTCTTGAACAGAATTATCCGAATCCGTTCAATCCTTCGACCGTCATTGAATTCTACCTCCCCTATCAAAGCTTCGTTACACTGAAGGTGTATAACTCAATCGGTCAGGAAGTAGCTACCTTATTAAATCACAAAGAAATGGAAGATGGGAACCAAGAGATTGAATTAAAGGCTGACGAGTTCAATCTTGCTTCTGGTATTTATTACTACCGATTAATCGCCGAAACAATCACTGATGAAGAAAATCCAATTGAGCAAAAATTT
>JBBIRP010000073.1:6998-9284 GCA_037441745.1 Ignavibacteriales bacterium
GAAGATGATATTACTCAAATAACATCAACTGATTGCAAGTTGAGAAATAACAAAAGCCCAGTCTTGAAGGATTGGGCTTTTCTTTTAATAACTTTAGAAAGTTAATCCAATTCCAATAGAACCAACAAAATTGCGTGTTAAACCTGGCTCAATATAAGCGGGTGTAGGGAAACCGTTAATCTTGGGAGAATCAGGATTCAACCAAACTGAACCGATATATTTCTCGTTGGTCAAATTATTCACACCAAAGAATGCATTTATAAACAGACGATCATTTGCGAATTGGAATTGATCAATTCCAATTGAAGCATTTAATATTGTATATGATGGTACAAGAATTTGATTTGCATCATCAGCAAAATATTTACCAACACCCTGAATATTCACTCGTGCATACACACCACGTAATTGACACAGCATATATTTTAACCCAATCTCGTAAAAGTAATCTGGTATCCCAACAATCTTATGATTAGAATAATCAGCAAAAATTCCTTCCTTACTCAATGAATAATGCACTGAATCTACGGCGTATTCTTTATACCTATTTCTAGAAATTGTAAACGCTGAATTTAAAGAGAGCCCCATCGAAAATTTCAGATTTATAGATATCTCTGCGCCTATGCGTTCTGATTTCCCAGCTGTAAAATAAAATCTACCGCCACGATATGGAATAATATCATTCCATACATTTAACCTATAAAGTGCAACATCATACATAAGATTTGCTATTTCTTCATCTCTTCCGAAGCTTAAAATTTGTTTTGTCCCTATCTCCATTGTTATAGAGCGAATAGGTTCTAATAATGGATTTAATGAATATATAGTATCTTGACCAAAAGTGGAAGGCGGGTCTGTCTCGTTCCCAGCGGGCACTTCAATTCCCCCACCAAAATTTGCATATATGCTGTGTAAGGGCGAAAAGCGATAGGTAATACCAAATTTTGGAGTAATTTGCTTGAAAGATTTTGTTCCATGTAGCTTAAGATTTAAAAAGTTTTCTGAGTAGTAAGTTATGTTATCATATCGAACACCCAATAATCCTAACCAGGCTTCATTTAATGAAAGTTCGTTCTGTATAAAAAAACCAAAATTGTTTCCACCTTCTCTCTTATCCGTTGTTAAAACATCGCTTCGCATACCATTATTTAATTTGTAGAACAAAATTGCGCCATCCTGATAAGCATCTTCCATTCCGATTAAGAGTGTGTATTTAATTGTGGGAGTAAAACTGATCTTGTTCCTATATAAAGTGTTACCACCGATATGATATCGATTAAAATCTCGAAATGTATTACGTTCTGAACGTTGCAGATACTTTGGCTGGGCAAAAAAAGAAGCTTCAATTGTATTACTTTCATTAAGATTGCGCGAAAGTGTTACTCCAATACGACCTAAACGATTGAATCGACGTTCGTCTCTCTGAACATAAGTCGGTTTGTAAATCAATGTATCATCCTGCGCTTGTTTTGGATCGGCATTATATTGAGCCTCGGTCAAAGGTCCGGGGATCCTAAAGATATTGCTTGTTCCTGTTATATGTACAGCAAGACTTGTTCCTTCATCTAATGGTGTAACAATACCAGCACTGAAAAGAGCTTGAGAACTTTTTGAATGATTCCGCCAACCTTTATAATTTATATTACTTAGTGAAAAATATAATTTCCCTCTCCCTAGTTTAGCACCAGCTTTGAATATTTCTTTTCGGAAACCGAAGCTCCCAAAATATGAGCGATAATTCATATATGGTTGCTCGAAAGTTGTATATGACGAGATGTTCACAACACCACCTGAAGCATTCCCCCACATAGAAGATGCATTAGAACGAACAACTTCGATTGTTCCTACGGTCGAAAGATCAATAAGATCAAACGATGTTCTTCCGTCTGGTTCGGTTTCTGGAAAACCATTATTTAAAATACGTACACCTCTTGATGTTCCAGCGTTTGAACGTTCTCCGGCGCCTCTTGCTCCAAACCCTCTTATTGTTAATCTAACGTCTTGATTACCAAAACGAGATTGGACAAGTACGCCTGGGACTCCTGATAATGCTTCATCTAAACCATATCCTTTCCCTTGAAAATTCCCGTTTATTGGTAAAATGCTGACAGAGAGTGGGACCTCTATCCATGACTCTGTCAATCGCGTTGCAGTGATCGTAATCGGTGAAAGCTGATATTTGATTGTGTCCGTTTGTGCTCTACTGGAATATTGAAACAACATTAAGGATACGATTAAAGCAGATTTCATGAAATTTTCCCTTCACAATAAAAATTTTTCTTTTGT
>JBBIRP010000074.1:0-9165 GCA_037441745.1 Ignavibacteriales bacterium
CTGATATGGCCTGTGATAGCATTTGGATGGGTTACAAATATTCTTCAGCAAGGTGCTGCATCTATGGGACGGTTAGCAAAAATTATGGATACGGAGCCAGAAATCAAGGATACTAATAAAACAGATTATTCAATTAAAGAAATTGAAGGCAGAATCGAGTTCCGCAATGTCTTCTTCAAACATAAAAATGCTGATGCCCCAACGCTAAAAAATATTAATCTCGAAATTCCTAAAGGAACAACAATAGCCGTGGTCGGATACACCGGCTCGGGTAAATCCACACTCATCAATCTTATACCTCGATTATACGATGTTACAACCGGTGAACTTCTAATTGATGGAATTAATATTAAAAAGATTCCGATCGAAGTTCTTCGTTCGCACATCGGTTACGTACAGCAGGAAACATTTCTTTTTTCGGATTCTTTAAGAGAAAATATATCGTACGGAGTTTTAGAAGATAAAGTTGATAAAAATGGCAAATGTAGTAATGGATTAATGGAGAATATATTTAAAGCATCAGAAGTATCTCAAATAGCAAAGGATGTGAAGGATTTTCCAAAAGGATATGACACAATACTTGGTGAAAGGGGAATTACATTATCAGGCGGACAGAAACAGCGGACAAGTATTGCACGCGCCATTATGCGGAATCCAAAAATCTTAATTCTCGATGATGCTTTATCTGCAGTCGATACATACACTGAAGAAGAAATTTTAAAACATCTACAGGGTATCATGAAAGATCGAACGAGCATTATCATCAGCCACCGAATCTCAACAGTGAAAGATGCTGATATGATTGTAGTCATGAACAACGGAGAAATTGTAGAGCGAGGTAATCATGATGAGCTGGTAGCACTTGGCGGCATCTATGCAGATTTGTATGAGAAGCAATTACTTGAGGAAGAGTTAGAAAAGATATGAGAAATAAAAATTTAAAATTTTGCACTTTGTGTTGAACCATGGTTGAAGACGAAATCCTTGGGAAAGCATACGACGCCCGCTTGATGAAGCGACTTATCAAGTATTTAAAACCATACCGGGGGTATGTCGTGCTTGGAATTTTCTTAAGCATTATTATATCAGCAATGGAAGCAGTGCGTCCGTGGTTTACCAAATATGCTGTCGATGTTAACATAGCAAACAAAGATAAGCACGGATTACTCATCACAGCTTTAGCTTTCCTATGTTTACTCATTATTCGCGGCTTCATCCAATACCTTAACGCTTATCTTACACAGTGGATCGGTCAGAAAACAATATTTGATTTAAGAATGCAAATTTTTACTCACTTACAAACCTTAAGTATAAAATTTTTTGATAACAATCCAATTGGAAGACTAATTACACGGGTTACAAATGATGTAGAAGTTTTAAACGAAATGTTTTCTTCAGGTATTGTTATGCTCTTCAGTGATGTGTTCACAATTGTTGGAATTTTATATTTTATGTTCGCTATGAATTGGGAACTTGCACTTATTTCTTTAAGTGTACTACCACTTCTTTTTTACGGTACATTTCTTTTTCGCAAGAAAGCTCGGGAAGCATATCGCGATGTCCGATTGCAAATTGCTCGCATCAACACATTTATGCAAGAACACATCACTGGAATGATTGTTGACCAAATTTATAATCGAGAAAAAAAATCGTACGATAATTTTACAGAAATCAATGCCGCACATAGAGATGCAAATATCAAATCAATTTTCTATTATGCACTTTTCTATCCGGGAGTCGACTTAATTAGTGCAATTGCAGTTGGACTTATTATTTGGTACGCAGGTATTGGCGCATTGAAAGAGAATATCAGCATCGGAACGATGATGGCTTTTTTCCAATTTAATGAAATGTTCTGGAGACCTATCCGCGATTTATCGGAAAAGTATAACATAATGCAAACAGCAATGGCATCATCAGAAAGAGTTTTCAAATTACTAGATGACCAAACAAAAATTAAAAATCCAACAACATCAATTTCAATTGAAAAAATACAAGGCAAAATCGAATTTAGAAATGTCTGGTTTAGATATAACAATGAAGATCCTACGAGGCAGGAAGACTGGGTGTTGAAAAACGTCTCGATCCAGATTAACCCGGGAGAAACAGCTGCAATTGTTGGCCATACCGGTGCCGGTAAAACCTCGATAATAAATCTTCTTTGCAGATTCTATGAATTCCAACAAGGAGAAATCCTGATCGATGGAATTGATATCCGATCAATTGACATAGGAACCCTTCGAAAACAAATGGCAATAGTTTTACAAGATGTTTTTCTTTTCTCGGGGGATATAAAGTCAAACATAAATCTTGGTAATGATTCGATATCGATGGATCGTATTAAAGCAGCAGCACGAATTGTTGGTATAAATCGTTTTATTGAAACTCTACCTCAGCAATATGATTCAGAAGTCAAAGAGCGAGGAGCAACACTATCAGTCGGACAAAAGCAGCTTATTTCTTTTGCTCGAGCACTTGCTATTCACCCAAGAATATTAATATTGGATGAAGCAACTTCGAGTGTTGACACAGAAACCGAAATTCTCATACAACAAGCGATTAAGAAACTTTTACAAGGAAGAACATCTATTGTTGTTGCACATCGGCTGTCAACCATTCAGAGAGCAAATAAAATCATTGTTATGCACAAAGGGGAAATTCGTGAAATTGGAACGCATCAGGAACTTCTCGCTTTGGAAGGAATTTATTATAAACTTTACAGATTACAATACAAAGATCAGGAAAAAGCTATTTTTCAAAATAGTGGAAAATAATAAATAACTTTGCTAACTTAACATATAAACCATAATATTTGAATAAGGAACAGTCTATGAAAAACAAATTGTTTTTATTTGGACTATTATTGTTGATTTTTTACAATCAAACAGTTATTTCTCAGATTACACAAACAATAATATCAGCTGAACGTACATTGGTTGATTTAACGGTTTACAATCAAAACCTTTCACTTATAAGGGAAGAGAGAACTATAAAAATACCAAGTGGTCTAAACCGTATGATTATTCCTGATATTCCAGCAACAATTGATGGGACCTCGCTTCACTTTTCGAGTCTTACAGAACCAACATCCGTACGTATTCTCGAGCAAAACTATCAGTATGATCTTGTCAGTCAAGCAAAGTTATTGGAAAAATACATCGGAAAGGAAGTTGAGTTTGTTCGGTTGAACGAAGAAACAAAAAAGGAATACATAGTAAAAGGAAAATTGATTTCTTCCAGCTTCAGTGGTGGACTTGTTGCCGAAATAGATGGAAAGATTGAAATTAATCCCGCCGGTAGATTAGTCCTTCCTTCTCTTCCTGAGGGTTTGATACTTAAACCTC
Source organism: Ignavibacteriales bacterium (assembly GCA_037441745.1). Lineage (GTDB taxonomy): Bacteria > Bacteroidota > Ignavibacteria > UBA10030 > SZUA-254 > JACQYX01. Next base: position 3,345 of record JBBIRP010000074.1, read on the forward strand.
AGCTTGAGTGGCTCGTTGAAAACACAAAAGCGGGTGAACACAAAATAGAAATCAGTTACCTTGCAGGTCAGCTTTCCTGGAATGCAAATTATGTTGCTTTGTTGAACAAAGATGATTCAAAGTTAGATTTAACAGGCTGGGTGACACTAACAAATAATTCCGGCACCTCTTTTAGAACTGCTGGATTAAAACTTGTCGCAGGTGATGTAAATATTGTTCGGCAGGAATTTGATAGAGCACGACCAATGATGGAATTGCAAGCGAAAACAGCTGAACCGCAATTTGCACAAACAGAATTATTTGAGTACAAATTGTACACACTAAAACGCCGTACCGATCTCAATAACAACGAAACAAAGCAAATTGAACTTGTTTCTGGTAAAAACGTAACTTCTAAAAAAGTATTCATATACGACGGTTTATCAGATCAATGGCGCTATTGGTATCGGAATTATTCTTATCGCGATCAAGCCAGCTTTGGTCAGCAGTCAAATCAAAAAGTTGGAGTGTTTGTTACATTTAAAAACGATGAGAAATCAGGACTCGGGATTCCACTTCCAAAAGGAAAGATTCGTGTTTATAAAAGAGATGATGACGGCAAAGAGCAATTCATCGGCGAGGATCTAATTGACCATACACCAAAGGATGAAGAGTTACGACTTTATTTAGGAAATGCGTTTGATATAGTCGGGGAGCGAGTACAAAAAGATTTTAAATCCATTAGTAAAAGAGTTGTAGAGGAAACGATCCAGATAAAAATCCGAAACCATAAAAAAGAAGCTGTTGAAGTTCAAATTTATGAACATCCCTGGCGGTGGAGTGAGTGGGAGATTGTTAAATTTTCGACAAACTTTGAGAAGGTAGATCAATCAACAATAAAGTTTCCAATAAAGGTTGGAAAAGATGAAGAGATAGAAGTAACATATACGATTAGATATTCTTGGTAATTTAGGAAAAAACGATACTGTCATGCTGTCCCTAACCTGTCGTTTTACAAAACCATATTCTTGTTCACAAACTCCCAACTATATCCTCCTTCCCAAAGTTACAACTATATACTAATTCCCAAGGTCCCAACTACATGCTCGTTCCAAAAGTCCTCTTTGGGAACGACAACGATTTGCACACTTAGCTCATCCGTTCCAAAATTGAATTTGGGGACCAGATAAAAATTACTCTATCTTTCCATTATAACTTAAAACTATCTGAATTGTTTTTTCATTCTTTTATTTGTAAAATATTATAAATTAACGGAATTAACTTATTCAGGACCTTGAGAACTAAACATCTTGGCATCTGGCTTGCACTTATTTTAGAAGTTTTTCTTCTTACGATTCTTACATCTTCATTTGGCGGGGATAAAGTCTTTGAATCAACATTTCTCAATTGGTCGAACCTTTCACAAGTCATCAGAGCGCTATCTTTTATCGCCATTATGTCTGTGGGACAATCACTTGTAATCATAACCGCAGGCATCGACTTATCAGTTGGATCAATTCTTGGACTTTCGGGCGTCATCACCTCTATACTATTGAATAATGGTCTTAATATAATTTTTTCTATCACGTTCGGTTTAATTGCTGGAATAATATGCGGTTTGGCAAATGGATTATTAATTACAAGAACAAAGTTACCACCATTCATCGCAACCCTTGGGATGATGAGCATTGCTCGCGGTTTAGCTTTCGCACTCACAGGTGGTGAAACGATCAGAAATTTACCAACAGATTTTCTATTGATTGGACAGGGAACAATTTTACACATACCAATACCGATAATTATTATGGCAGTTTTTGCACTAATCATTGGATATTTTTTAAAGCTAACAAAATGGGGACGCTACATTTATGCTATCGGTGGAAATGAAGAAGCGTCGCACTTCAGCGGTGTAAATGTTGGAAGAATGAAAATTTTAGTTTATACTTTATGTGGATTTGCCTCGGGAATTGCTGGCGTTCTTTTTACTGCAAGATTCGGTGTAGGTCAATCTACTGCAGGGCTTGGGTATGAGCTTGATGTTATTGCAGCAGCTGTAATCGGTGGAATAAGTTTGAGCGGTGGACGAGGGACAATTTTAGGTGCTATCGTCGGCTCACTCCTTATGGGTATATTACGGAACGGATTGGTCCTGTTGAACGTCTCGGCTTACTGGCAGCAAGTCGCAATTGGAATTGTAATTTTATTTGCAGTAATTTTAGACAAAAAAACAAAAGGATGATATTTTAGTTATTTTGAAAATAAGAAAGAAATAATATGAAAAATTATATCTTAATTGCACTAATAATTTTTTATCTAATTGGATGCAATAAGAAAGATGAAGAAAAGAAATGGGTTTTTGTCTTTGTTCCCAAACTATTAGATAATCCCGTTTTCCAAGTCGCTTGGCAAGGAGCTCAGTCAGCTGCGAAAGATTTAGGCAATGGAAAGATAGAAGTTCAACGATTTGCACCTGTTAAATCAGATGCTGTTGAACAAGCACAAATTATAGAAAGTTTGATTGAAAAAAAAGTTGATGGCATTGCGATTTCTGTTAACGACGCTGATGCACTAAGAGAATCTATCGACAAAGCAGTTGTTGCGGGAATTCCAGTTGTTACTTTCGATTCGGATGCACCAAAAAGCAAACGAATATCTTTTTATGGTACGAATAATCCTGCGAGTGGCAAAACCATGGGCGAATATCTTATAAAATATATGGGAAAGAAAGGAAATATTGCATTGTTAATGGGAACTCCCGGCGCTCCAAATTTAGAAGAACGTAAAAACGGCCTGACAGATTTCCTAAAAGATTATCCTGAAATAAAAATTGTTGCAATCGAATATTGTTACGACGATGTAAATCGGGCTGTAAGTGGGATGGAAGCAGTGATGCAAGCACATAAAAATTTAAATGGTTGGATTCTAATTGGAGGATGGGGAATATTCACACCACCACCCGGTCCATTTTCAGGAAAGAAACCAGGAGAAATAAAATTAATCGCGTTCGATGCACTTCCAGAAGAACTTGATTATGTGCGGCAAGGCTACGCACAAGCATTAATCGGACAAAAGCTTTGGGGCTGGGGATACGAAAGCATACGCATGCTAAAAGAAATCAAAGAAGGAAGACAACTTCCACCAGTTGTAGATTCTGGTGTAGATGTTGTGACGAACGAAAACGTTGAAGAGTACGCAATAAAATGGAAAACTGGAAAATTTTAAATCACACTTAAGGGAATATTTATGTGTTTAGCAATACCTGGTAAAGTTTTAGAAATAGATACAAACTCACAACCTCTAATGGGTAAAGTTAGCTTTGGTGGAATCAAGAAAGATGTTTGTCTTGAATGGCTACCCAATGTAAAAATAGGTGATTACGTAATAGTTCATGTCGGCTTTGCAATAAGTAAAGTTGATGAAAACGAAGCGATCGAGACATTAAGAATGTTTGAAGAAATGGATAAACTAGAGAACGGAGAATAGAAAATATTAAAAATGATAACGCTAAATCCTCTTTCATACATTTAATTATTTAGCGACTTAGAAACAATGAAGTACATTGACGAATATAGAGACAGCAAACTTGCAAAAAAGTTACTTGATCTGATAAAACAGACAACCACTCAGCAGTGGAAGATTATGGAAATCTGTGGTGGACAGACACATTCGATAATGAAATATGGTATCGAAGAGTTACTTCCAAGAGAAGTAACCCTCTTGCATGGACCCGGCTGCCCTGTATGTGTTACACCTATTGAAATGATAGACAAAGCGATTGCAATCGCGTCGCTCCGAGATGTTATTTTCACTTCGTTTGGAGATATGCTTCGTGTTCCCGGTTCAAAAAAAGATTTACTCACAGTAAAAGCAGAAGGTGGAGATGTGCGAATAGTTTACTCACCACTCGATGCAATAAAATTAGCTCAGAAAAATCCAGCTAAAAAAGTCGTCTTCTTTGCAGTTGGATTTGAAACAACAGCCCCAGCAAATGCAATGGCAATTTGGCAAGCAAAAGAACTTAACCTAAAAAATTTTTCGATTCTTTGCTCACATGTTCTTGTTCCGCCAGCCATAGAAGCGCTTTTATCTTCTCCTCAAAATAAAATAAACGGATTCCTTGCAGCAGGACATGTATGCACAGTTATGGGTTATGAGGAATATATTCCAATTGCCCAAAAATATAAAGTACCAATCGTTGTCACTGGCTTCGAGCCTGTTGATATCCTCCAGGGTATATATTTATGTCTAAAACAACTTGAAGAAGGAAAATACGAAGTCGAAAATCAGTACGCTCGTTCTGTTCAGAAAAATGGAAATATCGCAGCAAAAAAATTAATCGCAAAAGTTTTCGAAAAAACAACCCAAAAATGGCGCGGCATCGGTGAGTTCCCGCACAGCGGTTTGAAATTAAATAAGAAATTTGAGTATCTTGATGCTGAGAAAATCTTTAACATTGATATGACAGAACATAAAGAATCTTCGTTATGCATCGCTGGATTGGTATTACAAGGATTGAAAAAACCAATTGAATGTATCGCTTTTGGTGTTCAATGTACGCCCGAACATCCATTGGGCGCACCAATGGTTTCATCCGAAGGTGCTTGTGCCGCATATTATCATTTTAAGAAAAAATGATATAAGGTAATTATGAAAAAGTTTATCAAACAAAATACTTCATCAAAGATAATTATATTTACTGCCATCTTTCTAAGTTTAAATTTTCCATCATTAGCTCAATTAACAACACTTAATGAATCTTGGCGATGGGTACAATTTACAACAGATGATGGTTTACCTTCAAATCGAGTTTTAAATATGACTGAAACCAAGAATGGAACTGTTTGGGTAGCCACTGAATTCGGTGCTGCATGGTATAATGGATTTTATTGGCAGAGGATTTCTGAAAAAGATGGACTTCCAGAACGACGTCCACTTTCGATCATTCCAGATGAGAATGACAGTGTCTATATACTAGTTTCGGGTCATATTTACTACGGCGGGCAAAATGGTTTCAGAAAGATTCCAATAATTATTAATGGTATTGACGTAAATGTAAATTCAATAGCATTATGTGAAAACGAACTCCTATTAACAACAAATTATATATACTTCATAATACTTCAGCAGGTGATTTTTATTACAACCAAGTTAATATAGAAAATCAAAAAGTTTATTTTACACTTCAAACACAATATAGTACGTGGATAAATACAAATCTTGGTTTGTATAGATGGGAAAACAAACAATGGATATTAAAACTAGAAACGTCATCTTCGGCTCTCGGAGTTACAAATTTGGTCGAAGATACTTTAGGTAATGGAATCGCGATCATTACAAATCCACATAATTATTTTGGCCTGTGGGAATGGTCTAAAACCACCAAACCAATAAAAAATAATAAAATTGGACTTGTTAACATTATTGCTTTAGAGATGCATGCTGATGGAAATGTAATTATGATAAAGGAACCCGAAGTTGTACAAACACGCAAAAATGGCAGTTGGTCATCATTTCAATATGTTCCAACTCAATTAAGAAATGCACATTTGTTAAAGTTCAGATACAATGGAGATATTTGGGTGGGGACAGAAATAGGTTTATATCTTTTTAAGTCAACTTCGAAAAGATGGGAAGTTATGAAATTTCCCGAAGCCGATCCTAAAAATAATATCAATGAAATAATTCTCGCAAGAGATGGAGCGATGTGGCTGGCAACAGCAAACGGAATTGTAATTCGTAGACCCAATGGATCTATTCAAACAATCGAAAAGGTTCTAAATACTAAATTGCAAACAGTAACAGGTTTAATCGAAGATAAGTTTGGCAACATTTGGATCTCAAG
>JBBIRP010000075.1:0-9028 GCA_037441745.1 Ignavibacteriales bacterium
TTTTATTCGTTAGGTGGAAATGAATTTGCTCTTGCAAATTTAACTTATCGATTCCCCATACTCGAAGATATCGATAAAAATTTGGTTCATATTATTTTCAATCACATGTACGGTGCAATTTATGGCGATGTTGGAACTGCATGGACTGGGGGAGGTGTGAAAGGGAAAAAATTTAAACGTGATGCTGGCATTGAAATTAGACTTGAAGCATTCTCGTATTATGCGTTTCCAACAAGAATCTTCTTAAACGCTACTTACGGTTTTGATAAATTTAATTATGTAATTGAAACAACAAAGAAAAATCTAACTTACGGTAAGGAATGGACATTCCATTTTGGCATATTGTTTAATTTTGATTTGGATTGACTAAGAGGACTTTTTATGATAAAAAAAATCTTAATTCTAACTATATCGATTTCTTCAATGATATTTTCACAGGAGAAAACTAATGTTCATCTCACCGGTAATTTAAAAGTTGATTTTTTTGGTAGTCCTATCGGGTTTGTGAAATCTACTCGCGCAGTTGAACCAAAGTTAATTGAACCTCCATTATGGGAATCTGGTGTTGAAAAATCTCCATGGCTTGCTGGATTGTTTTCACTACTTGTTCCCGGCGCTGGAGAAATATATACAGAAAATTATACAAAGGGTGCCGTATTCATTGGAGTTGAAATTACTTCTTGGATTATTAACGGCATTTATAATAACAAAGGCGATAAACAAACTACATGGTTTAAAGATTATGCGGATAAACATTATAGTGCTGTAAAATATGCAGAATGGGTTTGGCGTTTTACTGATGTTTTAGCCCCAGGATTGGATACATCTCAATACCATTTGTTTTATCGTACTCCAGACTCTACATGCGGTCCACCGTTCTCTTGCTTACACTGGTCTGAACTTAACAGGCTTGAAGGTGAAATTAGTAATTTTACACATCGCATGCCCTACTATGGAGAGCAACAATATTACGAATTAATTGGAAAGTATAAACAATTTAGCAAAGGTTGGGATTCTGAAGATGCATTTGATTTAGAATGGCATTATCCCAATGAACAGTTTTTTTATTATGGAAGGGAATTTAACAAAGCAGATAAATATTATAAAGTTGCAGATATGTTTGTAGCAGTAATCGTGGCGAATCATATAATTAGCGCGGTAGATGCATTTTGGAGTGCATCGAAGTACAATAAGAAGCTTCAAGCTGAAGTTAAGATGAAAATGAACCCAACACCTTATGGATATCTACCTGCTGCAGAGGCAAATATCACTTATACGTTTTAAATATTTTAAAATTTATTTAGGAACGCGGAAAAGGTTATATATTCCAGCACATAAAAATATAATGTTCGCCAACCATGCCGTCAGGAGAGGATGAAGGTCGCCGTTATAACCGAACGCTTTACTAATCTGTAAGAAGATCATATAAAGGAATGATATTCCGATCGCAATCCCAAATTCGACACCAAGTCCACTTCGCCGTTTCACAGAAGAAAATGGAACTCCAAATAATACAACAATCACGCTTGCGAATGGGAAAGCTATCTGACCATAATAATCTACTAACCAACGTGATGCATCATGCCCGGCTCGCTGTTGATTTTGGATGAAGTTTTTTAAATCTATATAGTTCATTTCTTCGGGTTTCTCTTGTTTCTTTCTGATATAATCGGGATTGAAGTTCAATGTACCTATTGGGTACGAATCGAAAGTAACCAGTATCTCATTGTCTTTTTCAAATCTTCTTTCTGTTCCACGGAGAAGGCGCCAGGTTTTTGATTTAGGTTCCCACACCATTTCTTCAGCATCATATCGAGTTCGTAAAATAGTTAGATCGGCTTCGTCGAAATCGTTAATGCTTACTTTCATTGCAACATTTCGTGAGTCGTCGAACATCCCAATCGAAAGAATCCTCGATTTTGTATCTTGTATGAAAATGTTGTTCTTAGAAACAAAACGTATATCTTTCTGGAAATATTTCCTTCCAAGTTCAACCTTTTTCTTATTTGCATATGGAACTACCCACCCACTGAAATAAATAGAAGCGCAACTAACAAAAATTGCAAAAATAAGCATCGGAGCCATGAAGCGGTATAAACTAATTCCACCTGACTTCAATGCTGTGAGTTCGTTATACGTCGATAATCTTCCCGTTGTAAATAGTGCAGACAACAACATCGCCACAGGTGTCATTAACTTAATAATTTCTGGTATAAAGTAAAAGTAGTACTCGGCAATCCTATAAACCGTTGCATGTGCATCAAGAAAATCGTCAAGATTATCCATTTGATTGACTATAACAAAAATAATTGTGATTACAAGAAGTGAGAAAATTACTGTTTCAATAAATTGTTTTAAAACGTAAACATCGAGTTTTTTCATGTACGTTCGTAATCCTCTATTTCGGATGATTCAGGTGGTCGAAAATATTTTGGAATCCATTTGCGTAAAACAGACCAATTTATTGCCGGTGTCTCACGCCCCATTCTAATTGTGAGGTAAATGCCAAGAATGAACAAGATAATATTTGCCATCCACATACCAAGCCAAGGACTAATAATGTGGCGGTCAGCTAATTTTTCTCCTCCAATTAAAGATGCCCAATATAAAATAAAGAAACCTAAACTGAAAGTTGCAGCCACACCAAATGTCCCCCGTCGTGCAATTATTCCTAAAGGAGCTCCAAGAAATACAAATACAATACAAGCTGAAGGTATTGAATATTTTTTATTTATCTCTACAAGGTATTCGTCAATGCGACGAGAGTTGTACTCGATAAGCGACAATTGGCTGGATAATTGTGATATCTCGTTTTTTGTTTGGATTAGGGCTAATGATATTGCTCGCTGATGTATTGATGATGTTAAAATCGGATATAATCGTGAGTTTGGATCAGGAAATAATGAGCTTGGGAATACACCAGCATTTATAATGTTCTCGAATATGAATTGATTAGTTCGCTCAAGACTATCTACTATTGCCTGCATTGCTTGAGCGCTGAGTTCGCGATCACTTCTGTCGTATTGACCCTCACTTGATCGTTCAAATTCAAATCCTTCTGCATCCATTACGATTCTATGCCGCTTATAAAACATTTTACGATACGAGTGCACATCGCGAGTATTTACCTGATGGATTTCACCATCGTATAGGTCCATTATCAGTTTTCGATAATCTGGTGTGAACGAAATTTTCCCTTTCTTCGCAGTTATAGTAACGTTAGTTGAAGGGTCAGTGTAATCATAAATAGTCACTCCTTCAAGATCATTTGATTGTTCAAATGTTTTCCTTGCTAAGATACTATAACCGTAGATATCTTGTGAAAACAAACCAGCTGTAATTGTTAGTGTTGGTTTTGTTCGCCTTATGTCAATCATTAAAACTTTTAAACGATGATTAGCTTCGGGTAGAACTTTATTGTTAAATTGAATAAGAAAATATGTTAATAACATCGATGCTAGTACTACAGTTGACATCATACGATATAAACTCATGCCGCTGGCTTTCATTGCGGTAATTTCATTCTGAGAAGAAAGTTTCCCAAAGGCCATTAACGTTGCAACAAGGACTGCCATAGGAACTGCAAGGACAACCATCCACGAAAGGCTTAACACGATTAATTCTCCTATGACTATTAAGCTCAATCCCTTTCCGACGAGTTGATCGATAGCCCGCATAAGAAATTGAAGTAGGAATATAATCATCAATGTTATAAATGCGAATAGGAATGGAGCAACGTGGGATCTCAATATGTGAAAATAAAGTTTCATTCTTAAAAATCAATATATATCTGTTCGGTTTATTTTACAAATAACTTTGAAGAATGAAAATATTCATTAAATTTTGAAAAATGGGGGATTTTATTAATTTAATATGACAAATGTTAATTCACTCTTGCAATTAATCAACATTTTCCATACATTTTTTACAGTACATATTATAAAAGACAAATTTTATAACGCGAAAGGAGTCGTTAAGATCGGTTCTTGTTAATAGATTAATTGTAATGACGATTGTATCAATAAATTTTAATTTGATACTAACCGTCTCCTGATAAATAATTTATAAAAATAAGGATCGAAACATTTAACGTGCTTCTCTTTCGCATGTGGTTAAAATTTGGGAATCTTTTCCTAAGAGGATTTTTTCTAATCTTTTTATTTATATTCCCCATAGCATTTTTATTTTCCCAAGTACCGCCGATCATTCAACAAGATACAACTATACAAATTGATACGAGCATACAAAGACATATACCAAGTAAGTCAAGATTAACCAAATCCAACACACACACAAAAACTTCAGTGACTGATTCAATCAGGGGAAAAAAGGAGAATCTACGTGCAATAGGTGATAAAACGAGTTTACCAAGAGATACACTTCTAAGTGAAGAAGGAGACTGGCAATTATTCGATGATTCTACCGCACGTGTGTCGCAATGGGTTCATAATCGTAAAGATGCACCAATGGTTGAAATGTTCCCTGGAACTAAGTACAGTCTTTATTTAGATGTAAAATCCCCGGCTTATAAACGTGAACTTCAGATTGATTCATCCGGGCAATACGTCACGGTGCGCGAGATGGTCAATGGCTTGGATGTAAAAGTTCCGACTACCATGACATTGGAAGATTATATTCACCAGAGATTTGAATATGAAAAAATGAATGGATGGCGGTCGCTCACTAACCAGGTTACAACCAATAAAGGAAAAGATGATCTTTCGGGATTGTTGAGTTCCATCACGAATATTTCTATCCCTGTCCCTGCTAATCCATTGACAAATATTTTTGGAGGAAATGAAATAAATCTAAGAATATCAGGTGGAGTTGATATTAGAGCAGCTTTCCGAAATACAAAATCAGACCAAATGACAATAGCTCGTTATGACAAGACGAGAAATGAACCAGATTTCAACCAGAATGTAACTATAAATGTTAACGGTACGATCGGGAAAAAACTTAACATTCTTGCAGATTGGAACACTCAGCGTACATTTGAATATGAAAATCAACTTAAGATCAAATATACTGGTTTTGAGGACGAGATTATCCAAAGTATAGAAGCCGGAAACGTATCATTGCAGACACCGTCTCTTGTTGGCGGTGGTTCGGCGCTTTTTGGAATCAAATCAAAATTACAAACTGGTCCCCTTACATTGACAGCTTTGCTCTCGCAGAAGAAAGGACAAACGAAAGAGATTACAGTTTCTGGTGGCGCTACATCAACCAAGAAAGAAATTTATTTTAACAAGTATAGTATAAGACATTTTTTCCTTGATACTGTTTACATAAAGTTTTTTGAGGATTTACATCGTGAAGTTGTTCCAACCATTACTCCAGAAATGAGTAGATATCGTATTGAACAAATAGATGTTTGGCTCAGCACAACAAACAATCAAGCAATTCTTGAAGGTAAAGCAAAGTACGCTAAAGCATATATCGATCTTCCTTCGCGACCTTATGATTCTGAATATTCCGAGGAATTATTGAATAGTTTGAGTACAGAATCAGACAGATATTATCAAGGCAATTTCGTTTGGCTTGATCCCACGAAAGATTATACTTTTGATCAATATGGTGGTTACATTACAATGTTAACAAGTGTAAACGATGAACAAGTAATCGCAGTAGCATATACCGTTTCCGGAATTAATAATCAACGAGAAACATATGGAGAATCATCTGAAGGAACTGACACAATACATCTTAAATTAATAAAACCAAAATTTCTTTTTAACAAACCAAACAGTAAACCAGCCTGGGATCTTCTGATGAAGAATTTTTACTCTATTGAGGTGAGTAATTTAAAGAAAGAGGGTTTTGAATTAAATATTTGGCGACGAACAGATGGGACACCCGTAGATGATATCAATGGTATAAATCTTCTGACTATTTTAGGTCTTGATAAATACAGTGTAAACGGTGAATCAAAACCAGATAACAGTTTCGATTTTATTCCCACCATTACAGTCGATCCGAAGTTAGCTGAAATCATTTTCCCAACTTTAAGACCTTTTGATTCTACGATTGTTCGATACTTTAGATCTCTCGGGCAAGAAGTTGCAGATTCTCTATTATTTAGTGAAATATATGATACAACTCAGTATGCTGCACAAAACAGTCCATCGAATAAATATTATATGGAAGTAAAAGCTACAGGCGAACAAAAACAGAGCTATGATTTAGGCTTTAATCTTGTAGAAGGAAGTGTGCAAGTAATTTACAATGGTCATCCATTAACTCCTAAAGTTGATTACAGCGTTGATTATATTACTGGCAGAGTAACAATATTAAAGCCCGAAGCTTTGCTACCAAATGCAAACGTTCAAGTTAAGTACGAGCAAAACGATTTATTCTCGATTGCATCTAAAACTCTCATCGGTGCCCGTGGAGAAATTGATGCATTCCCCGATACAAAGCTTGGCTTTACCATAATGAATTTGAACAAAGAAACATTAAGCGATAAAGTTCGCATTAATGAAGAGCCAACAAACAATATGATGCTCGGTGTTGACGCATCTACGAATATGAATTTACCATTCTTGACAAGTGCGATCGATGCGCTACCTGGATTGCGAACTAGAGAAATGTCAACAATGCGTATAACAAGCGAGGCGGCTTATATGATTCCCGATCCAAACACGAAGAAAAGTACAATTGCGGGTGACCACGGTGCGAGTATTGCCTACATAGATGATTTTGAAGGCGCGCGGAGAACAATTCCGTTTCCAGTGAATTATTGTGCTTGGACTGTTGCAAGTGTACCAAGATATACGCTTTTAAATTCAAAGATGAAATCCGAGGAAAAGACCTATTATCGCTCGCAGTTAGTCTGGTACAATCGTTTACCAACCGACGTGGTTACAGAAGATATATGGCCCAATCGCAGGACGAGACCGGGACAAAATCAGGTGACTGTGTTAAATCTCGATTATGATCCAAATCATCGTGGTGTTTATAATTATTCTCCAAATGTAGATTCAACTTTGCACCGCCGAAATATAGGTGGTAATACTGGAAATTTTGATAATCTAAATGAACGCAGGAAAAATTGGAATGGTATAATGAGATATATCGGTTCAACTGCTGCGGGCATTCTGGAACAAAACATTACATATCTCGAAGTTTGGATGAAAGCTACGAGTGAAGATATTGAAGATCTTCGCCGTGGTCGATTATACGTGGATTTGGGAAGAATTAACGAAGATGTAATACCAAATGGAAAATTGAATACAGAAGACTTTATGGGACTTCCGAATGGTGTCTTGAATGAAGGTGAAGATATTGGAATAGATCAGCTAAATAATCAACAGGAACAAACAACTTTCGCAGAATTCTTGTCATCGAATACAGGTGACCCAGACGTTGAGAGTGGTGATCCAAGTGGAGACGACTACAAACCTTATGGTGACGGCACAAACTTGAGGAAATTTAATGGTACGGAAGACAACAAGCTGGATTATAGTGGGATGCTCCCAAGTACAGAGGATATAAGCGGAGATGGAAGCGTTGAGCTAGCTGATGAATATTTAGAGTACGAGTTACCATTGGATACGGTATACTATGATTCAACTGGGGTCTTGTTGAAGAATGAATATCGAGTCGGTGGTGGAAAAGAGGGTTGGTATCAATTTCGTATTCCATTATTTGAAACTGCTCGCTCAATTGGTAGTTCAAAAACAGATGAGGTTCTCAGAGCTGTTCAGTATATTCGTCTTTGGATATCAGGATTTTCAGGTCCTGTCAATTTAAGAATTGCTGAGATTGATTTGGTAGGTAATCAGTGGATAGAAAGATTGCATAACGATACAATTATGAAGGCTTCGGTTGTGAATATTGAGGATAATCCTGAATACAATCAGGATTGGTATGAACTTGGTATTCAACGCGAGAAAGACCGAACCGACCCGAATCAGATTATTGAAGCGAACGAACAATCATTGGCTCTAGTCCTAAATGGTCTTCCAAGAGATTCATCGAGAGAAATTGTTAAATACTTCAGTGTTCAACCTATGAACATATTTAATTATAAATCGATGAAAATGTTTGTTCATGGTGACCCGAAATTCATGCCTGGTAAAACTGAAATATATGTACGTTTTGGTTCTGATACGATGAATTACTATGAATACAGACAACCAATTTACCCGGGTTGGAATATAGCTTTGAATGAAATAAATATTGTGTTTTCTCAATTGACTGCTGTAAAATCTTCGCGGCCCGATTCTTTGGTAAAAACACTATTTAGGCCTCCGGGCGAAAAATACGGAATAAAGGGTAACCCATCCCTCAGACAAATTCGTGAGATAGCAATTGGTATTAAAAATAATAGTGAAGAAGTACTTTATGGACAAATATGGGTAAATGAGCTAAGACTTGTCGATGTTGATAATTCACCAGGCCTAGCTTTTCGGTTTGATACCCAGATCAAACTTGCTGATTTTGGTCAAGTATCAATTAATTACTCAAAAACAGATCCGACGTTCCACGGACTTGAGGAGCGGTTTGGAAACCAAACAACAAAAATTAATTGGGCAACCAGTGCAAGTTTTGCACTTGATAAATTTTTCCCAGATGAATGGCAGGGAACATCAATTCCGATTGCCTATTCTCATACTGAAGTTCTTGATAAACCAAAATACTTACCGAATACGGATGTTGTTGTTGTCGAGGCGGCTAGTAGAGCGGCAACCCCCGACGCAACAAAAAATGTCATTACTCAGTCTCAAACATTGCAAGTTAGAGATACATACTCGATTTCAAATTTTAAGATTGTTACTCCGATACAGGCTTGGTATGTCAGAGATACTTTCAGTAAACTATCATTGGGATTTAATTATAACACTCTAAAAGAAAGAAACCCAAGCTTCATCTCAAGAGAGAGTTGGCAATGGAGTACACGCGTTGGTTATGGTGTTAACCTGCCCACAAGTTACTTTATCCAACCATTTAAAAAACTTTTTGATGGAATCTTTTTCTTAAATGATTATAAAGAATGGAAGATTTACTATGTACCGTTTACTAACTT
>JBBIRP010000076.1:0-9024 GCA_037441745.1 Ignavibacteriales bacterium
GAAAGTATTGTTGTAGAGATTGCAGACATCCCCGAAGAAAATAATGCTGCATCTTCCCCATCTTCCATTATAGCTAAACGAGATTCTACTTCGTTAACAGTTGGATTATGATAACGTGTGTAAACTAAAACACTTTGATCACCTCTCGCATAACGTACTGCATCATTTGAGCTTTCGAATCGGTAAGTGCTTGTCTGATAAATCGGAAAAGTAACAGGGCCTCTGAAAGGATGTAAATGTTTACCATGAATTGCCTTCGTAGCCAACGAGAAATGTGTAACTTTTTGTTTTTTCATACTTTTTTCAAATGAAAATTGTGTTCATTCATTGGTTTATCTTGCACACGTTTGCGCCCTACCACCGTCAATACTAAAATTTCCACCTGTGATCCAACCAGCACGATCCGATGCTAGAAAAAGAATCAATTCTGCTATTTCCTCCGGTTTCCCAACCCGACCAAGAGGATGGGTTGTTTTACTATGTTCAAGAAACTTTTGGTACGCTTCTTCTTCCATGCCGCTATTGCGATGAAGGTTTGTTAGTACAACACCGGGATTAACAGAATTTATACGAACACCTTTTGGTCCCAATTCAAGAGCTGCACAATGTGTCAGCTGGTCTACACCAGCTTTGCTTACACAGTATGCAAGAACATTCGGAAATGCTCTGATTCCTGTGACACTGGAAACATTAACAATATTTCCCTTTCTATCAATTATATAAGGAAGGGCAAGTTGCGTAAGTCGGAATAAAGAACGAAGATTAACTTCCATCATCTTATCCCAAAATTCCAGCGTAGTGTTTTCAATTGTTCCATTCCCAATAATACCTGCCGCATTTACCAGCACATCTATTCCACCGAATTTTTCAGCCGTTCGATTTACAATTTGCTGACGATCTTCTTCTTTTGTAATATCGGCAGAAATAATTTGAAAATTCTCTGCTTTAAACCCAGCACATACTCCCCTAAGTTCTTCTTCTCGCCGAGAAACCAAAGAAACTTTCGCTCCTCGCTCAAGAGCCATTTTCGCTGTTGCCTTTCCTATGCCGCTTGAAGCACCTGTAACAATGATAATCTTATTTTTAAATTCTTCTTTCACGTTCAGTCTTTTAATTGTTCTTTTACTTTTTGTAGAACCACATCAAACATTTTTTCTGTTAATTTTCTTGTGAGAGTATTACGTTGACTTGGGTGATATGATGCAATCAACACAAGTTTTTCATTAAGAGAGTAAATATTTCCATGTTTAAATGGTAAAATCCTACTATTTTTCCTCTTTAATGGTATACGGTATAGCTTGACAACTTCATCAAAGGCAATTCTACCCAACGTAAGTATCACTTTTAAATTAGGAAGAATCTCTAATTCTTTTTTTAGAAATTGGATACAATTAAATAACTCTTTTCTTAGAGGTTTGTTGAGTGGCGGGACACATCTAATCACCGCAGTTATAAAACAATCTTTAACTTTTAACCCATCACTTTTTGAAAGAGAAAATGGTTTGCTTGCGAACCCATATTTGTATAATTCGCTAAAAAGGAAGTTGCCACTGCCATCTCCTGTAAACATTCTTCCTGTACGGTTACCGCCGTGTGCAGCGGGTGCAAGCCCAACAATCAGTAAGCGGGCAGAGGGATCACCAAAACCGGGAACTGGTTTTCCCCAATATTCTTCATCTATAAACCGTTTAACTTTTATCTTGGCTGTTCGTGTTCTCCACATAACTAAACGTGAGCAGAGTTGACAATCACCGATTTCTTCTTCAAGTTCATTTAGTGCTTCTTGAATTATTTCCATAATTTACTTCAACAAAATCTAGCATTAAAAAATAGAGAAAAAAACGCGATAATTCAAATCTTCATTTCAATATAAATGATATCTCAAGGCTTCGAAAATTAATTATCCCTCCCCCCACCCTTTTACCCACATCGTTCCGCAAATTGTTTTATATGGACAGGACAAACATTCCTTTCCTAAAAATTCAGTTGGTGTAAATGGTTCATTAATGTCGCATATTTCATTTACAATATTCAAAATGATCGGTTGAATTGATTTTAGAACCTTTTTACCATCGCCAAGCGACGTTTCGATATCTTTATCAATCCTATTTCTACCAAGGAAAAGATATGCAGGGGTTATGTTATTAAATGGTACTTTCCTTGAAACACCATATAAAAGCATATACATTGGCAGTTGAAACGAACCTATCGCATCACGATACGTTGTTTTATCGGAGATATTCAGTTTATCAAGTTTTATCTTAAGATACTTATCATCGCTGGTAGTTTTATAATCAAGGATGAAAACTTTATCCCCTCGTGTTTCTATTCTATCAATAACGCCACTAAACTTATATTCATTTACCTCAATATCAATATTCTTTTCCAAATCTTTTATCAAGATTTCCTCTTCTTGAATTTTTGGTATTTGATAATTTTCAATAAACTCCCATAGATGATTTACGATTTGATTGTACATCAATACAATGTGACCGAACCAATCACCCTCGCTTCGTTTACCATAAATACTTTCCATCATTTGGTTGATTATATTTTCAAGTCGGCTTCGTGATAAATCTTTCTCCGACAATTTCTTCCCAACGAATGGTCTAAAATATTCTTCCAGAACATTATGAATTATTGTGCCAACATCTTTCGCTTCCAATTCATCGCTCAACTCAGTCTTTTCTTTCAACCCAAGAACATTTTGATAATAAAATTTCAATTCACACGCCAGATAAGTGTCAAGCTGAGAAGCGCTGAATTTATTTGCACGTAAATGATCGACCATATCTGGTGTTTTGTTGACTTTTACTGGCTTTGTATTTTCTAAGTTCACATTATAATGAATTATGTTTTCAAAAGGGGTTGCATTACATGTTTTCAATTCCTGTTGTTTTTTCCACAGTAGCTTTTGAACAAATCTACTTTTCTCTTTTTTACCGTCTTTTGAACTTTCAGTATAGAAAAGATGAATCTCTTTTGAACTATTAATGGCTAAATCAAAATAATATTCAATTAATTTCTCGCGATCGTGGTATGTCTCAAGGCCTAACACCTTCCGAATATAGTGTGGTAAAAGCATATCGTCCCTGAGTTTACCCGGGACAATGTCATCGTTTGCATCAATGAAATAAATGGTATCGAAAGATAAATTGCGAGTTTCTAATAGTCCCAGTACTTGTAATCCCCTCAGCGGTGTTCCTAAAAATGGAACGTTTTCACCTTCTAGCGAATGCTGAAGATAAATTTTATAATTAGCAAGGTTGCTAAACTTATGATTCTTTATCAACGAGTGTGCTGTTTTATTAAGAGACTCCATCAATTTTTGAACATATGGTCTGAAGTATGGATGGAGGCTTGCCGTACTGTTTGTAAAAATATAATTTAAAATTCCTATAGCTTTGTTTGAAAAATCGCCTATCGACTTTATTTCAAGAAATTTCCTAATTGTACTATTGTGAATTCCTTTTATGTGCAGTTTTAATTGTTCATTATCAATTTCATTACTAATGTCTGGAATGGCTTGCCGGCAATAATTAAAAAGTTCATCATCATTCTCGATTGAATCAATAGAAATTAGGTTCTTAGGCTTCTCGTTTGCGAGATACTTTTCAATTTGATGAAATACAATTCTCGTTATGTCGGAACGATTTCGAAAACGGATGTTTTTAACATATGGATGAAGCACAAATTTAATATAATCCGATGTATAAAATTTATTGTTAGTCGAACCGATAACTAAATCCAATAAATTAATAAGAAATCCAAATGCAGGAGTTCGTTTGACAGAATAACCGAGGGCAATATTGTACTCATCTTCATGAAACAATGATAGTGGAAAGTGTATTGTTGGGAATAACGAGTCCGATGTTGGTAATACGATTGCAGTACTATGATCGATTTTATCCCCAGCCTTAATTCTTCTATTCAACTCCGCCGTAAGAGCAAGGATTTGTCCGTGCGTATCTGGTGCCCTATAGAAGTAAAGCTTCTTACCAAAAACTGTCGGGTTATTTATTTGCTTTCCATTAAACTGAATGCCGATCGATTGTAACCGTTCTCCCAATCCTATACCATCTTGGAAAATAATGATTGCGTTTTTCTGCTTAAGTAATTTTTTGACAATAATTTTTTCAACATTTGTAAAGGCATAAAATCCTGCAAATACAATTTTTTCGTACTTCGAGAAGTCAAACTTTTCGAACTTTTCCGCTACTGTCCGATATTTCATTGAGCGGGTTATAAATCCGCGAACGGTAACCTCCTCATAAAAATTTTCATAATAATTTGACAAGGATTTGAACTTGGCAAATTCAACGTTATGTAAAACCTCTTTGATGTAATTTATAGTATGATTCGCCATCATGACTTCTTCAAGTTCTTTAAATAACTTCAAACCAACGGGCAGGAAAACATCGAGAGTATTATACGATGTCTGTCCAAGTTGAGACTTCAATGATTTATGAACGTCAAAAAGGATCGCAACGGCATCTATCGGTTCTAATATTTGTTGCCGGTAACCAAGTAAATTTGAATAAAGAAAATCAACAAATTCATCAATAGAGAAGATTCTTGGTGGAAAGAAGCTACAATGTTCTCGTTCTGCTAATAACTTTCGAAGAAGATGAGCTGGTCGTTTGCCGGGAAAAACAACAATTTGTCGAGAGTAATCTTTATCATGCGAGACTAATTCGGATATTAATTTTTCAATTAGATTCTCGGTTGGGGATAAAATTCGAACGTTGTTCATAATATCTTCTTCACAATGCCTAAATCTATATAAGTAATTAATCCTTGAATATTAAAACCAAGATATTTTTCTGAAAGTACATCAACATATTTTTTGACTTGGTCAATATATTCATTATTCTCATCTCCCGTTTTATAATCAATGACTGTAACTATGTTGGGATCAAAAACGATTCGATCAATTCGGAACAGTATTCCGCGCTTATCAGTAATTTCTTTCTCAATAAAAACTTTTCTGCTCGGTTTTTCAATAAAGTAGCTAATAACGTCTGGTAAACGAATAAATTTACGAATACGATTTATTATATCATCTGAGTTTGCTTCGTAGGGATATTTAAACTTGACATTCTCGACAGCTTTAAAAAGTTGTGCCTCCAATGAATCCCCAACAAAAACAATTTGAGATAATACATCGTGAATAAATTCTCCTCGCATCAATTCTTCTAGCCCAATCTTTTTCATTTCCCTCGCCTGAGAGATACCTCGAGTTCTCGGAAAAAGAATTTGTGCTTCATTTTCTTTCTCTCTTTCTAACTTCTCTTTATATGTTTTCTTTCCAATAGTGAAACCATCGTCTGGCAAAAACTTAGATATATTTTTATGTTTGTTAATTATCGAAATAACATACATTTCATTCTCGGCACGCGTTAGAGCAACATATAGTTTGTTCATCTCATCGATAATTCGCTTGCTTTCTTTAAACTCGCACATTTCATTAAGCTTCTGATTAAATGATGATTCACCCTTAGTGACATGAACAAGTTGTACAATATTTTCATTCTCTACCACAACCATTGGATCATAATTAGGCCTTGAATCATAGAATAAATTAATGACTATGGGAAAACCTAAACCTTTAGCTTTATGTATCGTCATTATCGTAATAGCATCTTCACTTGATGGGGCAGGGATATTCCACAGTTCGTCCTCTGCTTGCTCTTCAGAGGATTCCAGAAAATCTTTCAAGCTCAAACCGTTTTTTCCTTCAAGTATCCTTATTACATCCAAAAACCTTACAAGCGTTGCTTGTTCATGCGAGAAATTATTGTACAAGTTAAATTGATTTCCAATTTCTACTATGAGATCATAAATTGGAAGATAGCCAACCGAATTGAAAAGGTCTTCGAAGATATTGTTCCACAAATCCGGATATTTATTACGAAAGAATATATATAGACTTTGTCTCTTTTCTTTCTTCCATTTGAAAATAAAATCATGAAAATTGATAGATATATTTTTAGAAGATAAATCTTTTGAAAAAACATCGCTCAATAAAAATTCAGCGAATGATAAATCATCGATTGGAGAATCGAGAAATTTTAAAAGCGATAAAATTTCACATATAATTTTTCGCTTACGAATATCGAGACTACTGTGAGAAATAAATTTTATGCCTTTAGCACTTAACCAACTGCTAATATTTACTGCATCCTGATTGCGAGGGGTTATAATTGCAATATCTCCGAGATTGTATTTTCGATTAATACAATCATTAATTATATCAAGAATTATTTGCCGCTCTAGTGGGTACTCTGTTTTTACCTCTGGTTTTTCAAACTTCCTCACTTCAACATATCCTCTCGTTTTGCCTTTGTTGCTCACATGTTGCTCATATGAGGCAAGTCCACTTTGATTCAGAACGGACCTGTCGATATGTTGTGGTGCAAATTCATGAAAAATTTTTTCTACAAATTTAACTACAGCTTCCGAACTGCGGTAGTTGATGCTTAATTTTATTCTTGAACACTTCACAGAAGAAAATTCTTCCTTCTCATTCATGCGAGCCATAATTTGCCAATCCCCCACGCGGAATGTAAAAATTGCTTGTTTGGTATCCCCCACAAGAAACAAACTTCCAGACTTCGACAACGATTCTTCAATCAACGGTCTCAACACCGCCCACTGAATTGGTGATGTATCTTGAAATTCATCTATTAAGAAATGGTAAATCTGTTCACCCAGTGAAAAATATATTTCAGGAAGACTCATCTTGAGAATTTTCGATGCGAGCAATTTAGTTGCTTCGCTTAATGCAAATTCGTTTCTCTGCCAACAAACATTCTTAACAATATCAATTAGCTGTTTTTGCGTCTCTATGAACGGTCGGTAATGCTGTAGAGCTTTTACAAGAAAATATTCACTCTGCAAGTTTACAACTTCATCCTGAATTTTCTCAATTTTTTCTTTGACTGCTTGAAATTTTTTATCCAAGTAATCTTTCAGGATTTTTTGAGATAACTTCTTATCAATAAATGATTTAAACTTTCCTGCTTTCGCCGACTCAATTATTTTTTTGTAATGGTTTCCATACTCGAAATTAGTACCTTTGACAATATTATCTATTTCAATTAATTTGTGCAATATCTCTGAACGAAGTTTTTCAATTAACTCGTTACTGCCATTCTCCGGCAACTCCCCGGCATGCGAGCTGAGTTTCTGATAGACACTTTTCACTTCCTTTGAAAGTTTAAAATATGGATTCCAAAGAAATCTACTGTCATCGCCTTGGTTATTAACGATTAGGTTAACTATCTGGATAAAATAATTTTGACTGATAGTGTCTTTACTTAATTGGCGCGAAAGTTGATTAAAGGCTTCATCAAGTATTTTTTTTGAATCAAGAATAATTTCAAATGATGGTGGAAGCTCAAAATCAACTGCTGCAGATTGAATCAACCGCGATAGAAAACTATCGATTGTCTGAACCTGAAAATCGGAGTAATTGTCGAGTATGTAATCAATCTTATTCTTTGCAATTTCTATTAATCTATCAATGTCTAAATTAACAACCTCTCGTATGTATTTTAATGTGTCTTGATCTCCAAGCGATACTCTCTTAAGAGAATCTAACACTCGCTGTTTCATTTCAAAAGCGGCGTTGTTGGTAAATGTAATTGCCAAAATGTTTCCTAAGTCATTAGTAGGAATACTTCCCGATAGAAGAAGCTTAATGAATCTTTTTGTCAGTTCAGACGTTTTACCCGAACCCGCTGACGCAGAAACGAACGTAAAGTTGGGAGGTTCAAACATATTAGCAGATTTATTGTTCATTTTTATTCGGTATGTAAGAAAAATTTAAATCATATAGAATAAAAATCCCACGACCTAAAGTAAATATTTTCATTTCTTTGATAGGGTGATAAAAGTTTAAAAACTGTAAACCAAGAATTCAATCATAATTTTTACCTACTGCCCGATTCAAAAACTTCACTAATGGATAAATATCTTTATATACTGATACAACTTTGTTTGTGAATTTTTCATTCAAACATTCTTCTGTTTTCCATTCAACTCCTGCATAAAATTGTTTATACTTAAGCCATTCTCCCATGAATTGATTCTTAGCAAATCCAAATGGAATTTTCTTGAGCTTTGACCCTTGAATGATACCAAAACGCTTAATAAATTTAGGATCATCTATTATAGAAATAAATTCTTTTGCATTATTAACTATCGCCATTCGAATTCTTTTCAATTGAGAAGAGTTTGGCATATAAAATCCTCCCCCTACGTAAATTCCATCAAAAGAAATTTCGACATAAAAACCAGCACTGTTCTGCCATCCTCCTTTCAAGTGAAACACTGCAGCAATATGAGTTTTATATGGTGTTTTATCTTTGCTAAAACGCGCGTCTCTATAAATTCTGAAAATGTTTCTTTTGGGGTTGATGTCAATTTCTGGTGCAAATTTTGATATAGGAGTTATTAACGATTCAACCAAACATTGCATTGGAAATTTTACCAACCATTCATATTCAGATTTATGCTTTGCAAACCATTCCCGATTATTATTTCTTTTCAAGTCCTTAAGAAATTTAATCCCTTCTTTGGGAAATCCAGTAAAGGGTGGATAGATTTCTATCTCAAGTGACCGTTGTTTCATGATCCGTGCCCTGTGACATAAAATTAAATTTTCTTACGAGATAATATGATTACATTTCAATTGCTTTTCTAACAAAGCCATTGGCTTTTTTTAATTTTATCTGTGCCTGTTTAACTGTAGCGTTCGTCTTAATCATTACGATTGCTGTTTTTACGTGTCCATGAGCTTTTCTCAAAACTTTAGAAGCCGTATCATAGCTAACTCCAGTTGTAATCATAAGGATTCGCTTGGCTCGTTCTTCTAATTTGCGACTATTTATTTTCAAATCAACCATCATGTTTTCATAGATTTTTCCAAGGTAAATCATTACAGTCGTAGTTATCATATTTAATACTAGTTTTTGTGCTGTCCCAGATTTCATTCGGGTCGATCCCATAATAACCTCAGGA
>JBBIRP010000077.1:0-1135 GCA_037441745.1 Ignavibacteriales bacterium
GTAACTAACAGTTTAATATTATTCTCAAATTTATCGTGAACGGAAATATAATTGTTTTCTAATGCAGAAGCAAAAATTTTAATTATTATTCTAATCCCAAATTCTCTTTTCATCTACTTTGGTTGTTTGAACGATTTTTCGTATTTTTCAACATTAAAAAATAAAAATTATACAGGTTCCTAGTTGATTGAGTATTTACTTAACCTCGCCATAGGTTATTTAATAGGTTCAATCCCGTCTGCTTATTTGCTTGTTAAGCGTAAAACCCAGCTTGATATTAGAGATGTCGGTAGTGGAAACGTTGGCGCTCGAAACGCTATCGAAGTTACAGGTTCGAAAACATTGGGTTTTATAATTCTTCTAATCGACGTATCAAAAGGTATACTTGCAGTCTGGCTTAGTTCAATCTTTTTCGGAAAGAATTTTTGGATAAATGGCATAAGTGGGATCGGTGCAGTTTTAGGACACGATTATCCGGTTTGGATAAAATTCAAAGGTGGTCGTGGGCTCGCAACTACTGCTGGTGTGATGCTACTTTTAGGATGGTTTTATGTTATCATTTGGTTAATTTTTTATTTTTTATTAAATGCAATTGTTAAGCATATTCATATAGCCACCGTGTTCGCTTCGATTATTACTCCAATTGCAATTTTGTCGGCTACAGAAACTTTGAGAAGTTCAATCCTGTTATCTAATATTGAACACGTTGATATAGTTTTATTAAGTTCAATTTTTAGTATATTGATTATACTTAAAAATATTAAACCAATCGTTGATCATATCAATAACAAAAAACTATTAAAAGATGAACAGAAATAACGAAATAAATTTGAAAGAAATGGCTCGACAAATTCGTCGAGATGTTATCAAGATGTTGATGATATCGAAATCCGGACACTCAGGTGGTCCGCTTGGGTTAGCCGAGGTTTTTGTTTCACTTTATTTCCATATTTTAAACATAGACCCGAAGAATCCCAAATGGGAAGGGCGTGATTATTTTTTCTTATCAGCAGGGCATCTTTGCCCCGTCTGGTATGCAACACTTGCACGAAAAGGTTATCTCCCATTGAGTGAATTATCGACCTTAAGGAAAATTAACACACGATTACAAGGTCATCCAGCACCTCAGTATACT
>JBBIRP010000077.1:1145-8983 GCA_037441745.1 Ignavibacteriales bacterium
ATCGAAGTAGCATCAGGTGCATTAGGCCAAGGTCTATCTATTGCAGTTGGTTGTGCACTTGGATTAAAACTAGACAAGAAATCTAATCTCGTTTACGTCCTACTCGGTGATGGTGAATTAGATGAAGGACAAATTTGGGAAGCAGCTATGACTGCGGGTCATCATAAAGTTGATAATTTGATAGCCATCGTAGATAGAAATGATTGTCAAATTGATGGGCGTACAACTAACGTAATGAATCTTGAACCTTTAGCTGAGAAATGGAAAGCATTTAATTGGGATGTCTTTGAATGTGATGGAAACAGTGTCAATGATTTTATATCAACAGTTAATAATGCAAAAAAAATTAGAGGGAAACCCAAGGTAATAATTGCTCGTACATATATGGGAAATGGTGTTTCATTTATGAAGGATGATTATAAATGGCATGGTGTTCCGCCAAATGAAGAGCAGGGTAAGCAAGCATTAAGTGAATTGCTACCAACAAGATATGGTGATTTTATTGAGTTTGGATGGGAAAAACAAAAAATTGAAGTCAATGTTAAATGAAAAGTGAATATAATTGAGATAAGAATTTATGCCTAAGTACGAAATAAAAGAATATAAAGCAACTCGACTTGGTTTTGGAGAGGCACTTGTTGAACTTGGACACGATAATCCAAATGTAGTAGTTCTCGGTGGGGATGTCAGTGGATCGGTTCGAACAGATTTATTTATGAAAGCTTTCCCAGATAGATTTTTCAGTGTTGGAATTGCTGAACAAGATATGATGGGCACTGCTGCCGGTTTAGCAATTGCCGGGAAGATTCCATTCGCTTCTGCTTATGGTGAGTTCGCTGCAGGTCGGCCCTTCGATCAAATACGGCAATCAATCGCATATAGCAAAATTCCAGTTAAGATTTGTGCATCTCACTGTGGTATTACCGTCGGGCAAGATGGTGCAACGCATCAATCGCTCGAAGATATTGCGATTATGAGAGTACTTCCTAATATGACAGTTGCATCTCCGTGCGATTATCATCAAGCAAAGAAAATGGTAAAAGCCTCTGTTAATTGGAATCATCCGATTTATATCAGATTCTTCAGAGATAATTCTCCGGTCTTTACTGATCCAAATGCAAAGTTTGAATTTGGAAAAGCTGATATACTGATTGATGGATCCGACGTAACAATTATAGCTTGTGGACTTCAAGTCTGGGAAGCAATTTTAGCTGAAGAAATTCTTATGAAAGATGGGATCAGTGTTCGAGTAATAAATATGCATACAATTAAACCAATCGATGTTGAAACAGTCTTAAAAGCAGCGATAGAAACCGGTGCAATAGTAACAGCAGAAGATCATCAAAAAAATGGTGGATTGGGAAGTGCTGTTGCAGAAATTCTTTCTCAGAATTATCCAACTATACAAGAATTTGTTGCTATCAATGATACTTTCGGAGAATCGGGAATAGGTGATGAGCTTATGAAAAAATATGGCATTGATAAAAATGCGATTGTCAAAGCTGTTCATAAAGCAGTTAATAGAAAAAATAAAAAAAGGAGTTAGAGCATGAAAAAAAATATAATCTTTTTCTTCATTGTAATATCTTTACCACTTATAGTCGGTTTTGGTATCGGATATAACATTGGTCATCAAAGAATTAACCAAGAAAGTGATAAAAGTTTTAATTTAGATGATGAACTAACAACACCTGCAGCATACAGACAAATAAACAGAGATAGTCTTAGTGACATAATATCAAATAGTCGGCAAAATGCAATCACACAAGCGGTAGCTCAAGCAAGTCCTGCTGTAGTTGGCATAAACGTAATAGAAGTACGAGAATATCGCTACCAGAATCCCTGGTCGAGAATGTTTGGCGATGATCCGTTTTTCCAACAATTTTTTGGAGATAGAACTTATAGACAAGAAGTGAAAGGACTCGGTTCAGGTTTCATCATTTCACCTGATGGTTATATATTAACGAACGATCATGTTGCAGGAAACGCCGCAAAAATTACAGTTACTCTTACCAATGGAGATAAATATGATGCTAAACTAATCGGAACGGATTTAGTGTCGGATATATCTTTATTGAAAATTGATGGTAAAAATTTACCTTATTTGAAACTTGGGAACTCTGACGATGTTATAATCGGCGAGTGGGTGATTGCGATGGGTAATCCTTTTGGATTATTCGAGATTGCTGATAAACCAACGGTGACAGTTGGAGTGGTAAGTGCGACGGGGATGAACCTAAATGCAGAAGGTGGTCGCATTTATAGAGGGATGATTCAAACCGACGCAGCGATCAATCAAGGAAATAGTGGTGGACCGCTTCTGAACTCGGCTGGTGAGGTGATAGGCGTAAATGCTGTTATCTATACACCTAATCAAGGGAATATCGGTCTAGGTTTTGCTATTCCAATAAATCGAGTCAAAGATATCGTAGCTGAATTAAAACGAAACGGTAAGATTGAGAGGAATTTCTGGACTGGTTTAGAAGTGCAGTCGGTTGACGCGCGAGTAGCGAGGTATTTCGATTTAGACAAAGCAGAAGGTGTAATCGTAACAGATGTAAAGCGTCACAGCCCGGCTGATGAAGGTGGTTTCAAACCCGGTGATATCATCATCGAAGTAAACGGAGAAAAAATTACAAACGAAAATTCAATCGTCTCGATAGTTCGTTCATCTCGAGCTGGTGATGTTTTAAGAATGAGAGTAGTCCGAGATAAGAAAGTCATTTACTTAAGTCTAAAATTGGAGAGGCTACAATCATGATACATCGCTATACTCGTCCAGAGATGGGAAGAATTTGGACGGATGAGAATAAATTCAAAAAGTGGCTCGATATCGAATTACTTGCTTGTGAGGCACAAGCAGAACTAGGTGTAATACCTAAGGATGCCATAAAGGTCATACGAGAAAAAGCTAAGTTTGATGTGCAAAGAATTGATCAAATCGAATCAAACATGATGTAATTGCATTCCTCACAAATGTTGCTGAGAATGTAGGAGAAGAATCTCGCTATATTCATATTGGAATGACCTCTTCTGATATAATTGATACAGGTTTGTCAATTCAGATGAAGCAATCAGCAGATTTGCTTCTAAAGGATTTGTTAAACCTGAAAGATGTTCTTGCTCGAAGAGCAAATGAATTTAAATATACAATCATGATTGGTCGTACACACGGTGTTCATGCTGAACCAATCACATTTGGTCTTAAGTTAGCTGTCTGGTTCGATGAAACGAAGAGGAATATCAAACGACTCGAACAAGCAAAGGAAACAGTCTCATACGGAAAAATTTCGGGTGCAGTTGGGACTTATGAACATCTTGATCCATTTGTTGAACGATATGTTTGTGAAAAATTGGGATTGAAACCAGCTCAAATTTCAACTCAAATCTTGCAGCGTGACAATCACGCAGAATTTCTAACCACACTTGCAATTATTGGCAGTTCGTTAGAAAAGTTT
The DNA here is from genome assembly GCA_037441745.1 of Ignavibacteriales bacterium. Classification (GTDB taxonomy): domain Bacteria; phylum Bacteroidota; class Ignavibacteria; order UBA10030; family SZUA-254; genus JACQYX01. The sequence continues at coordinate 4,604 of JBBIRP010000077.1, forward strand.
GCAACTGAAATAAGACATCTTCAGAAAACAGAAGTCCTTGAGGTTGAAGAATATTTTTCAAAAGGACAAAAAGGTTCCTCGGCAATGCCCCATAAACGAAATCCGGTGACTTGTGAGCGAGTAGCTGGGCTTGCGAGAGTTCTCCGCGGAAATGCGTTAGCATCAATGGAAAATATTCCGCTGTGGCACGAACGCGATATATCTCATTCTTCAGTCGAGCGCATTACAATTCCCGATAGTTGTATTCTGTTGGATTATATGCTCGGTCTAATGACTGATTTAATCGATAAATTAATTGTCTATCCAGAAAATATGAAAAAAAATCTTGAACAAACAAATGGATTAATATTCTCACAAAAGGTTCTTCTCGCTTTGACAAGTAGAGGGATAAAAAGGGAAGATGCGTATACTATAGTTCAAAAATATGCTATGGAAGTGTGGCAAACAAAAATTCATTTTAAGGATTTGTTAAAATCAGATTCCGAAATCTTGAAATACCTCAGCAATAGCGAACTTGATGAATTGTTTGATCTAAAGAGATGGACTCGTAATGTTGATTATATTTTTGAGAGAGTTGGGTTGTATTAAATGTAAACAATGTTAAGTGTAATAAAAACAATATCAAAATAAAAATTTTATTCAGGAGAATTCTATGAAGAAATATCAAAATTTTATTAACGGCAAATGGTGTGATGCCAAATCAGGTAAAACTTTTGAGAACCGAAATCCTGCTAGATGGGACGAACTAATAGGAACATTTCCAAAATCTGGGAAAGAAGATGTGGACGAAGCTGTGCAAGCAGCCCGGATTGCATTTGAAAAATGGCGACTTGTGCCCGCACCAAAACGTGGTGATATTCTGAAAAAGGTGGGAGATATTCTTGTCACTCGCAAGGAAGATATCGCGAAACTCATGACAAGGGAGATGGGTAAAGTTTTAACAGAGACAAAAGGTGATGTTCAAGAAGGAATTGATACAGCATATTACGCAGCGTCTGAAGGTCGCCGACTTTTTGGTCATACCGTACCATCGGAGTTAAGGAACAAGTTTAACATGGCAATGCGAGTTCCGATTGGTGTTGCAGGAATTATAACTCCCTGGAATTTCCCAATGGCAATTCCTACTTGGAAAATTTTTCCAGCATTACTTTGTGGTAATACCGTTGTATTCAAACCTGCCTCAGATACCCCTGCTACTGCAACGGTACTTGTTGAAATTTTGCAGGAAGCTGGTGTACCTGATGGCGTTGTTAATCTTGTCCACGGAGGCGGCGGTGAAGTTGGAACGAGCATTGTTCAACATCCCGACGTCGACTTAATAAGCTTTACTGGTTCAACTGATGTTGGTATAAAGATTTCTGAACTTGCTGCGAAAACATTAAAACGTGTATCGCTTGAACTCGGGGGTAAGAATGCACAAATAGTTATGGGTGATGCCGATTTGAGTTTGGCACTCGAAGGTGTACTCTGGGGTGCATTCGGAACAACAGGACAAAGATGCACCGCGACGAGTAGGTTAATTTTACACGAAAAAGTTTTTGATGAATTTATGTCAATGCTCGTCGATCGAACTAAGAAACTTAAACTTGGTGATGGGTTACTCCCAACGACAAATGTAGGTCCGTGCATTAATGAAGGTCAACGAAACATTGACCACACTTATGTGCAAATTGGTTTAAAAGAGGGAGCAAAACTCGTCTGCGGTGGTGATATCGGTAGGGGCAATGACCTTGATAAAGGTTGGTTTTATCAACCAACTATTTTTACTGAGGTAACTCCAAATATGAGAATTGCAAAGGAGGAAATTTTTGGTCCAGTGCTTTCGGTGATTAGAATTAAGTCTTTGGAGGAAGCAATAAACGTGCTTAACAATACAAAATATGGTTTATCTTCTTCTATTTACACAAAAAATGTTAATGATGCATTTATAGCAGTACGAGATATCAAAGCTGGTATAACATACATTAATGCTCCAACAATTGGCGCCGAAGCACATATGCCGTTCGGTGGTGTGAAGCAGACTGGTAACGGACACCGTGAAGGTGGATGGACTGTCTATGATTTCTTCAGTGAGTGGAAAACAGTTTATATTGATTACAGTGGTGGATTGCAGCGGGCGCAGATAGATACTGAAAAATAGTTGAATTCTTTGCTCGATCAATTTCGTGATTATAATTTTTCTGCTAATAAGGGCGTTTATGAATTCATCCCTAAATCGATTATTATCCGCCCTTATTTATTAACACCTTTTGGGTAGTTTAAAATTTCTTCTTATATTTTATTATGAAAATCTTCCGAGAAGAAGAAATACTATCGTTTAACATCCAAATTCCGCAGATAATCGGAAGACCTTACATTATTTCCTTCTACGAACACCAGGAAAGATATTAAGTATAAGTAGATTCTGGGCAGTTCCTAATTTACTACAACTTAAAACTTATATCTTTTTACTAAAAACTAAAAGGGTGCTTTATGAAATTAAATATTCAACCTAAGGACGTAGAGTCCGTGATCGGTAAGCATATGCTTGTAGATGTACTTGATTTTATAATCGATCTCAAAAAGAGCGAAGGTGTGTACATCTGGGATTCTAAATACAACAGACGCTTAATTGATTTTTTCACGTTTGTTGCCTCAATGCCTATTGGTTTAAATCATCCTAAGATGGTAACAAAGGAATTTAAAGAAAAAATGGCATACGTTTCAATTAACAAACCGACTAACTCGGATGTTTATACCGTCGAGATGGCTGAATTTGTCGAGACGTTTGCTCGTATCGCTATGCCTGATTATCTACCTTATGTTTTCTTCATAGAAGGTGGAGCGCTTGGTGTTGAGAATGCTCTCAAAGCCGCTTTCGATTGGAAGATGCGAAAAAATTTAGCTAAAGGAATCTATCGAGGATTGCAGGATGAATCGAGAATGAAGGTAATTCATTTCCGTCAGGCATTTCACGGTCGCACCGGTTACACAATGTCATTAACAAATACCGACCCAACTAAGATCGATTACTATCCTAAGTTCACTTGGCCAAGGATCGAAAATCCTACTGTCAAGTTTCCATTAAATGAAGAGAATTTGAAAGCAGTGAAACAAGCAGAAGCTCGCTCGATTAATCAGATAAAAGATGTAATTAAACAGAATAAGGATGATATTGCCGCAATAATAATCGAACCAATTCAAGGTGAAGGTGGCGATAATCATTTCAGAAAAGAATTCTTTGAGACACTTCGGCAAATTGCGGATGAAAATGAAATCATGCTTATACTGGATGAAGTACAAACAGGGATTGGACTAACAGGGAAGATGTGGGCACATCAGCACTTCATTAAGCCCGATATGATTTCGTTCGGAAAGAAAACGCAGGTGTGCGGATTCATGTCGAGCAAACGTATAGATGAGGTCAGGGATAACGTATTTAAGGTTGCAAGTCGCTTGAACTCAACATGGGGTGGTAGTTTATTAGATATGGTTCGCTCACAGCGTTATCTTGAAATTATCGAGGAAGATAATTTAGTTGAGAATGCCCGCATCGTTGGGGAACATCTCATCAATCGATTGGATGAACTTCAAGCAGATTTTCCGAAGTTAGTCAGTAATGTGCGCGGTAGAGGACTCTTTTGTGCGTTTGATTTGCCTACACCCGAGCAACGCAATGAACTTCGAAAGAAAGCTCTTAATAAAGGACTAGTAATCCTCGGTAGTGGTGAGCGTGCGATGCGCTTCCGTCCACCATTAACAATTCAAAAACATGAGATAGATGAAGGAATAGGTATTCTCAAAGAATCATTAATGGAGATGAAAGCACAATAAACGGAAAGGGGCTAAGTCAATTAGCCCCTTTATCTTATTAAGCTCATATGTTTCATTAACGATCTAACTATTCTAATTTCAAAGATGGAGGTAATCCCTTAATCGGAACTATCTTTATCCGATTCGTTTCTGCTTGCGCCATCGTTGAGAATGAAAGTATTAACTTCCCATCTTGGTTTACTTTTACCCAATAACTTTTTCCTGGCTTAATACTGTCGCTACTTACATAATTTGCTTCATAGCTAAAGAACTGTGATGTTACAATACCCGCTGGTTCGGAGGTTATTTGATTAATTGAGATTGGTTCTGAGATAGAGCTTATCAAATTCCATCCTGTTGAAACATTTATTGTATCTGATAGTATCGGTATTCCTTTAATTGTTAGACTTTCATCAGTGCTGTTTTTTATCCAGTATCCAATTTTTTCAGGGATTGTATCTGATTGGATATAACCGTTACGATAGATAAAAACTTTTGATATTGAATTTGGATAAATAGTGAGACGGTCGTGACTCTCAATTTTCTTAGGTAGTGATAACATATTCCACCCAGTGGAGATTTGATAAG
>JBBIRP010000078.1:0-6207 GCA_037441745.1 Ignavibacteriales bacterium
TGTTACAGTTCTCCAGTTACCGGTTTGAAGGCTACGATATTGGTTCGCATTTAAATCAAATGATATAAAAAGTGTAAATATTAGTAATAAATTAAGGAATCGTGTAGTTTGGTTCGAATATGATCGACTATAATAAATAATGTTTAAAGTCAATGAAGTAATCAATATATATAAACTATTACATAATATTTCGCTGCTAACAGGCTAATTTAATTATAATAAATCTGATTTACAAGTTTTTTTATCATCCAGGATATTAAAAATCCTTTAAAATCATTAAAAATCAAAGGAAAATCGTGAAAATTATGAGATATTTATTTGAAAATCCTTAAAAAATATGAAAATTAGAGGTGGTTATTAATATTAAATTCTGATTAAAAATATTGAAAAAAATTATGGTTTTTTTGGTAGGAGTGTTGAATACTTAAAAAACCGAATATTTTAAAATTTCTCCACTTCAGTTAAGATGGTGGGAATTATCTCCTTTTCAGTTACTTTCCTGATCATTTTCCCTTTACGGTATAAAATAGCAACTCCTTTTCCTGCCGCGATTCCAATATCGGCTTCACTAGCTTCACCTGGCCCATTAACCACACAACCAAGCACTGCAATCTTTATAGGTTTCTTTATGCCCGATAACTTCTCTTCCAGTTCTTTCATTACACCAAATAGATCGATCTCCAATCGTCCGCACATTGGACAAGCAATCAACTCAACATTTCTAGTCGCAAGACTCAATGAACGAAGAATTTCCTTTCCAACCTCAACCTCTCTCACCGGGTCATCAGTAAGTGAGACACGAATCGTGTCACCAATTCCTTCCGCTAAAAGTGTTCCTATACCAACAGCAGATTTAATCGTTCCCGATTTAGTTGGTCCAGCTTCTGTTACACCGAGATGAAGTGGAATATCTGTCCGTTGTGCAATTAACCTATAAGCTTCGATCATCAATTTCACATCTGTGGATTTAACCGAGATAACGATGTCTTTGAAATCGTACTCTTCACAAATTTTAACATGTCTCATTGCACTTTCGAATAAAGCAACAGCGGTAGGATATCCATACTTCTCAAGAATATCTTCTTCGAGTGAGCCAGAATTAACTCCAATTCGAATTGGAATTCCTTTTTCTTTAGCCACTGTCAAAATTTGACGTATTCGCTCCTTAGACCCGATGTTACCTGGATTTATTCTAACCTTCGCAACACCCGCTTCAATTGACTTTAATGCAAAGATATGATTGAAATGAATATCAGCAACAATTGGTATTGGTGATTGTTTAACAATCTCAGATATTACTTCCGCTGCAGGTCCATCATTAACCGTTACACGTATGATATCACATCCGGCATTAGCTGCTCGTTTTATTTGCTTAACCGTTGCCCCGACGTCAGATGTTTTTGTCTTCGTCATCGTTTGTACAGTTATCGGAGCATCACCGCCAATTAAAACTCCCCCAACATTAACTTGCCGTGTTTTACGTCTTATCCCAACTTTATATCCTTGATTGGTTTCCGTCATTTATCTTCTATTCTCTATCTTAATTTAATTTCTTACTCGCTTCGAATAAAATCTTCTTCTCTTCATCTGTAAGACTTTGATAACCATACTGGTTTATCTTATCGAGAATTTCATCAATACGCTGTTCAATATCATTTTTAGTCTTATCATGATGCTCTAAGAAGTTAGCATCATCAAACTGAGAATCACTAAATGTGTAATCATAATCAACATTGCCGGGGACATAATGCATTTTCTTTTTCCTCAAGAAGTTGCTGATAGTAAACTTTTTTTCTTCCGCAATAATATAAAAGAAACCAACTGCCGCACCACCCAGGTGAGCGAAATGTGCGATTCCATCGGTAGTTCCTGTAATACCAGCATAAATTTCTAGTCCAATATAAAACATCACAAAATACTTTGCTCTAATCGGTAAGAGAAAATAAACAAAAATAGGACGATCTGGATACAACATACCGAAAGCTATCAATATTCCATACACAGCCCCAGATGCACCAACCGTCGGTCCACTTGTACTAAAAAGTGGTGCAATAAGTAAATTCGATAATCCAGCTCCTAATCCACACATTATGTAGTACAAGAAAAATTTTTTTGAACCCCATTGATTTTCTAACTCCATTCCAAACATCCACAAAGCGAACATATTGAAGAATAGATGCATTAAACCGCCATGCATAAACATATAAGTCAACAGCTGCCAGACATGAAATCCATTTCCTAAAGGATAGAGTGGAAAAATGGTATTGATTAGAAAAGAAAGCGGGAAGCCATGAATACTAAACAATCCAAAAAAACTCATAAGAACATAAATAGCCACATTACTTATCAATAAAGATTTTATAACTGGTGGAAAAAATCTAAATCCACCAAAAAAAGATGGTTTATAATAACTTGAATTGGTATAACGATAGTAAGACATATTACAATATAACCTTTTATTAGAATAAACGAAAGAACAGTAGATTCTGGTTCGCCTCCACTACTGGATTATCGAATAATATTTTAAACAATTATTTATCTAATAATGCAGCAACGCCTGGTAAAATTTTCCCCTCAAGGAATTCAAGAGAAGCGCCGCCGCCTGTAGATACGTGCGTCATTTGTTTTGCAACACCAGCTTTCTTAACTGCAGAAGCACTATCGCCACCTCCGATGACGGTTGTAGCATTTAATTTTGCGAGGAACTTAGCAATTTCAAATGTACCCTTTGAATATCTATCATCTTCGAAAACACCTAAAGGACCATTCCAAACAATTAGTTTAGCATTTTTTAAAACATCAGTAAATTTATCAATACTCCTTGGTCCTATATCCATCATACATCCTCCGCTTGGTATATTACTAACATCCACTACAATAGGCTGAGCTTGAGGATCGGTTTTTTTTCCGACGACAGCATCGATTGGTAAGAGTAATTTAGTACTTGCTTTTGAAATAATATATCTTGCAGTTGGAATTGCAGTTTGTTCTACCAAACTTTCCGCCATGTTGAAACCTTTAGCAGCGAGAAAAGTGTTTGCCATGCCACCGCCAATTATCAAATTGTCACATTTTTTTAATAAATTTTCTATTACAGCAATCTTGTCGCTAATTTTAGCACCGCCAAGAATTGCAATGTATGGATGCTCGGGATTTATTGTTGCTTTACCAAGATATTGTAATTCTTGCTCCATTAAAAAACCTGACACAGCGGGAATATACTTAGCTACCCCTTCGGTACTTGCGTGGGCACGATGAGCTGAACCAAAGGCATCATTTATATATACATCTCCTAGCATTGATAATTGCTTAGCAAACGTTGGATCGTTCTTCTCTTCTTCTTTATGAAAGCGGACATTCTCAAGAAGCATTACATCGCCCGGGTTCAGATTACCTGCTAATCGCTCAACTTCTTCACCTATACAATCCGGCGCCATTACAACAGGTTTTTCTAATAATTCCGCAAGTTTTTTAGAAACGGGTTTTAAACTAAAATCTGGTTCAAAACCTGAACCCTTAGGTCTACCTAAATGACTCATCAAAACAAGCGATGCACTTTGGTCCAAAACATATTTTATTGTTGGCAGTGCTGCTCGGATGCGTTTATCATCTGAAACCTCACCATTATTCATTGGAACGTTGAAATCAACTCGCATAAGAACACGTTTACCTTTAATATTTATATCCTTTACAGTTTTTTTATCCATCTATATATTTCCTTTCTCTAATCGGGGCTACGTCTAATTTTTTTACTCCATGATTACCTATAATTTCCCGTATAATTATGAAGAAACAATTATAACTTTGATGCAACCAGATTTGCAAGGTCAGCTGTTCGGACCGAATAACCCCATTCATTATCGTACCAAGTTACGACTTTTATGAAATCGCTTTTCTCTTTTCCAAGAACTTGTGTAAAAGGCAGATCAACAGATGAGCTGTGAGGGTCACCTTTATAATCAATGCTAACTAACGGTTCCTCAACTGCGGCAAGAATTCCTTTTAAAGAGCCATTTGCTGCTTCTCGAAACGTTTGCCGTAACTCATCGGTTGTACAGGGTTTTTCGATATGAGCTGTGAAATCGACAACGGAGACCGTAGAAGTTGGTACACGCAATGCATAACCATCAAATTTCCCTTTAAGTTCTGGAATTACTAAAGCAAGAGCTTTTGCTGCTCCTGTTGTAGTTGGGATTATACTCATCGCTGCAGCTCGCGCACGTCGTAAATCGCTGTGGGGTAAATCTAATATCTTTTGATCGTTGGTATATGCATGTACTGTTGTCATCAGACCACGTATTACCTTAAATTTATCATGAACAACTTTAACCGCTGGGGCAAGGCAATTCGTAGTGCATGATGCATTCGAAATTACATGATGAATTTTCGGATCATAGTTTTTCTCGTTCACACCAATGACTACGGTCAAATCTTCACCTTCTGCTGGAGCAGTGATAATAACTTTCTTTGCACCACCTTTTGTGATATGATTTTCGGCTCCCTTAACTGCTTTTCCTTTTTTATTAACACCATCTTTCTTTATGGTAAAAAGTCCTGTCCCTTCGATAACAATATCAACTCCTACATCCTTCCAGGGAAGTTTGTCGGGTTCAGTCTCTTTAAACATTTTGATTTTCTTCCCATCAATTATTAGCTCACCTTCACTAACTTCAACCTTCCCATTAAATCTACCGTAATTTGAATCATACCTTAATAGATGAGCCATTGTTTTTAAATCACCGATATCATTTATCGCAACAACTTCTAATGTATTCGGATATCGATCTCTGATCGCTCTAAGTACTTGACGACCAATTCGGCCGAAACCATTAATTCCTATTTTAACTGCCATTGAATATCTCCATTAAGTGAAAAATATTTAAAAAAATTGAAATTTAACAGATTTGATGATTGAAATTTGTTTAATTTACCAAGATTGGAGACCAAAATCAACTATTAAGCAATTGCAACGGAAGCGGCAAGTGTAGTTCCTGCGTTTGCTTTTATGAGCTCGTTCGCACATGAATTGATCGTGGAACCTGTTGTGATTACATCGTCCACAATTATAATCTTTTTCCCAGTTACAAGTCTACGATTTTTTTCACTGATAAAAAATGCATCGGCTACATTTTCCATTCTTTCGATAAAATTAAGTTGAGTTTGAGACTTTGTGTATTTCACACGATAAACTATTTCAGTATTCACTGGTATGTTAGTAATAGAAGAAATTCCCTTACAAATAAATTCGCTTTGATTATAACCTCTCTCTCGCTTTTTAAGTTTATGTAGTGGAATAGGAATTATAAAATCAGCATTTGAAAATTTCTGATTATTAATAATCACTTTTCCAAGTTCTTCGCCTAATTTTACACCCAATGATTTCATTCCTCGATATTTCAATAAATGAATTACTTCCTGTAAATTTCCATCTTTTTCGAAGAGATAGCAAGATATAACATCTTCAATTTTTCCCTCAGTTTTGAATTTTGATTTTAGTTCAAGTAGTGTTGGATCTCTGATATCAATCGAAGTGAAACTACTCCAACAAACTGGACAAATTTTTAAATGAGGTTCGGATAATTTTCCATTGCATAAAAAACAAATAGGTGGATAAATAAAATCCAAGATCATATTTGAAATATATCTAAAGGATCTCATCATGTAATATCCTAAATAATCCTTTCCAACCTTGCAATTTCGTCTCTAAGGTATGCGGCCTTTTCGAATTCTAAATCTTTAGATGCTTTATGCATTTCAAACCTAAGTTCTTCAATTAAATCTTTCCTTTGGTCTTTAGTCATATATTTAAATACAGATTCTGAGACAATAGGTACTTTTTCTTTACCTCTGGCTGCATCACGTGATGCTTTGACATCTGCAACCGAGGTTGCTGCAAGAACTTCTTCAGGCGATTTATAAATTGTTTTTGGAGTTATACCATGTTCCTTATTGTAGCGGATTTGAATTTCACGTCGGCGTTTTGTTTCTTCTATCATCCGCCTCATTGATCCCGTTTGTATATCAGCATAAAGTATAACCTTACCGTTTATATTACGTGCTGTTCTGCCGGCTGTCTGGATCAGCGATTTGTCTGAGCGTAAGAAACCCTCTTTATCTGCATCGAGTATGGCAACAAGAGATACTTCGGGAAGGTCTAATCCCTCCCTGAGCAAGTTCACTCCAACAAGTACATCAAAATCTCCGAGT
>JBBIRP010000078.1:6229-8888 GCA_037441745.1 Ignavibacteriales bacterium
CGTTCTAATGCATCGATCTCTGAATGAATATATCTTACTTTAATATTGATGTCACTGAGATATCGTGACAAATCCTCCGCCATTCTTTTTGTTAATGTTGTAACTAAACACCTTTCGTTTCTCTTCGTTCGTTCTCTTATTTCATGAATAAGGTCATCAATTTGATTTTTTACAGGTCTAATCTCGACTTCTGGGTCTACAAGTCCAGTTGGCCGAATTATCTGTTCAACTACAACACCTTTACATTTTTCAAGTTCATATGATCCCGGTGTTGCACTCACAAAAATGACTTGATTTACCATATTTTCCCACTCTTCAAATGTGAGTGGTCTATTGTCCAAAGCAGATGGTAGTCTGAAACCATATTCGACCAGTGTTGTTTTTCTAGAACGGTCACCATGCCACATACCTGCAATTTGCGGTATTGTTACATGAGATTCATCTATCACTAATAAATAATCCTTTGGGAAATAATCGATTAAACAATATGGTCTTGAACCTGGCGGTCGACCAGCAATATGCCGAGAGTAATTTTCGATACCAGAGCAATAGCCGACTTCCCGCATCATTTCAATATCAAATCTTGTTCGTTGTTCGATGCGCTGGGCTTCGAGTAATTTACCATTCTTCTTAAAATATTTTATTCGTTCTTCGAGTTCTTTTTCTATATCGAGTATAGCCCGCTCCAGCGTTCTTGGAGTTGTTATAAAATGCTTAGCTGGATAGATGACCTCATAATTAATTTCATTTATAAAATTACCTGTAAGTGGGTCAATATAAAAAATTTTTTCAATCTCATCTCCAAAAAACTGTACTCGAACAGCTTGTTCATTTTCATAGGCAGGTATTATTTCTACAACATCGCCCCTAACTCGGAATGTACCTCTCGTGAATTCAAAATCGTTACGAACATAATGAATATCAACAAGTTTTTTTAAAAAAGCATTACGTTCAATTTGCTCACCTTTTCGGATATGAATCATCTGTTCGAGCCATTCTTCGGGGGCTCCAATCCCATAAATACAACTGACTGAGGCGACGACGATAACATTCGAATCGCCGCTTAGAAGTGCACTCGTCGCACGTAAACGTAATCGATCAATTTCATCATTAATTGATGAATCCTTCTGAATATATGTATCTGTGACTGGTAGATATGCTTCAGGTTGATAATAATCGTAGTAGGAGATGAAGAATTCGACGCGATCGTGAGGGAAGAATTGCTTAAATTCAGAATAAAGTTGCGCAGCAAGTGTTTTATTATGAGACATGACGAGTGTTGGTTTATTAACTTTCGCAATAACATTCGAGATCGTGAATGTTTTACCGCTACCAGTAACTCCGAGTAGTGTTTGATATTTTTCACCTCTCAGTAAACCTTCGGTAAGTTCTTTTATCGCTTGCGGTTGGTCACCGCTAAGTTTAAAATCGGAAACAAGTTTAAACTGCATTTGCTTCGAAATTTCTGGATGTGAGAAAAATCTAAATTACAATATATAATTTATTGAAAATCTAATAAGATTACAATAAAAAAATAAAACAATTGTTATTCATATCGGAGCGCGTCGATCGGATTCAGACTTGAAGCTTTACGTGCGGGATAAAAACCGAAGAAAACACCAACTGCCATCGAAAAAGAGACAGCCATTATTATCGATTGTGGTGTCACAAATGTGGGCCATCCAGCAAATTTTGATACAAGGTTTGAGGCGACAACACCAAAAACAATTCCGATTAAACCACCAAGCAGACTCATTACAATTGCTTCCATTAGAAATTGTGTTAAAATATCACGTTGACGTGCACCAATGGATATCCGAATACCGATTTCTCTCGTTCTTTCTGTTACAGATACAAGCATTATATTCATGACACCAATTCCGCCAACAAGTAGTGATATAGAAGCAATGCTCGCGAGTAGAATCGTCATAATCTTTGCAGTTGCTGATTGAGCATCAGCGATTTCTGTTTGTGTTCGAATCGTAAAATCATTATCATCTCCTGGACCCAATTTATGTCGTACGCGAAGAAGATCGGAAATTTGTTGCTGGGCTTCATTAATTTTATTTTTACTTACCGCCGATACAATAAATCCCCAAGATCGTATGTGCCCGGCGAGCCTTTTTTGTAGCGACGTGTATGGTATAATCACGATATCATCTTGATCTTGTCCCATTGCATTTTGACCTTTCGGTCTTAATACGCCTATAACTTTAAACGGAATACTTCGGATTCGGATTGTCTGTCCCACGGGATCTGCAGATTCGAAAAGCTGATCAACGATTGTTTGTCCGATTACACAAACCTTAGTAGCTGCCCGAACATCTTGATCTGTGAAGAATTCTCCTGATGATAGCTGCCAATCACGTATCGCAAAAAAATCAACCGTACCACCTTGCACTCTTGTTCCCCAATTTTTATTTCCATATACTAGTTGGGCACCCGTTCCAACTTGAGGGCTTACGTATGCAACAGCGGGGCACTGCTCTTTTACGGCTTGTTGATCTTCTTCTGTTAAACTTGTTCCAGTTTGGCTGCCACCCATAACACCACCACGGCTCAATGAACCTGGAAAAACCATCAAGATATTTGAACCTAATGTGCTAATCTGTGTCTCCACTTGTACTCTCGCACCTTCACCCACTGCGACCATCGCTAT
>JBBIRP010000079.1:0-6788 GCA_037441745.1 Ignavibacteriales bacterium
AATTGATAATAATAATGTTCACATTATTTAAAATGCTTCTATGATGTGTCGAATTAGAACTTCGTTCCTTTCATACGTAATTGCCAAAACATCAAATCTACAAATTTTATCATCAATATTGTGTTCAAATAAATAACCATCAGCAGTCGCTCTAATTTTTTTACGTTTTTGTGGAGTAACCGCATCTTCTGGTTCACCATATTGTTTTGAACGACGAGCTTTTACTTCCACAAAAACCAGGACATTGCTATCTTCAGCTATAATGTCTATCTCGCCGCGATCGTAGCGATAATTACGCTGGAGGATATGATAACCTTTTTCCTTCAAATATTCAACAGCAATGTTTTCTCCGATAGTTCCATTTTTTCGTTTATTTTTCATTATTTCAATAAATTGAACTGTCATCTTTAAAAATTTTTACCGGTATCCGAAAACTTTTTCGATGGATTTCACAAACACCAAATTTTTTTATAGCTTCCAGATGAGCTTTAGTACAATAACCTTTATGTTGTCCAAATCCATATTGAGGAAATAATTTGTCATATTCTTTCATCAAACGGTCTCTCGTTACTTTTGCTATTATTGATGCTGCAGCTATCGAGAAACATTTCGTGTCGCCCTTAATAATTGTATCATACGGTATATTCGCACCCGGGAAATGCGGGCCATCAATCAATAAATAATCGGGAGAAAATTTCAAATTACTAATAGCAATATTCATCGAACGAAATGTTGCATTCAAGATGTTTATCCTATCTATTACTTCATGATCGATGATTCCAATTCCAACACTTATCGCCCTTTGATGTATAACATCAAACAATCTTTCTCTTTCCCGTTCTTGAAGTAACTTCGAATCATTGATGCCTTCGATCTTCACATCCGATGGGAAAATCACAGATGCAGCAATTACAGGGCCTGCAATTGGTCCTCTCCCCGCCTCATCAACGCCAGCGATATAATTTAATCCATGTTCCCAATATTTTCTTTCATATTTCAGACTTACCATATCTCATATTCTGAATATAAACATATAACTTACAATTCATTAAAACTCGCTTATCAATCCAATATGAATTTTACCTTCTAAAAACGAATCGCCTTCACCAAAAGCAAAACTGACGCCGAGATTTCCCAAGATGGTTTCAAGTCGCACACCTATTCCATAACCATATTTAAATTTTTGTACCGAGGGTATTCCTTTATCATCATCCCCAGGAAGAAAATAATAACCGTTATCTAAAAAACCGAAAATATACGAACGGCGTTCTATTATTAGGCGATATTCAATGTTCGTCCAGGCAAGTCGAGATGCAAGGAATTGATTCTCACGATAGCCACGCAGTGTATTCGTCCCTCCAAAGCGATACAAATCACTTAGCTCGATATCGTTGCTCAACAAACTTCGTCCATGAAACCCTATCATCAATATCTGCCTTATCAAAATAGTTTTATAAAAATCTATATCAATACTAATTCGTTGAACCGTTGTAACAAATTTTATAGTATTCTTACGACCTATTTGATAACTTGTCCGATAATTTATTCCGCTTGTAGTATTGACAATTTCATCCCGAGTATCGTAATGAATATCACCACCAAACATAGCTGTATTACTTCTTGAGACCAGATTAGTTGTGCTCGAAGGTATAATATTATCCTGATTGAAACTACCACTTATTGTCAGTTCCTCATTTAAAAGTAGCTCTGCTTTAATATTAAAAATACGTTTAACGTAATTTGTATCTTGCTTCCGTTGGTTAAAACCACCACCCAAATTAAATGGAAAATTTAATATCCAAGGCTCAAGATAATTGATACCAATCTCTTGAGAATTATTTTCATCACGCAACCACTCAACGTTCAACTTCCGAGCGGTGCCAAAAAGATTTCGCATAGTTACATTGATCATGCCTGTGACGATCCCTTTTTCACCATTTTTAGTTGGAGCAAAACCGATAATGGCGTCAAAAGTGCTTGTGTTTCCTTCTTCAACTTTGATCCATAGTCCATTTCCATTGTTAGTTGAATAAAGTTTTGGTTCTTCAACACGTGAAAATATATTTAAACGGCGAAGACGACTTGAAATTCTTTGAATCTTGCTCAAGTTATAGACCTCGTTCTTCTTAATCCGTGTTTCCCGAAGTATAACATTACTCTTTGTGAATTTATTTCCCACAATTTTAATCTCGTCTATTGTTACTTTCTCTCCCTCTTCAATTAGAATATCAACATCTATCTTTGAAACACTATCTATTTTCTTTAATCTCACATTTTCTATCCTCACCGACGCAAATGGATATCCATTCCTTTCATATTTGTTTATTAGATTATGAAAATCATTTTCTAAAATAGAAGAGTTAAGGATTTCACCCGGTGTTGTATCGAATTGATTCAAAATCTCTTCGTCTGTAAAAATAGTGTTACCAATTATCTTAATACTATCAATTGTCACTTGATCATTTTCTTCGATCTTAAATTCCAAATCGATTTCAGAATTATCGGGCACGTAAAAAAAAGTGTCTACTTTCACATCGACAAAATAAAAACCGTTCTCTTGATAAAGCCTGATTATTGCATCGATATCTTTTGATAACTGTAGTGTAGAGAATCGAGCGGATGGTTGCAGTACTAATATCTTCGAGAGTTTCTGATCATTAAACACCTTATTCCCAGTGAAAGAAACAGATCGAACCTTTTGGTCATCGCTCGCCTTCACCACTATCAGATTATTGATTAGGAAAATAAATACCAATAGATGACGCATTTTCAAAATCGAGTGTTATCGCGGTCGAGTTCTTTGGAGATCCCAGATTGGATTTTGAAGTCGATAATCCCCAAAACCTGTTACGTCGACAAAAACAAACTCGCGACTGATTTCATAATAAGTCCAAACTTCATACGGTTTCGAATCAATATCAAACGGATGACGCTCGATGTTACTTGGAGCACCAAAAATTATGTATATCATTCCCATATCTGTTTTCCAGCCATCTATATAATGACCAAAATGCTTATTTGCATAAGCTACACGAGAATAATATTCTTCCATGAGTTCATTTCGTTCAGTTTCGGGCGTTGGGTCTTTCTTTTTCCAAAAATCAGCAAACATCTCTTTCTTTTTTTCTGAATTTGCTTTCCGCATTTCTTCAACCTTATCCCTATCTAAAATATATTGCATCTGTTCTATAGCGATATCAAGGTCAGCAATAGAGATGGGAACGCCTCGCCATCTGAGCGCAAAGGTTCTACTTACACTAACCGATAAACTTACAGTATCATCAAGACTTCTTACAGACCTAGGTACTGCATTAATCTGGAGAAGGTAATCACCCGCAAGAAGATTTGCGGTCGGGACAATTCTAAAGCAATACTCCTTTTTTGATTTTATGGCTTGTGTGAAAGAATCAGACTGTACTATATCACCTTTGACGTTTGAAATCCTGATTGAAAAGTTTGCAGAATCTGCCGAGATATTATTGTAAGTTTCAAAAACGAGGAAAAAAGTGTCTCGCACATTTCCGACGTCACCTGATATGTTAGGATATACAATAGTTTTACCCGAATCAAGTTCAACTCGATTTGCCAGCATAACATCACTGATACTAAAAGGTATACTAAAATATTTTCGAACGTCAACTCGTCGTTTCATACTTGAAGTTTTACCCGTCTCACGATCCTTTATTTGAACACTAACAAAATATCTCCCCGGTGGGAGCATAAAAGATCGATGATTCAAGCTACTTAACGAGCGAGAAACCGTTTGCTGATAATCTTTAACATTAATCTTTTCTATCCACCATTTTTCATTAATTTGCGTTTCAGATGAGTCATAGATATTGACTGTTACTTCATAACTACTTTCAAAATTACTACCAATCTTATTGAATTGAATCGCTGCGTATGGCACCTCGATGTAGATATCCAATCTACTCACCCCAGATTCGCCACTATTAAAACTTAATGCATCAAAATAAAATTTCGGAATTTCAAGTAATTCTGCAGGAGGTATCTCAACTTGAGCGAAAAGATTTACTGGTAGTAAAATCAAATAAGAAAATTTTATAAAAATATTTTTTAACCTCATCTTGCTATACCTTCTTTCAATTTCGTAGATTTTCGGTTATCAAAAAACGTGTTAGCTAACATTCCAAACAAATCATAAGCATCCGCATCAATTATATCAACATTATAGAAGCCACCCACCAAAATATCTTTAACATTATGAATCGTTACTTCATTATCTATTTCAGGGGCATCGTACTCAGTTCTACCTATTGCTACACTTCCTTCAATCTGATCTATTAATACAGTAATAATTTTTCCTATGAAGTCCTGATTTTTTTTAAATGAAATATCTCGCTGAGTTTCCATTAAAATATTGTATCTTTCTTCTTTAACTTCTTCAGGAACAGGATCCCCCAAATCAAAAGCAGACGTACCTTCTTCCTGGGAGTATTTAAAAACACCCAGTCTTTCAAACCCTACTTCCCTAATAAAATCGAGTAGTTCATTAAATTCCCTATCACCTTCATTTGGATACCCAACTATAAGCGTTGATCGTAAAGCGATATTTGAAATTTGAGATTTAATATGACTAATTAAATGTCTAATTTCTTTACCCTTGATTCCACGCTTCATTGATGTCAACACCGAATCAGAAATGTGTTGAAACGGAATATCGATATAATGGCATAACTTGGGGTTCTGTTTAAATTGGTCCAAAATATCAAAAGGGAAACCAGTTGGAAATGCATACATCAAACGTATCCACTCAATTCCGTTAATATCTGATAGCCTATATAAAAGTTCTCCTAAAAATCTTTTACCATACAAATCTAAACCATAATAAGTGGTATCTTGGGCTACAAGAATTAATTCTTTTACACCTAAACTTGAAAGATATTGTGCCTCTTCAATTATCTTTTCGATTGGTTTACTTTTATGGGAGCCCCGAATTGAAGGTATTGAACAAAACGAGCATGGACGATCACAACCTTCTGATATTTTCAAATAAGTATAATGAGGAGGAGTAGTTAGAATACGTTCACCCAACAAGTCGTATTTCAAATTAAATCCGAGACTTTGAATTACTTTATCTAATTTGTTCGCACCAATGCATTGATCAATTTCAGGAATTTCTTCAATGATCTCTTTTGAATATCGCTCCGTTAAACAACCCATAACGATCAAATTCTTAATTCTTCCCTCTTTTTTTAATTTCGCTGCATGCATGATCGTCTCGAGTGATTCCTGCTTGGCGCTTTGTATAAAGCCACAAGTATTGATTATTAATGCATCGCATTCATCGGAATTATCAACTACTTCCAAGTTGTTCGATTTTAATTGCTTTATTAAAACCTCTGAATCAACGATATTCTTTGGACAGCCGAGTGTAATTATGTTTACTTTTTGTGGTTTAATAAACATCTAACTAAATAATATATAATCAATGTAAAGATACACAATAGGTGATACAAATATCAAACTATCAAATCGATCTAGTACACCTCCATGGCCAGGGATAATCAATGACGAATCTTTTACACCAGCATCCCGCTTTAATATAGATTCAAACAAATCGCCTAATTGACCAAACGTACCAACAATTGAACCGATAATGATTGCACTTTCTAAAGGGAGATAATTTAGCAATAAAAATTTAGCGATGATAGATGTGATGATTGCAAATAAAAAACCTGCAATCGCACCTTCCCAACTTTTATTTGGACTAGCTCTTTGAAAAAGTTTATGATTTCCAATTGCACTACCAATGTAATATGCAGCTGAATCACAGATCCAAATCATTACTAGTAAAGAGATAACTGTATAACCACCCCATGTATATATTTTTTCTATGATAATCGGATCACTTATACTCGAAAATCCGAAGTAACGCTCGATCGGAAAATCGAAGGGTACGAACAATTCACGTAATCCGATCAAAGTGCCAAAGAAGAACGAAACATATATTATCCCAAAGAAGGTTGAACCAAGATTTATAATTGGTGAACCTTTATTTCTAAATAATTCTGCAATGCTTAAAATTATAATTACCGATAGCAAAATCATAAATAATAATTGAGTTTGAGAAGGGAACGGAATCATACAACCATTAGCTTCAGCAAATCGCAATAGAATAGTTCTAAGCTTCGCGTGATAAAATGAAAGCTGTATTGCAATACCTGATACTATTCCGAGAACAATTTGTGGTTTTGCTCCCTTCAACTCGGTCAGTTTGAAAAATTCATAAATAGCGAAAGACGAAATTATTGATATCAAAATAAAAAAATATATTTCCCCCTCCAAGCATATTAGAATAATAATAGGAATTGCAATTATTGCAATTAGTAAACGTTTAGAATGATCACTCAAGTTAATTCCCCTTATTTGAACCTTTAGTTATCTTTATGAAGTATAACATAGATATTAAGAATATGACACCGAACAACCAAAATGTAAATAAAAGCGACGCCGAAGACATTTCGCTCGCATTACCAAAAACGACGTAATCATCCTTGAAATTTAAATACAATGCAATGCATGCTATAAAATTATTAAAGAAGTGTGTAGTTACAGAAACCCAAATACTTCCCGTTCTCATCGTAAGGAAACCCAAATAAATACCAATCAGCGCGAGTGGAACAAACGAAAACGGATTTAAATGGTATGCCCCAAAAATTATTCCAGTAACTATTGCACTTCTCATCGGTGTAAGTTTTTTCTCGAATGTCCTTTGAATCAATCCACGGAATAGAAATTCTTCAGCAATTGCTGGTATTAATGCA
>JBBIRP010000079.1:6845-8866 GCA_037441745.1 Ignavibacteriales bacterium
ATAAATCTCTTCAACAAGTTGTTTGAATTGTTCAAGTGTTGATTTAAAATTTTCAGGAAGCGGAAATGTTTCTTGAAACGTCAAATATACTTGAAGCATTTGCTGAAGTGAAAATACCCCAATTAGAGGTATGATAAATGTAAGAATTTTCGATGATTGTAACCTTAGGAATTCTTTAATATTGTGTGTTACAAGTCGCACGAAAAATAACGTCGGAATGAATATGAAAACTACTTGGCCCAAGCCAGTTGAAATTCTATACCCAAATATACTCTCACTTGTTGGTTTGAATCCAAATAAAACTAACGAAATTAATCCCCCGACAATTTGATAAAGCACAAAAACACTTAAAAGTGCAAAACATGCAAAAACTATTGGGGATATCCCAAATCTTTCTATAAACGGTACAGGTGGTTCGGAGTGAAATAGTTCTGAACCGTCAGAATGTGAACGGGTTTGCTGTTCTTCCATCAATTCACTTTCAGTCTATTTTTAATCATTGCACAAAGTAATGGAATCATAATTTCATGATGGCCCGTAAAAAAGTAACCCGTACCACCATTCTGTGTGGGACGCAGAACAACATTCATCTTTGGACGATAATGCTGTATCATATCAAAGTTTGCCGTTGAAAAGCCAGAGGCTTTAGCACCCAGATTCCGTGCAACAGTCAATGCTTTAAGAAAAACCTCGGGCAACACAACAGCTGAACCAACATTTATTACAACACCCCCTCCTTTTAATTTTTTCACGACCTCACAAAGAATTTTAAAATCACGAAATGTCATTTCACCCGTAATTGCACCATTCATTGAAGGGTGTTGGTGAATGATATCGGTCCCGATAGCAACATGGACCGTAGCAGGCACATTATTAGAATAACAGGAGGCGAGTAAACTTAATTTACTCCTTGGTGCATTCCGTAAAGTTTCTCCCATTGCTTCACCAAAACCTACGTCAGTTCTTTTGCAAAATTCCAATAGGACATTATTAATAAATTCCCCACTTTCTTTCGACATACCAAAACTACCATCTTTAATATTTTCCTCAACATTTTCCGACGTCATCCCCCACATTGCGATCTCTGTATCATGAATTGCCGCTGCCCCATTCATGACGACGCAAGTGATAATATTTCTCTTAATTAAATCAATAATTAAGGGTGATAATCCGACCTTAATAATATGAGCACCCATCATCAAGATGATAGGTTTTTCTTTGGCGTGAGCTTTTATAATATCATCTACAAATAATTGAAGATCCCTTGCAGCAAGTATGTTAGGAAATGATTTTATAAACTCTGAAAAACTTCTTACAGGAGAAAATACTTTTGCAAAATCTTTCACCTTTACTTTTCTTATTCTTTTTTTCAGAGGTATCGTTCTCACGAACTTAAGGTCGGCTTTCTTAAATTTAGACATAAAAATAACCCAATTATTTCGATAATTTAGATTTTGGATACCCTGCAAGACCTCTATACTCAATTAATTCCGATTCAACTTTACCTATGACAATTTTCGCAGTTACTAAAATGGGCATTTTCAAATCATCGTTTGTGAGCCAGATATAAATTTTCCCTTCACTTTTAAAAAGGCCCCCTTCTTTTGCTAATGGTTCAACAATCAAACAATCGAACTTTCCTGCTTCTACATCAACTCTTTGAATTCCTTTAAACTTAACATCAAGAGCATAAGTCGAATCCTTGTAAAAATTATTAAGACGAATTATTTCTCCCGGTTTTAAATTAGAGAAGTCGATTGTCCGAGTAAAATAAAACGCCGACATAATATCATGAACATAAGCCGGGATTGGATGAATTCCTTCGTTTGTGATCGCATTATGATTTATCTGATCGAAATCAGCAGTGAAATCACGCTTATAACCACCTTCCCTTATATGCTGCTCAAATCGCCAAGGGAATAACCCCTCAGCATCAATGAAAGTATAATAGCGATCTCTTACTTTATAAAATGCATCAAAAATGGTTTGGAGTTGAGTATGAATTCTATCAAATAACACTT
>JBBIRP010000080.1:0-5068 GCA_037441745.1 Ignavibacteriales bacterium
TCGAAACGTTTGAAAAACCTTAAACCGATTATGTTTATCAGAATAAGAATTCCAAGTACTAAAACAATTCGTATTATTATTTGTTTTTTATTCATACGTATTTAAACTCCATTACGCGATTCGACGTTTTTGTAAAACATTTGTCGCAAGTAAGAGTGAAAAACCAATCATGGATAGATAATAAATTAAATCACGTGTGTCAATCACGCCGCGTGCAATATTTGAAAAGTGATAATCAACACTCACATATTCTAAAATAGTTGCGAGTTGCGTTGGTAGATAGAAAAGAACTTTATCTAACATGAACAAGATAAAAACGATAAACAGACTTATAATGAAGGCAACAACTTGATTTTCAGTTAGTGCCGAACCAAACACACTAATTCCTAAGAACACAGCCCCAACAAGCAATAGACCAAGATAACCACCAATTACAGTACCCGTATCCAGTGTTCCAATCGATGCAACGGTTATGTAATAGCATAATGTAGGTAAAAGTGTGAAGAAATATAGTACCCAGGCAGCGAGAAACTTTCCGATAACGATCTCATATTCTTTAATCGGTTTTGTGAAAAGCAGTTCTAATGTACCGGATTTCTTTTCTTCAGAAATTAATCGCATCGTAATTGCGGGCGCAAAGAAAAGAAGCAAGAATGGTGTCATCTCGAATACCGTTCGAAGGGTAGACATATTATTTAAAAAAAGATTGCTAACGAAGAACCATCCTAATATCGTTAGGTAAACTACTATAACAATGTAGGCAATTGGTGAATTAAAGAACGACCTAAGTTCTTTCCTGAAAATGAATTTTATATTTGCGAATTTCATATCTTTACTTATGATGTTAGTTGACGGAAAATATCTTCAAGACTTGTTTGAATCCTATGAAGCTCTAACAATCCCCATCTTTTTTCAACACATAAATTAAATAAATCTTTCCTAATATCAGTCGCATCTGAAGTTTCTACACTAAATCTTTTAACACCATTTCTCTCGTTGATTAATGAAACTGTTTCGATCGCAGGGATTTGTTTTACCTGCACAGATATCATTTCGAAAGATTGTTCTTCAGGTACTTCCACTTCTAAGATAATTTTCTCTCCTCCATGCAAACTTCTTTGCAAATCAGCGATCGGACCATCAGCTACAATTTTCCCACGATTGATAATGACAACTCGGCCACATGTTGCTTGTACCTCTGGTAAGATATGAGTAGAGAGAATAACCGTTTTTTGTTTACCAAGTTCTTGGATAAGACTTCGTATTTCAACTATCTGATTCGGGTCTAATCCACTTGTTGGCTCATCCATAATCAACACTTTAGGATCGTGAATCATTGCGGCTGCAAGCCCAACACGCTGTCGAAAACCTTTCGATAGTTGACCAATATCCTTATGTTTCATCTCACCCAAACCACAAGCTTCGACCATATCTTTCATCCGACGAGGAATAAGTGATTTTGGTACACCTTGGAGTTGAGCTGTATATTCAAGATACTCAAGAACATTCATATCCAAGTAAAGTGGATTTTGTTCTGGTAAATATCCAACCAGTTTTCTTACCGCTAATGAATCTGTTTGGATATCATGCCCTTCGACTTTAACCGAGCCCGAACTTGGAGAGAGATAGCACGTAATAATGCGCATCGTCGTGGTCTTGCCAGCACCATTTGGTCCCAAAAATCCTAATATCTCTCCCGAATGAACTTCAAAAGTGATGCCATCGACCGCTTTGGCATCACCATAATATTTAGTCAAATTATTTACAAGAATAGACATCGCAACATACGATGATTGTTATGAAAAGTTCAATTATTTATTCATTAATGTGCAAATATTAAAAAAAATTCTGAAAAATGCAAATCTAAGAGTATATTATAAATCCTTTTATGATATGAACCGTTTCAAAATAACACACTTTTTTTTGAAACATTTTTAAATTAGTATCGTTCATATTGCTAGCTCTTATTATTATTATCTCTCTGATATTATGAAAATATTTACAACTATCTTGTTTTCCCTAATTTTTTATAGGTCGTATGCGATTCACCTTTATTCAACTGGTAATCATAGACCTGTCGTTCACGCTAATCGTGTTACCAATCCTATCAAGATCGATGGATTAATATTAGAAAAAGATTGGCAGCAATCCGGTATATCAGATTTCACACAACGGGACCCTATTGAGGGTACAAAACCAACGTACAAAACCGAAGTATGGATTGCCTATGATGACGAAGCCGTATACGTAGCCGCTCGAATGTACGATGATCATCCTGATTCAATCGTAAGCAGAATTGGAAGACGAGATGCAGAAATGAATTCCGACTTTTTTGCAATTGCATTCGATTCGTATCACGACCGCAGGACAGGTTTCTTTTTTGGAGTTTATCCAAGTGGTTCAATAATTGATGGTATGCTATTTAATGACACATGGGACGATAAATCATGGGATGCAGTTTGGGATGTTGCAACACAAATAGATGATAAGGGATGGACTGCCGAATATCGTATACCATACTCTCAGCTCAGATTCCCTGATCAAAGTGAATATACCTGGGGTGTGAATATGGTTAGAGGAATAGACCGTTATAAAGAAGAAGACTGGTTTGTAATGATACCCAAAAAAGAAAGCGGTTTCGTTTCTCATTTCGCTGATCTAACTGGTATAAAAAACATTCACCCCCCCACTAGAATTGAAGTACTTCCTTACGTTGTCTCAAATTTAAAATTAACAAATCAATATGAGAAGGGGGACCCTTTTAATACAGGGAGTAAATTTTTTGGAAACGCAGGTGTCGATTTCAAACTCGGATTCGGAAGCAATTTAACGTTAAACGCTACAATCAATCCCGATTTCGGACAGGTCGAAGTAGACCCTGCGGTAGTAAATTTAAGTCAATACGAAACTTTTTTCAATGAGAAAAGACCATTTTTCGTAGATGGTTCAAATTTCTTTAGCTTTGGATATGGAGGTTCAAGCAATAATTTCGGTTTTAATTGGGGAAATCCGGATTTCTTTTATAGTCGCAGAATTGGAAGACAACCACAAGGTGAAACTCAACACGATGGTTTCGTTGATTATCCAACAGCCACCACAATACTCGGTGCTAGTAAACTTACAGGAAAGCTCAGTGATAATTGGTCATTAGGTGTTATTAATACGATAACAGAAAGAGAATATGCACAAATTGCTGACAATGATGGAAATCGTTATAAAGATGTTGTTGAACCATTTGCTTCACAAAACATAATAAGAAGTCTTTATGAATTCAACAACGGGCAACAAGCACTCGGTTTTATAGCGACAGGAATCTTTAGAAATCTAAATCATCCATACCTTTTAGATCAATTTAATAAATCATCCTATGCAATTGGAATTGATGGGTGGACAAAACTCGATACTAATCGGAATTACGTTATGACAGGATGGTTCGCAACAAGCAGAATTGAAGGGACTCCCAAACGAATGATTGATGTGCAAAAATCATATATTCACTATTTCCAAAAACCGGATCAAGGTTACAACAGGATAGATTCGAATGCAACGAATATGGTGGGTTACGCAGGAAGAGTTGCTATAAACAAAGAAAAGGGAAATTTTGTCTTTAATACAGCATTTGGATTCATTACACCCAAGTTTGATGTAAACGATCTTGGTTTTCAATTCCGCACAAATGTAGTCAACGCTCATCTTGTTATTGGATATAGATGGTTAGAACCTGACGGAATCTTTAGACGAAAAAATTTTATGCTTGCAACATTCCGAAACTATGATTTTTATGGGAACAAATTCGGTGAAGGATATTTCTTATTCTGGAATGCCGAACTAATGAATTACTGGGGATTCAACGGAAGATTCTCAATCAACCAACCCTCAATAGATCTTTTCTCGACTCGGGGTGGTCCAAATATGATAAATCCACGATCCTATCATGGTGGTATCGAAGGCTCAACCGATTCGCGGAAACAAATAGTTTATGAACTCGAATTAAATGGCGCTCGCAGTGAATCAGGTGGCTTCGAGGTAGAAATTAACCCAGGCGTCGAGTGGAAACCAACATCAAGTCTCTCATGTAGAATAGGAGCAGACATCACTCGCAGTATTACTACTTCACAATGGGTTCCTGCTGATATTAACCCGGTTTTAGATTCAACAGCAATATTAACCTACGGTAAACGTTACCTTTTCAGCAGATTAGACCAGAAAGAAATCTCCACAAAGATACGACTAGATTGGACGTTTACTCCGCGTTTAAGTTTACAACTTTTCTTTCAGCCGCTCATTTCAGTCGGCAATTACTACGGCTTTAAAGAGCTTTCAAGAGCTGGTACATTTACATTCAACCGTTTTGGTGAAAACAACTCAACAATCCAATATATCGATAGTACAAACAGCTACTCGGTAGATCCAGATGGAAGCGGATTACGAACTTTTACATTTGGAAATCCAAATTTCAATTATAAATCTATACGACTAAATGCAATATTAAGATGGGAATTTTTACCTGGTTCGACTGCTTTCCTTGTTTGGACAAGAGCTGGAGAACATTCTGACAATACAGGTGAATTCAAATTTGTACGGGATTTCAGTAATCTTTTCAAGGTAACCGATCATGAAGATGTTTTTCTCCTCAAAGTTGCTTATTGGATATCTCCATAATAGTTATTGAATCTTTGTTCTAAGAAAAGTTATCAACTTCTCCTTCATCTCGTCTCTAACAGCGCGAAATGCATTTGTGATTTCCTCTTCGGTCCCTTTTGTTTTTACTGGATCACGAAACGGGATATGAACCTTTTCCCCCCCACCAAACCACTCAGGACAGATAGCATCCCCGTCATCACATAGAGTAATTATTATATCGAAATTATGTTCATTAAATTCCGAAATATCTTTTGAGTGATAATTATTTATATCGATTCCCAACTCATTCATCACTCTAATTGCATAAGGATTTACATAAGTTGCAATTATACCAGCAGACTCAGCATCGAAATATTCTCCTAGATAGTGCCGCACCAAACCTTCTGCCATTTGACTGCGACAGGAATTTGCGACACAAAGAAAT
>JBBIRP010000080.1:5081-8677 GCA_037441745.1 Ignavibacteriales bacterium
TTTCTTAGTATGTGCAACCTCTCTCGAAAAACCCATAAAAAAGTTTTACTTTTTGATCAATTATTTCCATTATAACTTCCTAATATTAAATTAGAAATTTCAACGATCGTACACAAAAATAACCAACGTTCAATACTTTGTATTCAATATATAAAAATTATAAGATAAATTTGTTATATTTAGAATTTTGTAGCAAAGTTTTTGAGTTTTAATTTGTCTTTTAACCAATACATTATATCTCTCTTATAGTGCAAGAACAAGAATTACATCAAAAGATAAAGGCTAATGACCCATCTGCCTTTAGAGAATTATTCGAGATTTACCACCCAATGGTACTCAATCTATGTCGTCGAATGCTGGATGATAAAGAAGAAGGAGAAGACGCTACACAAGAGATTTTTATCAATATTCATAAATCGCTTAACAATTTTCGTTTCGAATCGAAACTATCGACTTGGATCTACAGAATAGCTGTGAACCATTGTCTAAACAAGCAATTACGCAAGAAGTATCAAAAATGGCTTTCTCTTGATTTTATATCAGATTCTGAATTAGTCCGAAATACATCTTGTCCCGAGCAGCCAGATACAATTCTTGAAAAGAAAGAATTTGAAACGATTATTCAGGCAAATATAAACTCACTCCCCAAACAACAACGTATCGCTTTAATTTTAAATCGTTATGAAGGACTTCCCTATCAGGAAATTGCTAAAATAATGCAATGTTCTATTTCTTCGGTAGAATCTTGTCTCTATCGAGCAAAACAGAACCTTTGTAAAAGATTAAAACCATACCTAAAGCATTTATGACCGCAAGTTTATTGAAGTTGAAATGTCTAATGATTTAAAAGATATAATTAATGAACCATAAAACTATACAAAAAAACCTCATTCTTTACGTCGATAGGAATTTGTCAACGTCAGATTCAATTAAAATGCAAGAACACTTCTCAAAATGTCAATCATGCATGAAAGACGTTGAAAAACTATCAACTATTTGGCTAAATGAGAATGCTCTTAAAAGATTCACACCATCGCCATCTCTGTGGCAGAAGCTTGAATTGCGTTTGAACGATGTAAGAAAACAACCATCGATTTTCATTAACAAATTGATAACTGCAGTTAGATTAACAGCAATTATTGTAATATTATTCATTGCGGTTTTAATTGGTAGGTATCTTGGTACAACTTCAATGAATGATACATATGACGCAGTGGAAAAGGCAGAACAAGAATATATTTTGAAAACTTATCATTTAGATTCCTTTGAACTTATTTCTCAGGAATCACTAGGTAAGATCTTCACATTAACATTGAACGAATCGGAGAGCGAGATTAGAAAATGAAAAAGAAATGGTTCATAGTTAGTATTATTTTAGTCACCATAATAAATTTATCAGCATTTGGTACATACATATATAACCGTTGGAGCCATAGTAAAAACATTTATTGCAGTTCAACTGATACGGTTAGCCATGGTTGTTATATGAAACGTTGTTTTGGTATTTCAGATGGGCAAGCATCGAGTCTTGATGTTCTTGAAAAAACTTACAAACCGAAGATTGAAACGCTATCTGGAATAATGAAAGATAAAAGAATTGAACTTGTAAAAGAATTAATGAAAGAAATACCCGATCATAAGAGAATTCAGCAGATATTACAAGAAGTCGATTCACTGCAAGCTCAAATGCAAAGAGAAGTCGTAGAGCGGCTCATTCAAGAAAAAAGAATTCTAACACCCGAACAGCAAGAAAAGTTTTTTTCCATCGTGTTAATTAAATTTTATAATGAAAAGGAAAGTATAATTCACAGTGAACGCCAAAAATAAATAAAAAAGGATGAAAGGAGGTGAAATATGATAAAGAACTTTAAATCCATTTTACTGATAATCACTACAGTCGTTCTGTTAACATCAGTCATAGGTTACGCAGGTGACAACAAGGGAGTAAAGCAGGATAATCCGAAGACATCTCAAGTACAAACACCTAAACAATGCCCAGATAAACACATCAAAGGTGAATGTACAAAAAGCGATTCGGTAAAATGCAATCATGAAACACATTCAGCAGAATGTAAAGAAAAATGTTCTAAGGAATGTAGTAAGAAATGTTCCAAGGAAGATATGGAGAAATGTTCTAAAGAATGCAATACTAAATGTTCAGAACATAACAACCCAAAAAAATAAAATAACGATAAATATGCGGCGCAGGCCGAACTTGCGTCGCATATTAATATCATAGATTAAATTAACACACTAAATGATCAATATTAATAAGAGAGGATTGGATGTACTCCACCTAATAATACAGAAATTCTGCATATTTTTCCATCCATAAAATAGTTTTTGATTTTTCAGACCAGTTAAAATATTTCTGAAATTTGCCGGTTAATGTTCTTGCACTAACAATTATAGAGCAATGCCCAATACCAAAAGTTAACAGCAGTATCGATGCTGAAGCAGAACTAGTTCATGCTTTTTGAAAAACAATGCCTAATACCGGGCAATGTATGTAAATGCGCAAGAACCTAAAGCCATTCCAAAAAGTAAATCAATAATTAAAGCATCTAACTATCCTTTTGTGTTTATTTGTCTTAATCATGCATTCTTCCAATCAAGTTTTATAACATCAAGAAGATATAGGTCACCAAGAAAGAAAATTCCAGTAACAAGGTAATTTCCAACTCCACCTATGTTTTCCATCAATCTTTCGAGTGAAACTGTAATAATTCCAATAAGTGCGATCGTTATCAAAATACCTATTGAAAAAACAAGAGAAATGTTGAATGTTTCTGAATTTTACCTTGTGAACTTTTGAATCCTACAATAAGAGGTATGCTCGAAAGATGACGGGGGGAAAGCAGAATGGATAAAACTCCCTAGCAGAAAGAAGCTATAACAGCCAACACAATCCTCTGGTCATTGCCTCATAAAGTGCTGTGAATAATCCTTCCAAAATAACCTCTTTTTGTAATTTGGTTTTAACCCTCTTGTCTTTAAAATTTTATCATCTCTGCTTTGGGATAGAATCCTTCGTGGCGATGAAATTCTTTTCCATCCTCATCAAGAAAAACCTGGGTGGGAATTAATTTGATGTTATATTGTTGAGCATATGGTCTCTGTTCTTTAGTCCATACATCATAAAAAATAACTTTAACTTGTCCACCATATTTTGCTTCAATTTCTTTCATTACGGGTTGCATCATTTTAGGAGGGACACAATTCACTGAACAAGTTCAATGAATGTGACTTTTGGATTGTTGTTATTTTTTCTCGTTTATTTGGACTGAGCTGATATATTACGAACAGAGGTTAGAATGAATGTTACAAAAAGTATTAGAATTCTTTTTATCTATATCGGTTTATTCCTTCTTTTATCCAAGTGAGTATTTGTTCATCTTTTGGAATGATGCCATAACTTTTGACTTTTTCATTTACTACCAAAGCCGGCGTCATTATTATACCGTATCTCATCATTTCATTTATATCTTCAACTTTAGTTACATCTGCATCAATATTATTTTTTACAACAACATCCCTAACTCTTGCTTCAAAATGCCGTGCTTTAGAAGCAAGAGTTAGGGATGTTGTTGTAAAAA
>JBBIRP010000081.1:0-3073 GCA_037441745.1 Ignavibacteriales bacterium
TAACTTACTCAAAGAATATCACTAACACCATCTCCCAGTATGTAGATTTAATCAATAGAAGCTGAAGATGCGAAATAAATAAAAAGAGAGCAATCATTAATTTTGTTTTTCGACGTTTAAACTCTGCTTTAATTGAAATGGTTGGCATCGTAGAATAGAATTTATAGCAACAATAATACCCTAAGAAAAATCATTAGATTATAATTAACTTAATGGAGTAAATTTTATGAAAAACTTATTAACATTCAGTATGGTTTTAATTTTTCTATTAGTAGGATGTGAGAAAAAAATTGAAATAGTAAAAGTCGGTGTGATGAATGAATACAAAGATCCAGCATTTGGCTTTAAAATTAAATACCCACAAGAATGGAAAAATCATGGTCAAGCGGGTCGTGCAATCTTTGCAAAGTCACAAGAAGTCCTGAATAAACTGATGGACCCTCGCACTGGAATAGAAGGTGCAGCTGTCACAGCCGAAGTTATACGTTACGAAGGAAAAACACCTGAAGATATAATACAAACAACAAAAGAAGAGCTCAGACAAATGAAAGCAGATGTAAGTCCAGATTCTCAAATAACTGTTGGAGGTAAAACTGCGACTAAAATCACGTATCGTATTCAAGCTACAACAAAGACAAGTATTTTTGGTCATATCGATTTCGTACCCGGTGATACAGCGATGTATAAATTAGAGTTTCAAGGATATGGCGACCAGTACTCAGCGCACTCCGAAGTATTTGATGCGATTACAAAATCCTTTGAACTACCTATGATTCTTGCAAAAAAATCAGAACAATGGACACCATCAAGCAATATCGAAACATATACATCTAAATTCTTCACGATGTTGTATCCCGATAATTTAGAATTCGTCTCTGTCAAGAAAGCCCCAAAAGATGATTTTGCAATGGAGATGAGAGCCGATAGACTTGATTGCAGTATTCTCATTGATATTTTTGGAGCACAGAACCTTAGCGTAGATAAAGTTTGGGAACAAAATAAAAAACGTTACAATACAAAATCAACAGGTCAAGCTCAAATTGATGGTGAACAGGCGTTCTGGGCTGATTATTCGCCAAGAAAGGATATCGGAAGTCGTGTTTACTTCGTTGTTAAAAATGATAAAGTCATTCGGATAACTATAAATTACTTTGCACCGCAGAAGAATGTTTATTTCCAAACGTTCGAGAACATGGTAAAGTCTATTAAATTTAAATAACTTTTCAATCAGTATTTAAAAGAAGAAAACTATGGATATTAAAGATAGAACCGTATTAGTACTTGGGGGTGCTGGCTTAGTTGGCATGGCGATTTGCAGAAGACTTGTTGAAGAAAAACCAAAATGTATCATAGTAACATCATTGCTGCAATCCGAAGCTCAAGAAGCTGTCAAGATATTGAGAAAAGAATTTCTAAATCTTCCAAAAAATTTCTTTACCCCCTGGTGGGGTAATATATTCGTCAGGCATACATTGAAAGATCTAAAACGAGAAGATATCGTCGATAATCCTGCAACTCGCCAAATGTTGATCGAAGACATATTAGGCGAATTATCAGAAAAGACACTTAAACAATCCTCGATCTACCAATTGATAAATAAATACAAACCCGATATTATCATTGATTGCATTAATTCCGCCACGGCAATTGCATATCAAGACATCTTCAGTAATGCGCGTAAAGTAATTCAAAATATCAAGCAATTAAAAAACAATCAAGTAAAAAATTCGTTGGCCGAGTCAACAGAACGATTACTCTGCACACTGTATATACCACAAATAATTCGACACGTACAACTTCTTTATCGCTCAATGAATTTATCAAAAACAAAGATCTACATTAAAATTGGAACGAGTGGAACTGGTGGAATGGGCTTAAATATTCCTTATACTCACAGTGAGGAGAGGCCGTCGAGTGTTTTGTTAGGTAAATCATCAGTTGCGGGAGCTCAGACATTATTGCTATTTCTTATGGGCAGAACACCTGATGCACCAATAACAAAAGAAATAAAACCGACAGCGGCTATTGCTTGGGAACGAGTTGCATTTGGCGAAATAAAGAAACGCGGAATACCTATAAAACTTTATGACTGCCCTCCATCAAAAGCTCTAAAGCTGAGTGGAACATTAAAGCGTGTGATGAATAATTTTGCAAAACCTTTAAACAAAACACTAAAATCTGTTTTCATAGATACTGGTGAGAACGGCCTTTTTTCTCGAGGTGAATTTGAAGCTATTACAACTCCAGGACAAATGGAATTCGTGACACCAGAGGAAATAGCAGATGATGCAATTTATGAAATTAAAGGTGGTAATACTGGTCATGATATTATAAACGCTCTCGATAATGCGACTCTCGGTCCCACATATCGTGCAGGATATTTATTCCAACTCGCAAAAGATAATATATTAAAATTGGAGAAAAAATATAGAACAGACAGCGTGGCGTTTGAAGTTTTAGGCCCTCCACGACTTTCCAAACTTTTATTCGAAGCTTATTTGTTGAAGATTTGCTGTAAAGATATATATGTTGTGTTGAGTTCAACTCCTAAAGAACTCTCAAATAAACTAAAAAAACTAATTGAAAAAGATATTCTTTTAAGATCAAGAATAATTTCGATTGGCATTCCAATTCTAATGCCCGACGGTAAAACACTTATTCGTGCCGATGAGATAAAGATCCCAGCTTTTCAAAATGATAAAGGAATTCCCATTAATAAAAAGAACATCAATCTCTGGGCTCATGACGGATGGGTGGATTTGAGACTCGATAACATGAAATTATGGAAAACTCGTTTTAAAGAAATTCTCAAGCGTGTCAATGAAATTCCTCTAGAAGATACAAGTTCTCGATTTTTAAATACAAAAGAGTACTGGGAAGATTTTAGAGAAATCAATCCCGGCAAATTAGCTGGTTGGATTTTCAGCTATGAAGAAAAAGGAATGAGAATGAAAGCATAATGTAGAGTGAACTCATATATTGTGTTAATTACATCCATAATCATATCTTGTCTTAAATAGTACCATCGTTATAGAACAAAAGAACTTCATAATTATACCATTCAAAAGATGTG
>JBBIRP010000081.1:3086-8664 GCA_037441745.1 Ignavibacteriales bacterium
GATTGATATTGTAAATTATTTTTTATAAAAGTATGCGTATCGCAATTATTGGGACAGGTGGTGTTGGTGGGTACCTTGGAGCCAAGCTCTGGAAGGGTGGTAACGATGTAGTCTTCGTTGCAAGAGGTTACCACTTAAAAACAATGCAAGTCAATGGTCTCAAACTACAGAGTCCAGAAGGTGATCTGGTAATTAAATCTACATTTACTGATAATCTAAATAAGAAATTACCATTCGACCTGATCATTATTGCTGTGAAATCTTTTGATACCATTGAAGCAGCTAAAATTGCCAAACAAGGTATTGATAAAGACACTATGGTAATTAGTATTCAAAATGGAGTTGAGAATGAGGATATTCTTGCCAAGTTCATCGGAAAGGAGCATGTGCTTGCAGGAGTAGCTTATATCTTCAGTACGATCTCAGAACCGGGGGTAATCCGACATGAAGGCGGTACAGGTAAATTCAAAATTGGCGAAATGGATGGAACAATCAGTAAAAGATGTTTACGTTTACAGGAAACGTTTCATAATGCAAAAATTAAATGTGACATAATTGAAGATATCCAACGAGAGTTATGGAACAAGTGGATTTTTATATGTGGGCTTGGTGGTATGACTGCATATGCACGAAAATCTATTGGAGAAATTCTCTCTGATTCTCATTTGCAACCAATGCTTAATCAAGTAGTCCATGAGGCAGCTTCTATTGCTCGTGCGAAGGGAATAGATCGTTTTGAAAAAGTTGAAGAAAAAGCTATGACACACTATCATCGTTTACCTTATCCCAGTACATCATCCATGTACTACGACGTAACACACAATAAACGTCCTGAAGTTGAAGCGCTTAATGGGGCAGTCGTACGTTTTGGGAAAGAACTTAATATATTAACTCCGGCAAATGAAAAAATTTATAATTCTTTAAAGCCTTACTCTTAACCATTCTCATCTGGGATCTTTTTCTTCTCACGATTCGATCTATACTTTCGGATAGCTTGTTTATGTTCAATATAAGAAATTGAAAATTCATGTCCACCCTCACCCGTTGCAACAAAATAAAGGAACTTATGACGAGCGGGATATAGCGCTGCTAATATTGACGATTTACCCGGATTATTAATTGGCCCGGGTGGTAATCCATAATGTTTATACGTGTTATATTCCGATTCAATCTCTAAATCACTATATCGCAATCTTCTCCGTTCGCCACCTAACGCAAATTGAACAGTCGGATCAGCTTGAAGACGCATACGTTTATTCAACCGATTATAATATACTCCTGCAATTATTGAACGTTCTGAGTCGATTGCTGTCTCTAGTTCTATAATTGATGCCATTGTTAATAACTCATTCAACGTCATCTTGCGACGATTTAACGCTTCTCTCATATTTTCGTTGAATTCATTCCAGAACTCATTTACTAACGTTTTAACAATTGCCTCTTCATTTTCCTGCCAATAAAATCTGTAAGTCTTTGGCATTAAATAACCCATTAAACCACTGTTGCTTTTCACTCCAACGCTTTCAGCAAATGTAGAGTCGTTGATTAATTCCATAAATCGGGAAGAATCGATAGCTAATTTTTCATGTAATATTTTTGCATAACTTGCGGCAGTTAATCCCTCAGGGAGCGTTACCGAGATCGTCTCTATCGTCCTCCCATGTCTTAAGATGTCTATAATTTCCCAGTTTGATACACCACTCCTAAACCTGTATTTACCAATCTGCATCTTTGTGGTTGTGCCCATAATTCTTCCAGCAACCTCAAATAAAAATCTGCTACGAATAACCCCTGCTTTGCTTAACGAATCTGCGACTTCCCTAAAGCTCGTTCCTCTTGAAATAAATACGAATCTATCCCCCTCGAAAATGTTTGAAGAAAAAAATACTCCATAAGCAATTAAGATAACGCTTATTACAGAAACAATTATTATTGCTTTAGCACGGTGTTTCATTTACCTGTTGTAGACTTACTCCGTGTTAGGTTTAGAAAAATTATGAACAAAACAATACCTAATATTGTTAATAAAAATCCAACCAATATTGTCTCGGGTTGAAAAATAAATTCCACTCGATGATTTCGTGATGGAACAATAACCGCACGCTGTGTGACGTTAGATTGGTAAATTTTTGTATCTCTTCCATCCATTTTTGCTATCCAGCCCGGATAATGAGAATCTGAAAAAACTAAAATTCCATTCTTGTTAGCTTCAACATCCATCATAACATAATTTCGTGAATATTGTGTAATTTTAACATTACCATGCACACTATCGGAAAAATTATATTCTTCAGGAGTTTGGAATAAAATTACAGTGTTCTTTGGTTCAAATTCTTTTGAAAATAAAACATTAATGGCCTCATTTACATTAGATACGAGTTTAAATTTTCCAACTAAAAAAGACCTCGGTAAAAAATTATTGTTTCGATAAAAATATGCATCACCATACTTTCCAAGTTCATCGACACCACCTTGCGGAACAAAACGCCAAAAAGAAGATATATATTTCACATTATACATATTCATCAATCGCCAGAAAATTGGCGTTGGGGAAAATTCGCCGCCTTTAATACTAGCAGTCTTCATAATAGCACCGGGACGATTTTGATCACCCCAAATGTCAACTACATAATTAGGTGTTAAATTTGCATACCCATTTGGTGCTGATAAACCATAAAGAATATTACTGCTCGGTTGTATAAATTCTCTCTGCTCAATAAACGGTTTTAAATCACCTTCCCACCCTCGAGCTTTTTGGAATGTTAGTGTATGCGCCTGATTACCCCCAACACAAAAGATTCGATAGATACTTGTATCCTGCTTAATCATCTCAACTGATTTCGGTATTTTCATCCATTCTTCTGAATCAACAATCGGATTTTGTCGTAATTGGAAGAATAACAAATCAACAGTAATCAGACCAAATAATAAAAACCCAGCCACTTTTAAATTTGTTTTAAAATATCTGTTAACAAAATCCGAAAAACCGAGCCCAGCTAACACGACCAATGATAGATCAGTTATTAAGAGGAATCGAGTTGGGAAACGGAAAAATTTCATCCCTGGTACATATTCAAATATGAACCTATAAATTGGCGTGTTTGGACCGAGTACAAGCAATATCGATGCAATGCAAGCGACTGTAAAGAATTTTACATACCAATTCTTCCACAAACGGAACACCGCATGCAATGCAAGAAAAAAAACTATTAAACCTACATAACCATAATCTTCCCAGAATATGCTATTTCCAGTGTATGTTAAATTTCCAATATCACCGTTGATGTAAGGATATATGAACATACCGAGATTTTTAGGATCATAAGCATAATTAGATGCATAATCAAATGTCACTCCACCGGATCGTTGAGATAAAGAAACTAATTCATAAGTCGGAAGTAGTTGAACGGCTCCTAATAATGAGCCGAGAAATATCATTCCAATAAAAAACCATATTGCTCTGTCCGCTGCTAACTTTTTCCAGACAATTTCTGAATGTGATTTTTTCGATATCTGGTTTTTAGAATTTGTATGCCTTTGTTGATGAATGAACCTAAAAATAAAATAAACCAGATATAGTATACCTGAATAGTACGCAATTTGAGTATGACCCGAAAGATGTTGAATCCCAAAAATTAAACTGAACCAAACAAGATACCGATTTTTATTTTCTTTAATAGATCTTTCAATGAAGTATAATCCTAATGGTAACCAACATGCTGCATTAACGTTACTCAAATGCTTCAGATGAGAAAGCAAGTATCCACTTAGGGCAAAAGCAACTCCACTGGACAAAGCAGAATAAAAATTCCCACCAACTTCTCTAACATAAATATAAGCTGAAATTCCAGCAGTTGATATTGTCAATAAGATAACAATATTTAATGCCGCCCATGGTGAGAATAAACCAAACAAAATTATATTGACCGGATAGCAAATTCCTGCTTCGGCGCGTGCAAGTAACGGAAATCCACCATAAATTTCTGGTACCCAAAAAGGAAACTCACCATTGTGTATTGCTTTACTCATCGAGAAACGGTATGGGAATCCTTCATTCATGATATCGCTTGTAAAAATATCATCCGTAATTATAAAACCTTTCATCAAACTCAACTTCCAGAAGGCAATTAGAACCAAAAGCATTATTATCAATGATCCAATAAGAATTTCATTTTTATCTTTCAATATTATTTTCATAAAGGCTTCTAAAGGAACTTAGGATATGTTGAGATTAGGTACTGCATTTAAGTCAAAAGTAGATTTGATCCCTCTCTGTAGTTTCATCCATCCTAACTGTGCTATCATTGCACCATTATCAGTACAGAATTGGACATCTGGAATGAACAGTTTGAATCCATACTCATTGGATGCATCTTTAAGCTTTTTACGCAACTCACTATTTGCCGAAACACCACCAGCAATAGCTACATTATTGACGTGAAGAGTTTTAACTGCTTGAATGGTTTTCATAACTAATACTTCTACGACTGCCGCCTGAAAACTTGCGCATATATTTTTCAATTCATCACTATCAATTGTTGATTTGTCATCATTACCAAGTAAACCACGATCACGAAGCCAATAAAGAACCGATGTTTTAATACCACTGAAACTAAAGTCATAACCACTTTTTTCAAGTAATGAACGAGGGAATCTAACATAATCGGGAATACCCATCGAAGCAAGCTTATCAATTTTTGGTCCACCAGGGAAACCAAGCCCGAGCATCTTTGCGACTTTATCAAATGCTTCACCGGCGGCATCATCAAGCGTTTCACCAAGTAGTTTATGATGAAGCGGTTCTTTCACGAAGACGAGTTGGGTATGTCCACCCGAAACGATCAAACAGATAAATGGATAATCTGGCTTCGGTTCTTCAATGAAATTTGAATACATATGTGCTTCCAGGTGGTTTATACCCACAAATGGAATTTTCAATCCGTATGCCAATGCTTTTGCAAAACTTAAACCTACTAGTAACGCACCCATTAAGCCTGGTCCATATGTAACCGCAATGCCATTAAGTTGATTTTTCTCCACCTTTGCAATATTTAGGGCTTGGTTTACGATAGGGATTATTAATCGCTGATGTGCGCGCGAAGCTAACTCCGGAACCACACCTCCATATTCTTGGTGAACGAGTTGAGAAGAAATGATGTTGGATTTTACTCGTCCATCTTCAAGCACTGCTGCGGATGTTTCATCGCATGATGTTTCAATTCCTAAAATAATCATAGTGGCTACAATAAATGAAAAGTATTAATTATTTTCAAATC
Organism: Ignavibacteriales bacterium; assembly: GCA_037441745.1. Lineage (GTDB taxonomy): Bacteria > Bacteroidota > Ignavibacteria > UBA10030 > SZUA-254 > JACQYX01. The sequence continues at coordinate 8,363 of JBBIRP010000081.1, forward strand.
CGGATAGTTTCAATAATTTTTATTAATATTCATATAAAGTTTATATCCTTTATATGACGGTGAGTATAGAGAAAATTTTGTTTTTTGGAAAGTTTGATATTTTTAATTAACTTCTAAAAAAGATTATGTAAATTTTTAAATTAAATGCTTGGAAAGAAATTCGATTTATTAAATTTAAGAACTCAACAGGAGCAACTAACTAAAATTAGTCCCCAACCTCCGCCTTCTAGTCCACATATCGCATATTTTATGTATATTGGCGGTCTTATATTTTTAAGTTTAAAAATTTTTTTTTCTTCGTT
>JBBIRP010000082.1:0-7874 GCA_037441745.1 Ignavibacteriales bacterium
GTGTTCGTCCTGCAATTAATGTCGGTATTTCAGTTTCACGTGTTGGTGGAAGTGCTCAAATAAAAGCAATGAGGAAAGTTGCAGGTAGATTACGTCTCGATCTTGCACAGTATCGAGAACTCGAAGCGTTTGCTAAATTTGGTTCCGATCTTGATAAATCAACACAAGCACAACTCAGACGCGGTTCTCGATTAGTAGAATTGCTAAAACAAGGTCAGTACGTACCCATGCCCGTCGAACAACAAGTCGTAAGTATATTTGCTGGCACAAATGGTTATTTGGATGAGATTCCAATAGAACATGTACAGCGATTCGAACGTGAGTTGCTTGATCTGATGAACATAAAACATAAAGATATCTTAAATGAGATTGCTGAGAAGAAAGACCTTTCTGATGATTTACAGAAACGTCTTCATGCAATAATGAAAGAATTTGTTTCATCATTTAAAGTTTCCTGATTAATGGCAACGCTAAGAGAAATTAGACGCAGAATTATTGGTGTAAAAAACACACAAAAGATAACCAAAGCAATGAAAATGGTCGCAGCTGCAAAACTCCGCCGTGCTCAAGATGCGGTGGTTGCTGCTCGACCTTACGCTCGGAAGATGAAAGAGTTGCTTACGCATCTCCAAAATATTACAGATGTTACTGTGCATCCGTTATTTCAAGTTAAACAAGTCAACACCGTAGCGTTAATTGTTATAACATCGGATCGAGGATTATGCGGTGCTTTCAACTCCAATATAATTAAGACTGCTGTTCAACATATAAATTCAAATTATTACAAGTTGAAAGAATCTGGGAATGTCAAATTAATATGTATTGGGAAAAAAGGAAACGATTTTTTCCAAAAGAACAATTATAATGTGATTGATCGCTATATCGGAATCTTCCAAGAATTAAATTTTGATCATTCACAATATATCATGGACGAAATTATTAAAAATTATGTGTTGGGAGGGTTTGACAAAGTTGAAATAGTTTACAATGAATTCAAATCAATCATACATCAAAAAGTCGTTGTTGAACAATTACTTCCGATTTCATTTCTTCTTACAGAATCTCAATTTACACATCTTAAGAAAAGCAATCCGATAAACTATATCTATGAACCTTCGAGTCAGTCAATAGTAAATTCCATCATCCCGAAACATTTGCATTTTCAACTTTGGCGTGCATTGCTCGAATCGAATGCGGCTGAACAAGGGGCGCGAATGACCGCTATGGATAACGCAACAACGAACGCTTCTGAATTAATACATGATCTTCTGCTTTCGTATAACAAAGCACGTCAAGCCGCCATCACAAAGGAACTGCTTGAGATTGTTAGCGGTGCAGAAGCGTTGAAAAGTACTTGAGGTTAATATTTGTTTGTTTTATAACTTCCTTTTCTCCGCATACTCGTCGTATGTCTTTGTATGCTCGGGGTCTATGCGTGATAATCTGTTATAGATCATTGGATCGTTTGATTTTAAAAATAATTCAGCAATTTCTAGATATTTTGTTTCAAAAAACGTCTTGATGGTTAAACTTGTTTGATTGATTTTTTCCTTAAGTTTTGCTATCTTATCCAACGCAAGATACACACGATTTAGTGGTTTCTTGGAATTTGTAAACAGGGAATCAATCCCCCTGTAATGATAAATGTGAACCGCCTTCCTAAAATCCTGGTACTTCGGATTTAATAGTTCTTCGATCAGTTGTGCGCGTGAGTAAAGACCTTGTTGAGATTGTTCCCAACCCTTGGCATCTGTTCCTGAGCCGCGCGCAATGTTGGCAATATCGAAGGCTTTCTGAAAATATGGAGTTCCACCATTTGTTTGATAAGTATCTGCATCATAACCTAAAATAAGGTAAATATAAAAATCAATAAAACTTAGTAAAGGATCATAACGGGTTTCCATATGATTGAGGGATTGATTACGAACATAATCGAATTCCCATTTATCATCCATTATTCGAAGCAAAGCTGTTGTACGGTTGCTTTTAAAAATATGTCGCTGACTGCCAATAAATGCTTGTGCAATGTAATGATTTGCTCCTTCGCTTCCTCTAAACGATATATCGATAACACATTTAATCTTCCCATCACCAAATTCTCCTTGTGTCCATCGGTAATCATTGATGTAGCTTTTTACTTGTTGCACAAAATCGCTCAAATTATCTTTGGCTTCAGATGTTGTCAATGCTTCAAGGTTTATTTTCAAGTCGCAATCAAGTTCCTGTGAAAAAGTAAATATGCTGACAAAGAAAATTAATGATATAATTAAAGTTATTTTTCTCATAGACGTCTCCATTATTGATTTATAATATAGACAATTGATTTTTTATGTTCAAATTGTACCAAAGATTTGGGAGAATTATGTGGAAGTTAATATTTTACGTGATTATCTCAGTACAAATTTGTTATTGTGGTTTCGAGAGAACGGAAACTGGAGTGCGTCCGTTGTCACTCGGTTACGCTTATACAGGTTTATCCAATGATGTTTGGGCAATAAATTATAATCCTGCTGGTCTTTCTCAGCTTGTGCAACACCAGATCGGATTGTTTTATTCTCCACAACCTTATGGTCTATCGGAACTATCAACTATTTCAGCTGCGGTAGCTATACCATTTAATCTTTGTGCAGTCGGTTTTTCTTTCAGAAAGTTTGGTTTCCAATTGTATCAGGAATATTCAGCTTCTGTGAGCATTGCGAAGGAGATTTCAAGACTTAACTTTGGAATAAATCTTAATTATTACAATCTTCGCATTCAAAATTATGGATCAGCTGGTACATTTGGTGTTGATTTAGGTGTGCTGGTAAAAATAGACACTGAATTTAGCGGAGGAATTTTTCTAAGAAACGCTAATTCACCGACTATTGGGAAAGCACGTGAAAAGCTACCACAAACTTTTACAGTTGGATTTTCTTATTCACCACTTCAAAAATGTTCGATACTTTTTGATTTACAAAAAGAAACATCATACGAAGTATCTCCAAGGTTTGGATTCGAATATTGGTTGATCGAGGTAATTGCTGTCAGGGGTGGTTGGATGAATATACCTGCTAAATACACAGCAGGCATCGGTTTAAAATTTATGCAGATAACATTCGATTATGGTTTTGATTCACAACAAGATTTGGGTTGGACGCATTGTATCTCTCTAATGATAAGTTGGTAAGAAAAATGAAATACGTAGGATATTTTACATTTATCTTAAATATTTTCTTCATCCACGGCTCCTTATTTTCTCAAATTGATACATTGAGTAGTGAAGATAGTTTATTAACTGAGGAGCATCTTGAAACATTGAGTGAACAAACAACAGAAGATTCCCCTGTGCTAGATTTTCTTTCTAAAGATATTATGAGCTCAAAAATTCATCTTCGTTCTCGTGTAAGTCAACAGCTACAAACTTCTATCGCATTCAGAGATAGTATCTATCGTGGGTCACCATTGAAGTTATATGATAGATTAAAAATCCAGTACGGGGACCACCTTTTAGGAGGTATTTTGACTGAAAAAGATGCTGGTGAAAAAAGGTTTGCGGATTTTTTATCTGGTAATATTACTTTGTCAAATTATCATATACTTTCAAAATTGATAATTGGTGATTATTACGTTGAAGCAGGCCAGGGCGTTATTTTGTGGCGTGCTTACGACATATCGAAAGGCGCAGATGTCATTTTACCAAGTCGAAGAAGAGGACTCGTAATTAGGCCGTACTTTTCATCAGGTGAAAATGAATTCTTTCGTGGTGTAGCTATAAATTTGGATTTAGGAAAACTATCAAATGCATTATTTTACAGCCGTAGATTCAAGAGTGCTTCACTCGATTCATTAGGTTATATAAAAAGTTTTTATACTGCTGGATATTTTCGTACCGAGTCAGAAGAAACTAATAGAAATAATGTGTCCGAAAAATTATTTGGCGTTCGCAGTGTTTATTCGTACGCAAATCAATGTATGGTCGGCATGACTTGGTACAAAACTACTTTTTCAAATCCAATAATGCTTAATGTTGACAACGATTATTCTATGAAGGAATTTCAATACCTATCGGCTGATTACGAATTTTCATTTTTAGGGCTTACTCTATACGGTGAGTGGGCAAAATATAAATCGAAGCTCGCCGGCATATCTGGAATTTTCATTCATCCCATAGAAGATTTAAAAATTATTACTTTATTTAGAAATTATCCAAATGATTTTATTAATCTGCACGGATTACCATTTGGTGAACGATCCGAAAACGAAAAGGGTTTCTATATAGGTGTCGATGTTAAACCAAACCAATTTTTATCTTTGAATACTTATTATGATCTTTTTTCTTTTCCTGTGAGTAAAAGTACTCTTTTTTCATCTAATGGGCATGATATTTTTACTCAACTAAATTTAAGACTGATCAAAAAAACAAATATTACATTTCGAATACACAATAAATCAACTGTTCAGTCATTTTTGATTAATGATGAACAAGGGTTCATAAAAAGGGTAAATGGATTTCAAACGAAGAAAAATTATAGATTTAATATTGATCATCGAATATCGAGAAATATTATTGTCCGTGAAAGATATGAGATGCTATTTTTAGAAGAAGAATATGGAAGGAGTGAAAGGGGTTCGATTTATTATAGCGATTTAGTTTTTTTACCTACGAAAGAATTATGGCTAAATTTAAGGGTTGCAATCTTCAGAACCGATTCGTACTCATCGGGTATTTATGAATACGAAAGGGATCTGGACGGTGTACTAACTCAACCTGTGCTTTACGGAAAAGGTACACGTTGGTATCTGATAATTAAGTACAGTTTATTAGATCATTTTAATTTATCTGCTAAGTTTTCAGATCATATCAGAGATGATGTGAAGAAAATTGGTTCTGGTTACGACCAACTTCCAACAAATCATGACGATAGAATTAGTTTCCAATTAGATTGGAAATTATAATCCCTTTCCGATAATTTGAACTTAACAGAATATTCTTTTGTTCTTCTTTTTAGATTTATTTATCTTAAAGTATGAACAAGACAAATATTAGAACTGTAATTGTAGCAATGAGTGGCGGAGTTGATTCATCAGTTGCTGCTGCTCTATTACTAGAAAGAGGATACCGAGTTATTGGAATCACTATGAAAATGTTCAACTATGAGAAAGTTGGTGGAAATATTCATAGGGAATCTAGCTGTTGTGGCTTAGATTCGTTTAATGATGCGCGAATGGTTGCCGTAAAATTAGGAATTCCACATTACATTGTAGATTATTCAGAAAGTTTTAATAAAGAAGTCATCGCTAATTTTGTTGATGAATATAAGAACGGTAGAACTCCGAATCCGTGTGTAATTTGTAATCAAAAAATAAAATGGGGAGTATTGCTTAAGAAAGCGGAAACATTGGGAGCGGACTACATTGCAACAGGTCATTATGCTCGAGTAGTTTTAAATGAACAATCGAACAGGTATCAAATCGTCAGAGCTAAAGACTCATCAAAAGATCAGACCTATGCACTTTGGGGATTGAGTCAAAAAGCGCTGAGTAAAACTATCTTCCCTCTCGGTGATTTCACGAAGTTAGAAGTTCGTGAGTTAGCGGCAAAGTATAATTTAAAAACTGCTACCAAGGAGGAGAGCTTTGAAATATGCTTCGTGCCGGATAACGATTATAGAAGATTTCTGGAAGAAAGGTTTGAAGTAATGAATGAGACAATTAAAGGCGGTGTTATTTTATTGAATGGAAAAACTGTCGGTCGCCATGATGGAATTGCATTTTATACGATCGGACAGAGGAGTGGTATTGGCGCTCACGGTGAGAAAGTATACGTTTCGGAAATTGATCCATTCCGAAATATTATACAGATTGGAAAAGATACTGATTTGCTACATAAAGAGTTGCTAGCAGCCAACGTAAATCTCGTTAGTGTAGAAAGAATTTTAGATAATACGAAAGTACAGGCAATGGTTCGTTACAAAGATACCCCATCGTCTGCAATAGTAACTCAGATATCGGATCGAAAAATCCATTTAATTTTTGAACAACCAAAACGAGCAATAACACCTGGCCAATCGCTCGTAATGTATGATGATGACCGATTAGTGGGTGGTGGTGTAATCGAAAAATGGCTCGACTAATACTACGAACTCAATGATGAATTATTTAACTTCAAGCTATAGTTACCTCTTTGCAAAGATAAACGTCTTGAATAGCATTCAAAATTTTCACACCTTCATTAAAAGGTTTTTGAAATGCTTTTCTACCAGAAATTAATCCCATACCGCCAGCTCGTTTATTGATGACTGCAGTTCTAACAGCTTCTGCTAAATCCGATGCGCCTTTTGATTCACCCCCTGAGTTAATCAAACCCATACGACCCATGTAACAATTTGCAACTTGATACCGACACAAATCAATTGGATTGTCTGTTGTAAGCTCAGAATAAACCTTTGGATGTGTTTTTCCAAATTTTAGCGCATTATAACCACCATTATTCTCTGGTAATTTTTGTTTAACAATATCAGCTTCGATTGTAACGCCGAGATGATTCGCTTGTCCCGTTAAATCTGCAGATAAGTGATAGTCTTTTTCTGGTGTTTTGAATGCTGAATTACGCAGATAGCACCAAAGTATTGTACACATACCCATCTCATGTGCTTGTTGAAATGCTGCACTTACTTCTTGAATTTGTCGCTTTGATTCAGTTGAACCAAAATAAATTGTAGCCCCAACAGCAGTTGCACCCATATCAAACGCTTGTTTTACTCGTGCAAAAATTATCTGATCGTACGTATTTGGATAAGAAAGGAACTCGTTGTGATTAATTTTTAGAATGAATGGAATCTTATGGGCATACTTTCTTGCAACAGCGCCAAGGACTCCCAGCGTTGAAGCAACAGCATTGCATCCACCTTCTATTGCGAGTTTAACAATGTTTTCAGGATTGAAGTAAATTGGATTTGGTGCAAACGATGCGCCGGCTGAGTGTTCAATACCTTGGTCAACGGGAAGAATGCTTACGTAACCAGTATGAGCGAGCCGACCTTGATGAATTATCCAATTTAAGCTTTGAAGTACTGGTGTTGGGCGATCTGAAATGGCAAAAACTCTATCGACGTAGTCAGGCCCTGGCAGTGAAAGCATCTCTTTTGGTATTCCCTTGCATTTGTGTTCAAGTAGATTTTTTGCTTCGCTACCAAGCAATTGTTCTATTTCATTTATTGTCATTATTACTCCGTTAAATGTTACTTAAAATCTTGATTTCGAATTTGCATTAAATATAATAAAAAAGGTTGTAAAGATGAAATTGTAAAAAATTAAATTATTAATGAAACTATTTCAATTCTTTGTTTCTCCTGACTATTTTTGGTATATTTTACTATCATGAAAAACATATCTTGTATTGTTTTTGACCTGGATGGTACACTAACAAAAACAAATGAGCTTATTTTCGCAACATTCAATCATATTGCTGAAAAATATTTGGGGAAGAAATATTCCTCAGAAGAGATTACGAAGCTATTCGGACCTACTGAAGAAGTTGTAATCAGAAATCTCGTAGATGAAAAATACATTGATGATGCCTTGAAAGAATTTTACAAATTTTATGAAGAGCAACACCCAAAAATGGCTCATGCATACGATGGTATTCGTGAGTTACTCGATTTCTTAAAAAGGAAAGGATTAATTCTTTCAGTATTCACAGGAAAAGGAAAACGAACTGCTCTGATTACCTTAAACGCAATAGGCTTATTAAATTACTTTGATATCGTTATAACGGGAGATGACGTTGAAAATCATAAGCCATCTGCTGATGGGATAAGGAAAGTTATGTCGAAATTTGGACTTAGATCTGAACAAGTATTGATGGTTGGTGATGGGGTTGCTGATGTGCAAGC